>JAGXFT010000145.1 GCA_024637135.1 Nitriliruptorales bacterium | reverse complement strand
GATCGGGCTGAATCGGCCACAGGCGCCGTTTCCAGACCGTGTACCAATTCTTGCGACACGGATAGCGGGACCGTGTCGCAATCCATGCGACACCGTGGATTGCGACACAACAAAGAAGTCGTTGTCGGCCGCCGTTCGGTCCCGGTCGCGGTCGCCCAACTCGTCGGCTGGGCCGTCGCCGTCCACCGCTCGGACCCGTCGCTGTCGAACGGGCAACTCCTCCCCCGGGCTCTCGCCGGCGACGTCACGTCACGCCCCGGTCCAGCCGTGACCCACCCGTCCGCCCGAGCCGTGTGGACACCTCGCTGCATCTGTGGCCGACCCGTCAGCGACCCAGGAGACCGCTGCACCGCCCGTCCAGGGTCGGGAACCACACGTGTCCGCGTTCGGCCTGCCACCTGATGGGACGACGCTGCGCCGGGCTTCGACGGGCTGGAAGTCGCCCAGCTCGATCCGTCTCTCGCGTGCGACGTCATGGTCACCGAGGTTGACGTGCAGGTTCCCCACGGCGGTCTCGGCATGGTCCGTTGACACGTTCGTGGCGTCCTGCAGAAGCGATTCCGGGTCACCGGCCAACACAGCGATGGTCGTCGAAGTTGACGGCGGCATGGCCGTGGACGTGGATGCCGCGGGCCACGGGGTCTCCTTGCTCCGGTCTCAGGTGGGCAGGGGCGTGGACCAGCTGGTCAATGTCTGCAGGTAGTTGGCTCGGACGAAGGCGTCAGGATCGGCGACGGCCCGTTGGCTGGCGCTCCCCCGGAGTTGGTCGACCGACTCGTAGTCGTGTTCGACCATCCAGTCCTGCAGTTCGTCGAGGATGGACGACACCAGCCCGGGTCCGTGCCGAAGGACCGCCGAGGCGGTCATCGCCACGTCGGCCCCCGCCAGGAGGCACTTGGCCACGCCCTGGGCGTCGTGCACGCCGGTGGTGATGGCCAGTGACGCGTCGATCCGCCCGTACAGGACGGCGACCCAGCGCAGGGGCAACAGCAACTCCTGCGGGGTCGACAGCACCAGCTGGGGCACGATCTCGCGAGTGTCGACGTCGATGTCGGGTTGGTAGAAGCGGTTGAACAGCGACAGGCCGACGGCACCGGCCCGCACCAGGCGTGCGCTGAGGTTGGCGGTCGCCGACCAGTAGGGGCTGAGCTTGACGGCGACCGGGATGTCGATGGTGTCCACCACCCGTGCGACGATCCCGACGAGGTCGTCCTCGAGCTCCCAGGGTTGGTCGTCGACGGCGGCGGCCACCCGGTACACGTTCAGCTCGATCGCCGCAGCGCCGGCCGATTCCAGTGCCACGGCGTGGCGTAGCCATCCGCCCAACGACACGCCGTTCAGGCTGGCGACGACGGGGACGTCGAGCTCCCGCACCGCCGCTTCCAGGTGGGAGAGGTAGCGCTCGGGACCGGTGTTGTAGTCGTCGAGTTCGGGGAAGTAGCCCCCGGCGGCCTCGGGGTTGTTCCACGCGCTCTCCACGAGCATGGTGTGCAACTCGCGCGATTCGTGCACGATCTGTTCCTCGAACAGCGACGGCAGCACCACCGCCCCCACCCCTGCGTCGACCAGGCTTCGCAGCGTGTCCATCCGTCCGGTGAGCGGGGAACTGGACGCCACGACCGGGCTGGACACGTCCAGTCCCAGCCAGCGGGTCTCCAAGGTGGTCATGACTGCTCCTGGCTGGTCGACGGCACGTCGTGGCCGTCTGCGTCCGCGTGGTGGGATGCCTCCGCCGGGGTCGTGCGCACGACCCCGGCCAACTGCTGGTAGTAGCGCCAACGTTCGTCCACGTCGGCCTGCGCGAGCTCCGCCAGGTAGGCGGCATGGTCCGGTTGTGCCCGTTGCAGGACGGCGAACCGGCCTTCGTTGGCCATGAAGGACGAGACCGCGATGGTGGGCGCCCGCGAGTCCAGCTTGAACGGATGGGTGTCGTCGGCCTCCCCCGGGTGGTAGCGGTACAGCGGCCAGTAGCCACTCTGCACGGCCTCCTTCTGGCGCCCCATGGACTGGCTCATGTCGACTCCGTGTGCGATGCAGGTCGAGTAGGCGAGCACCAGCGACGGTCCCGGCCACGCCTCGGCCTCCTGCAGGGCCCGCACCGTCTGCATGTCGTTGCCGCCGAGGGCGATCTGCGCGACGTAGACGTTCCCGTACTGCATCGCGATCAGGCCGAGGTCCTTCTTGGCGGTGGGCTTGCCGGAAGCGGCGAACTTCGCCACGGCTCCACGTGCGGTTGCCTTGGAGGCCTGACCTCCGGTGTTGGAGTAGACCTCGGTGTCCAGTACCAGGATGTTGACGTCCAGCCCACTGGCCAGGACGTGGTCCAATCCTCCGAAGCCGATGTCGTAGGCCCAGCCGTCACCACCGACGATCCACACCCCTTGACGTACCAGCGTGGACGCCACACTTTCGAGCAGCCTGGCCTGTGGACCGGGCAGACCGTCCAGCCGCCGACGCAGTTCGTCCACCCGGCCACGTTGGGCCGTGACCCCGGCCTCGTCGGACTGTTCGGCATGCAGCAGGGCCTCGACCAGGTCGCGACCGAGGATCGAAGCCGACGACGTGAGCAGGACCTCGGCACTGCGTCGTTGCTGCTCCAGGCCGAGCCGCATCCCCAACCCGAACTCGGCGTTGTCCTCGAACAACGAGTTCGACCAAGCGGGTCCGCGCCCGTCGGCGTTGGTGGTCCAGGGCGTGGCGGGCAGGTTGGCCCCGTAGATCGACGAGCACCCGGTGGCGTTGGCGACCAGCATCCGGTCGCCGAACAGCTGGGTGAGCAACTTCAGGTAGGGCGTCTCGCCACAGCCGGCACAGGCACCCGAGAACTCGAACAGGGGTTGGAGCAGTTGGCTGTGACGCACGGTGTTGTGGGCCACGGCCGTGCGGTCGAGTTCCGGCACCTCCAGGAAGGCGGCGAAGTTGCGGCGTTCCCGGTCGCGGTGTGCCTGCGCCGGTCGCATGTTGATGGCCTTGTGGCCGACCTGCTCGCGCGAGGTCGCCGGGCACACCTCGACGCACACGCCGCAGCCGGTGCAGTCGTCGGGTGCCACCTGGACCGTCAGGTGCATGCCCGTCAGGCTGCGGTCCTTGAACGGCTTGGACGGAAACCCCTCGGCCAGGGAACCCAACACGTCGTCGTCGTAGGCCTTGGTCCGGATCGCGGCATGCGGGCACACGATTGCGCACTTGTTGCAGTCGATGCAGATGGAGGGGTCCCAGATCGGGATCTCCTGGGCGATCGACCGCTTCTCCCACCGTGCTGTGCCGGTGGGGAACGTGCCGTCCACGGGCAGCGCACTGACGGGCAACAGGTCGCCCTCACCGGCCATGATCCGTGCGGTCACCCGCTCGACGAAGTCCGGGGCGCCCGTGCCGACCACCGGTGGGCGGTGGTGGCCGCTGCGCTCGTCGGACGGGACCTCGACCTGGTGCATCGCCGCCAGTGACGCGTCGACGGCGTCGAGGTTGCGGGCCACCACTCCCGGGCCGTGCTTGCCCCAGGTCGTCTCGATCGAGGCCTTGATGGCGGCGAGGGCTTCGTCGCGTGGCAGGATGCCGCTGTGCACGAAGAAGCATGGCTGCATGACCGTGTTGATGTGTCCACCGAGGCCGGCGTCGCGTGCGACCGCGTAGGCATCGATGACCCACAGGTCGAGGTCGCGTTCGCGGATGGTGTCCTGGACTTCTCGGGGCAACTGGCTCCAGACCTGGTCGGGCGGGAACGGCGCGTTGAGCAGGAACGTGGCACCGTGGCGCGCCCGGGCGAGGACGTCGTGACGTTGCAGGAAGCCGAACTGGTGGCAGGCGACGAAGTCGGCATCGTCGATCAGGTAGGTCGACGTGATCGGCTCACGAGAGAACCTCAGGTGCGACTCGGTGCGCGCACCGGCCTTCTTGGAGTCGTAGACGAAGTAGCCCTGGGCGAACAGTTCCGTGTGCGCACCCACGATCTTGACGGTGTTCTTGTTGGCCCCGACCGTCCCGTCGCTGCCCAGGCCATGGAACACCGCACGCTGCTCACCATCGCGGCGTGGCACCCGGAGGTGGGTGTCGACGGCCAGCGACGTGTGGGTCACGTCGTCGACGATGCCGACCGTGAACGGATGGCGCGGATCCGGCCCGGCGAGTTCGTCGAACACCCCGCCCACCATCGCCGGGGTGAACTCCTTGGAACTCAGCCCGTAGCGTCCACCCACCACGACGGGCATCGCCCGGCGACGCCCGGTCGCCACGCCTCGATGCAGGGCGGCGACCACGTCCAGGAACAGTGGTTCCCCTGGTGCCCCCGGTTCCTTGGTGCGGTCCAGGACCCCGATGGCGGTGGCGCTGTCGGGCACCGCGGACAGCAGGGCGTCGTGCGGGAACGGGCGGTACAGGCGCACGACCAGCGCGCCCACGCGCTCACCTCGACCGGCCATGACCTCGACGGCTTCCCTGGCGGCTCCGGCCCCCGACCCCATCAGCACGATCACGCGCTCGGCATCGGGGTGGCCGATGTACTCGACCAGGCCGTGGCGGCGTCCGGTGCGTTCGGCCAGTCGGTCCATGGTGGCCTGCACGATCCCCGGGACGGCCTCGACGAAGGTGTTGCCGGCCTCGCGGGCCTGGAAGAACACGTCGGGGTTCTGGGCGGTGCCGCGCAGTTGTGGTCGATCGGGATCCAGGCCCCGACTCCGGTGATCGACGACCCACTGCGGATCGACCAGCGCCTCCAGGTCATCGTCGTCGAGCGTGTGGATCCGGTTGATCTCGTGTGAGGTCCGGAAGCCGTCGAACACGTGCAGGAACGGCACCCGCGACTCGAGGGTGGCCGCATGGGCGATCGCAGCGAAGTCGTGCGCTTCCTGCACCGACGTGGCGACCAGCATGGCCCAACCGGTGGTGCGGGCAGCCATCACGTCGGAATGGTCTCCGAAGATCGACAGGGCATGGGTCGCCACCGTGCGGGCGGCCACGTGGATGACGGCCGGGGTCAACTCGCCAGCAATCTTGAACATGTTGGGCAGCATCAGCAGCAGGCCCTGGGAGGCCGTGAAGGTCGTCCCCAGCGTGCCCTTGGTGACCGCTCCGTGGAGCGCCCCCGCTGCGCCGGCCTCGGACTGCATCTCGATGACGCGGGGCACCACCCCCCACAGGTTCTGCCGCTGTGCAGCCGACCACTGGTCACACAGTTCACCCATCGGGGAGGCCGGCGTGATCGGGTAGATCGCGATCGTCTCGGACAGCGCGTGTGCGATCCGTGCTGCCGCCTCGTTGCCGTCCAGGGTGGCCCAGGTCATGGCAGGTTCCTTCACTCGGGTGGACGTGTTGCTGCGTTCGTGGAGACCATCACCGGTCGGCGTCTGCGTCGTCGCCGAGCGCGGCATGGGAGCCAGGGCGACGGCCAACGGGCACGCGATGGGTCGAGCTGGACACCTCGTCGAGTTCGACGAACGACGGCACCCACTGGATGACCACCAACTCCCGGGGCCAGACCTGGTGGGCGGACGGTCGTCCGCCACCACCAGCAGCATGGCCGTGGTCCACGCGGCCGGGAAGGGCCGCTCGACCCGCCTCCGAAGGGCCAGACGTCACAGCGCGACCAGGTCGGCCTCGTCGAGGCGTCCGTCATGGGCTCGTGGCCTCCCCCCACCCGTGTGCTGGGGCCGACCCTCCGCGGCGACCGTCGCCCACGGGGACACTCGGACCCAGACCCCTCTGGCAAGAGGAGTAGGCATGAACACCACCGTGGTCGGCGTGGACACCTCCGAAGCGGCCGATGCCGCACTGGCCTGGGCCCTGCGTGATGCGGCAGCTCGAGGAGGTCGGGTCGTCGCGTTGATGGCCTACGACTACCTCAACCAGCCGCACGGGTTGGACGAGCCGGGCTTCACCCCCGACTTCTCCGAACCCGACGCGCGGCGGGTACTCGACCAGGTCGTGGCTCGGGTCCGTTCCCAGGTGGACGAGGCCGCCGCCGTCGACATCGAGCCCCGGGGCGTGCTCGACCTGCCCGTCCGGGCGCTGCTGGACGCCTCCCGCGAGGCGGACGTGGTGGTGGGCAGCCGCGGCCTCGGCGGATTCCGGGGGCTGCTGCTCGGATCGGTCAGCCAACAGGTCGTGACCCATGCTTCCTGTCCCGTGGTCGTGCACCGCTGACCCGCAGGGCGTCGCACGTCCTCGCCGTTGCCGGACACGTTCGCATGATGCGCACGGGCGTGACCGGGCCGACGAGTCCGGGACGATCGGACGCGACGGCCCGGGCCACGGCTCGGTCAGGATGCTGGCCGAGGGCGGGCGGACTCGCGGACGTGATTCCGGTGGGCCCGGGACGATGTCCGGGGTCAGGGCGTCACGTCGCTGTGTGCGAGCACATCAGCCATGAGTGCCGCGAACTCGTGGGGTTGTTCGAACCATGGACGGTGCCCGGAATCGTCGAACACGACCAGCTCCTTGGACGGTGCGTGCAGCAGTTGGAACCACTCCCTCGCGGGAACGGCGCGTCCACGGGCCTCGTGGCGGCCCATGACCAGGTGGACCGGGACCTCCAGCCGAGTGACGTCACGTCGGAAGTCGTAGTCCTGGAGCTGCGGATAGACGAACCAGTTGACGTCGAACATGGCCCGGGTGGCGTTGATGCGGTCCATCAGCGTGTTCTCGGGTACGAAGACGTTGAACGGCATCTTCCACAGGTCATCGACGCCGGGGTAGGCGTTCCACTGGTGTTCGTAGGCGACGGTGTAGGTGTAGTCCAGCAGGTTGTCGTAGGGGGGCGGTCCGGCCACACGGATCTGGTCGGCGAGTGCGTCGTTTCCGACCTGTTCGGCCCATGCGAGCGCGTCGTCGTAGAACATCTGGTCGGTTTGGCGGTTGTCGACCATCTGGCCGGTGCCGACGTAGGCGTGGAACAGTTCGGGCGCCCGTTGGACGGCGTACACGCTGGGGATGGTCCCCCAGGAGTTGGCGGTCAGGAAGATCCGATCCTGGTCGAACCGGTCGCGCAGGTAGGTGGCCACCTCGATCGTGTCGGCCACCGCCTGGTCGACGGTCAGGTCTTCGACGGGATCGATGGACGTGGCGTAGGACTTGCCGGTCCCACGTTGGTCCCAGGTGGCCACGACGAAGTCCTGTTCGAGTTCGGTGTCGGCACGCATCGCGCCGAGATCGGTTCCTCCAGGTCCTCCGGCCAGGTGCAGCAGCACGGGGTTGTCGGTGCTGGTCCCGCGGAGCAGCATGACCTGGTCGACCCCGCCGATCTCCACCGTGGCGAACTCGGCAATGCTGCCCGCGAGCGGTTGCCCGTCGGGACCGAGGATCGGGGCGGTGGAGGCCGGACGGGCCAGGGCCACGGCCAGGCCGGCGACGCCCAGCGCCAGCACGCCCAGAACGATCCGACCCGGGACACCTGGGCGGGGTGCCCGAGGGTTGCCGAGCCGATGCGACAGCCACACCCCCGCGCCGGCGCCCAGCACCAGGGCCGGCAGGACGATCAACCCATGGGCGACGCGTCCGACCACGAACGCGAACTGACCCAGCATCGCCGTCAGGTTGACCCCGTCGACGGTGGGTCCGGCCGCCCCGATCCGGCCAACCTCGAAGGCCGCCATGAACACCACCGGGGTGGCCAGCATGCTCCAGCGGTTGCCCATCGCGACACCGGCGAGCACCCCGACCGCCACGGCGCCGACCATCGACACCAACGCCTGTGCGCCGGTCAGCGGACCGCGCGGCGTCAGCCACGCGGCCACCACGGCGGCAAGGACGGTGATCCCGACCGCGAGTGCCAGGCCGATCCGCCAGTCCGACCAGATCCCGTCGACCTCCCGGGGGGTTTCTGCCTCGGGTGTCCGTTCCCGTGTCAGCGTGTCCATCCTGGGGACCTTCCTCCCGGCGGCGCCCGGTGTGGGCGGCCGCCGGTGTGGAGCCGTCAGGCCGGGGTGCGGGCCAGCGGCGGGTGGGTCGTCGTCGGTGGCGTCGGCGGCTGGGTTGGTGGCGGGGGCGTGGGTTCCGAACCGCCCTGGTCGAGGCGGAACGGCGGGTAGGTGTCGGTCATGAGCGCGGCGTAGGCGATCACCCGGAAGATCCAGCGGTTGAGGCCGACGACCAGGTCGAACAGCCGCCCGGGATAGGACCCACTGAACAACAACACGATGCCCGTGACCAGGACGAGCAGTCCAAGGATCCCGGCGCCACCCGTGGGGTCGACACGTACGCCGTCGAGGTTGGTCGGGTACCACTGGATCGTGCCCAGGAGCAGCGCCAGGACCACGTAGTGGGGCAGCGCCAGCAGCCACCACTTCACCAACACCAAGCCGCGGGACAGCTTCTGCGGGTAGGCGATGTCGAGGTCCGCGGGGTAGTCGGGGTCCGGGGTCAGGCTGAACGGCTGGTAGCGGTCCGTGCCGATGCCCCCCGTCGTGGCGTAGTAGGTGACCCGCCAGGACCACCGCAGGACGCCGACGTTGAAGTCGAAGACCCCCCGCGGATACGTCCCGGTGAACAGGATCGACACCCCGGCCACGATGGTCAGGACACCGAACACCGCCCACAACGCGGCCAGGACGATGAAGTGCGGGATGGCCAAGGCCCACTTCACCAGCCACTGCCAGCGTGACAGGGCGGGATCGAGTCGGGCGTGTACCGACACCGGATGCCGGCCTGTGGCCCCGGCCACCGCCGCCGGCCGCGGGACGTCCGCCGTTGCCGGCGCGGTGTCGACGTCGCCGTCGTCCCGACGTTGACCGGCCGCGCCGAACACGATCAGGAACACCGCGAGGGCGAGGACGAGTACCCCCAGGGTGACCAGGGTCAGTCCGACCGGCAGCAGGAAGTCCGCTCGCAGCCCCACCTCCAGGTCGGTCACGACGCCCAGCGACCCGTCGGCATTCGTGACCACCGCCGTCCACTCGCCGTCCGTGGCCGTCCAGGTCAGCTCCCCGCCCTGGCCCGTGGCGGAGGCCACCCAGAACGACTGGCCGGCCGGGGCGATCGCGACATCGGTGCCGGGCTGGGCCCGATAGGTGACGTCCGCCCCGCCCGTCGCGACTGTGACCCGCTGGACCTGGTCGTGGGCAACCCCGGTCAGCCAGTCATCGACTGCGCCAGCCGGCCCGATACCGACGAACACGTCCTGCGCGCCGTCGACCACGCCAATCCTGACGTCGAGGTCGAGGGCGTCGACCACCCACTCGGGTGTGCCGGGATCGACCTGGAAGGTCAGGTCGTTGGTGGTGATCGCCGCGGTCGGGGATGCCAACGCCACCGTGGTGGTCGCAAACCCCTCGTCATCACGTTGCGCGGCAAGCACGCTCAGGCCAACCCCGCCGAAGAGCATCCCGATTCCCGGCGCCAACAACAGGAATCCAACGATCAGCGCAACGATTCGTCCGGGTCGCATGACGCCCTCCTCAGACCAGCTGTCATGACCCGATTGTCACTGCTGCCCGCTCCGCGCGAACGTGGCAAAGGACCCAGTCCACGGTGACGAAGGCCCCTGGCCAGGGGGCCCGTCTGGCGCTCGGTGCGGCCGCGAACACCACGTCCAGGGCCGTGCCCTGGCTCGGCGTCGGAGCCCCACGAGGCTCGCCGCCAAGGACCACCGGACCGCCGTTGGCCCCCGAGGGCCGAGGGTCCCGTCACCGGCGGGCGGTTCGGCTCTCTGCGATCCCCGGCCGACTGGCAAGACTGTGGGGGTTGGTCCGATCAGGTCGACGGCCAGAGGAGCGGGAATGCACGTCCTTGTCACGGCAGCGTCCAAGCACGGGGCGACCGGGGAGATCGCCGAGGCGATCGCGGGACGGCTGCGCGAACACGGTCTGCAGGTGACGGTCGCCGACCCTGCCGAGGTCACCCGGCTCGAGTCCTATGGCGCGGTCGTGTTGGGCAGTGCCGTCTACGCCGGCCACTGGCTCGATCCGGCGAAGGAGCTGGTCGAGCGGTTCGACGCGGAGCTGACGGCGCGACCGGTCTGGCTGTTCTCGTCCGGCCCAGTCGGCGATCCCCCGAAGCCCGACCAGGACGCCGTCCAGGTCGATGACCTGATGGCCGCCACGGGTGCGCTGGGCCATGAGTTGTTCGCCGGCAAGATCGACAGAAGCGCGCTGGGGTTCGCCGAGCGGGCCATCGTGCGGGCGCTGAGGGTCCCCGTCGGCGACTTCCGTGACTGGGACGCAGTCGACACCTGGGCCGACCACGTCGCCGGGGAGGTCGCAGCCCGGACGCGATGAGCACTTCAGGCGTCCCGGCTGAGGACCGTCGCCGAGCGGCCGCGCGGGCGTCACCCGAATTCTTCTCCGGAGCAGCCACTGGGCCCCGACACGGCGGGACCTTCGGCACGTCCGCCCGTCGTCGCGGGCCGTCAGACTCGCCACCAGGAGGTCAGCCATGAACGAACGACGATTGGTCATCCTTGGCGGGGGCACCGCCGGCACGATGGTCGCGAACCGACTGCACCGGGAACTGCGCGACTGGACGGTGGTGGTCGTCGACCGGGACGACGAGCACCACTACCAACCGGGATACCTGTTCGTCCCCTTCGGGACCTACGAACCACAGGACCTGGTCCGGTCACGCCGGAAGTTCCTCGATGACGCGGTCGAGGTGGTCTACGCCGAGGTCGACCGCGTCGACCCGGAGGCGTCGATGGTCCATCTCCAGGGTGGACGTGAACTCGGCTACGACCAACTCATCATCGCCACCGGCACGCACCCGGACCCGGGGGAGACCCCCGGGATGCTCGGAAGCGGCTGGAACGACACGGTCTTCGACCTCTACACCCTGGACGGCGCCCGTCGACTTGCGGATGCACTGGAGTCCTGGACGGGTGGCCGACTCGTCGTGCAGGTGTGTGAGATGCCGATCAAGTGCCCCGTGGCGGCGCTGGAGTTCGCCTTCCTGGCCGACGCACACCTGCGCCGGACCGGACGTCGCAGCGCCACGGAACTGGTCTACGTCACCCCACTGGACGGCGCGTTCACCAAGCCGATCGCGTCACGTGAACTCGGGACCAAGCTCGCGGAGCGGGACATCGAGCTCGAAGCCGATTTCATGGTCGACGTCATCGACGAGGATCGCCGGGTGATCGTCTCCTATGACGAGCGCGAGGTCCCCTACGACCTGTTGGTGACGGTGCCGGTCAACCGTGGTGCCGCCTTCGTCGGCCGCAGTGGCCTGGGTGACGAACTCGACCACGTGCGGGTGGACCCGGCCACGATGCAGTCCACGGCCGCCGGCAACATCTTCGCGATCGGCGATGCCGCCAACCTCCCGACCTCCAAGGCCGGGTCCGTGGCGCACTTCGCCGTGGACGTGTTCGTCGACAACTTCCTCGACCACGTCGCAGGTCGACGGATGGACCGGGAGTTCGACGGCCACGCCAACTGCTTCATCGAGACCGGTGACGGCAAGGCGATGATGATCGACTTCAACTACCACACCCAACCGCTGTCCGGTGCCTACCCGCTGCCCGGCGTGGGACCGTTCCGGCTGCTCGAGGAGTCGCGGATCAACCACGCGGGGAAGCTGGCCTTCCGGTGGTTGTACTGGCACATGTTGTTGCCGGGCAGGCCGTTGCCACTGGCTTCGGAGATGTCGATGCGGGGCAAGGTCCCCGAGGAGGTCAACGCATGACGATCGCACAGATGGATGGCCGCGAGATCCATGTCGACCAGGAGGGGTTCGTCACCGAGTACGACGACTGGGATCCCGACCTGGCGGACCTGTTGGCCACCAACATCGGGTTGGAACTGACCCGGCGGCACCGCGAGGTCCTGGAGTTCCTGCGACAGGACTACCGCCAGCAGGGGGAGACCCCCACGCTGCGCCGGGTCACCGCCGTCGGCGGCTTTCCCACCCGGGAGCTGTTTCGCCTGTTCCCGAAGAAGCCGGCCAAGAAGATGTCCTACGTCGCCGGCCTGCCCAAGCCCGTGGGCTGCGTCTGACCAGGAGGAACACCACCATGACCACGACCATGCAAGCGCCCGTCCCGACGTTCGACGACCCCGACACCGAGGGTCGGAAGCTCGCCATCATCTGCTCCAAGGGCTCGTTGGACATGGCCTATCCCGGCCTGGTGATGGCCAACGCCGCGTTGTCCGAAGGCGTCGAGGTCCACATGTTCTTCACCTTCTGGGGATTCGACATCATCAACAAGAAGACGCTGGGCCACCTCAAGTTCAGCCCGGTGGGCAATCCCGCGACCCACATGCCCCCGTCACTGATGGGGCTGCCCGGGATGACGTCGTTCGCCACGCACATGATGAAGAAGCAGCTGCAGGGCCTGGACATCCCCGAGGTCCCGGAGTTCCTCGATCTCATCACCGCAGCGGGCGGCCACCTGTGGGCCTGCCGGATGTCCGCCGACATGATGCACCTCGACGAAGACGACCTCCACGACGACGTCGAGGCGATCATCAGCGCCGCCGACTTCGTCGAACTGTCCGCCGGTGCCCAAGTGTTGTTCATCTGAGGAGGCATGTCATGCAACGCAACCTGTACACCTACACCTACCTCCACGTGGCCTACGACGAGGTCGGGCGTCGTCTTCGCGACGATCCCATGGCAGTGCTGCAGGACGCCACGGACCGGGCCGGGGATCGAGCCGACACGCAGACGGCCCACCTGCGCGTGGACATCGGCTCGTTCGAGCTCGGCCGCGATGCGACGGTCGAACTGGGCGAACTGCGGGACGTGGACGCGCACGCCGTCTCCCTTCCCGTTCGATGGGAGGCCGAGGACGGGCGCGGACTGTTCCCCGCCATGGAAGGCTTCCTGGAGGCAGCCGAGCTTTCCAGCCATCCACCCATGACCCAGTTGTCGTTCATCGGGCACTACCGGCCGCCACTGGGATTCCTGGGCGCCATCGCCGATGTCGGCTTCGGTCGTCGCGTGGCGGAGATGGCCGTCCACCACTTCCTGATGGATGTTGCCGACCGGATCGGCGCGGATGCGGCCGTGACGTCGCCCGACGGGTCCTGACGACACTGGCCATGGAACCCAGGGCCGTGGGGCCCGGCCGGGAACCGACAGTCGGCCGTCCGGCACCATGCACAACGGCCCTGCCAGACGGCTCCGCGACACGCGACCATCGCCAACCAAGGCGCCATCGGACACTGCCTCAGGGGACCCCGTGACCACCATCACCGTCAGCCACCTCACGAAGCGTTTCGGACCGACCCTGGCCGTCGATGACCTGTCCTTCGACGTGCGTCCTGGGGTGGTCACCGGGTTCCTGGGGCCCAACGGCTCCGGCAAGTCGACGACGATGCGCATGCTGCTGGGCCTGGTCCGGCCCACCGCCGGCCGCGCCTTGATCGGTGACGTGCCGTACGCCGACCTGCCGGACCCGTCCGGCACCGTGGGGGCGTTGTTGGAAGCCGACGCGTTCCATCCGGCTCGCAGCGGACGAGCCCACCTGGAGATCCTTGCGGCCGCCGCCGGACGTCCCCGGCAGCGGGTCGACGCCGTGCTGGACACGGTCGGTCTGGTCGCCGCAGCCGATCGACCCGCCGGGGGCTACAGCCTCGGGATGCGCCAGCGGCTCGGGATCGCCGGTGCCCTGTTGGCCGATCCCGACGTGCTGATCCTGGACGAGCCCGCGAACGGCCTCGACCCGCAGGGAGTCCGGGACCTTCGAACCCTGCTGCGTGATCGGGCCCATGGAGGCGCCAGTGTGCTCGTCTCGAGCCACCAGTTGGCCGAGATGGCGCTGATCGCCGACGAGGTCGTCGTGATCCGCGACGGTGCCCTGGTCACCCACGACCGGGTGGGGGCGCTGACGACCGAGCACGCACGTGCGCTGTCGGTACGCAGCCCCGAGCTCGTGCGACTCGAGGCCGTGCTGCGCCAGGCTGGTGGACGTGTCCACCCCGATGCCGGCTCGGACCGGATGGTGGTCGAGGACCTCGACGCGCCGACCGTGGCGCGCCTGGCGCTGGATGCGCGCATCGAGGTGCACGAGCTCACTGAACGCACCCACTCCCTCGAGGACGCCTTCCTCGAGCTCACCGCCTCCTGAGGTCTGGAACGTCCATGCGTGACCAACTTCGCGCCGAACTGCTCAAGCTCCGCTCCGTCCGGACGACCTGGCTGTTCCTGGCCGTCACGGCCGCGGTGGTTGCGCTCGCGGTCATCGCTCAGGCCATGACCGCCAGTGGTGGTGACCTCCCGCCGGTGTCCGACCCGGAAACCCAACTGATGCTGTTCCAGTCGGCCTCCGGCCTTGCCCCGGTGATCGCCGTCCTGCTCGGAACGCTCGGACTGGCCACCGAGGTGCGCCACCACACGCTGGCGTCGACCTTCCTGGCGAATCCGCGGCGCGAGCGGGTGCTGGCGGCCAAGGCCGTCGCCACGTTCGCGCTGGGCGCCGTGTTGGGGCTGGTCGCAGCCGCGACGGCCGTCATCGGCAGTTGGCTCGTGCTCCTGGTGACCTCCACGGGCCTCGTGGCCGACACCGACCGCATCCTGGCGGCGGTGGCGGGTACCACGTTCGCCGCCGCCCTGGCCGCCCTGCTCGGACTCGGCATCGGTGGGATCGTGCGCAACCAGGCCGCCGCGATCGGCGCGGCCCTGATCGTGATGCTGGCCGTCGAACCTCTGCTCGGGGCATTCGTGCCCGACATGGCGGCGTGGCTGCCCTCGGCCGTCGCGTCGCGGATCGCGGGGGCTTCCCCGGATGCCGATCCCGGACTGGTGGCCTCGGCGAGCCTGTACGGCGGGTACGCCCTGGTGGCCATGGCGGGAGCCGTCGCGGTCGTGCGGCGCGTCGACGTCTGATGCAGGAGAGACTGGACATGGACACCACGTGGAGGACCGGACACATCGCGGTGACGGGTGCAACCGGACGAGTCGGGCAGGCGTTGCTGGCTCGGCTCGCCACGCTGCCCGACGAGGTGCGTCCCCTGGGCCGGGAGGCCGACCTTGCAGCCGGTTTCGCGGATGCCCAGGTCGTGGCGCATCTCGGTGGTGCCCTGCGACCGCGGTCGGTCGAGCGACCGTCGACGACGGCGTTTGATGCCACGCCCCCTACGAGTCTGCGGCCATGACCCGCCGTCGCAGCGACACGGACTTGGCCTGGCGAGAACTCGCGACACCGAGCCCGCCGGTCGACAGGTTCGACCCCGACGACGTGGCGGGACTTCCACCTCCGGCCCGACGGCTCCTGGCAGGGGCACTGGCACCCGACGTCGCGCTGTCGCCCGTCGTCGTGCTCGACATGACTGGCGAGATCAGGCTCAACCGTTGGATGCCGTTTCGTGCACGGCAGGTGTTGCGGGTGGGCGCCGGCCTGGTGTGGTCGGCTCGGGCCGGTGTGGGACCGCTGGTGTTCCGGGGTGCCGACCGTCTGTGGCGTGGCGGCGGCTCGCTGGACTTCCGGTTGTGGGGGCTGGTCCCGGTCGCGCGCGCGTCCGGTCGCGACACCGACCGCAGCGCGCTTGGCCGCCTGGCCGCCGAGACCGTGGCCTGGGCACCGCAGGGCCTGACACCCGCGATGGGCGCCACCTGGACCGAGGTCGACGACCACCGTGCCACTGTCACTCTTCCGATCGGTGACGACGCCGTGGACGTCGATGTCGTCGTGGACGAGACCGGCCGCCTCCTCGAGGTGTGCCTGCAACGGTGGGGCGACCCCGATCCGGGACAGTTCGACTGGTATTCGTTCGGTGGCGACGTCACCGAACGTGACCGCTTCGATGGCATCACGATCGCCACGGCCGGTCGGGTCGGGTGGCACTGGAACACTCCGCAGCGCCAGGGCGGCACGTTCTTCCGCTACAGGATCGACCGTGCCCGGTTCCCCCACACCGGCCCGTGAACACGCAGTCGAAGTCGACGTCGCCGGCCGGCCTGGTGCGGGGCCTGGTCGACCCCGCGGGACCAGCTGCTCGGCTGGTTGGACCCATCGGGGTGACCGGTGTGGGCTACGTCGCCTACGTCGCGGTGATGGCGGCGGGCTACTACTACAACCTCACCTTCGTCCAACTGGGCCTGATCGACCTCGGGACCCGGCGAGTCGGGTTGGCGTCCTCGACGGTGTCCCGGGCCATGGCCGGGTTCGCCGTGGCGGCGCTGGTCGTGGCCGTGGTCACCGGTCGCACCATGGACCGTCGCGGTTGGGGCGGGTCGCTGCCCGTCAAGATCCGACTGCTGTTCGCAGTCGTGACGACCCAGACCGTGCTGACCCTGGCCGCGCCACGGGTGAGCACGTCCGCGGGGTTCGTCGCGTGGATCGTGGTGTGCTCGGCCACGCTCGGTGTCGGGATGCCCGTCGCATTCAGCCTGATGGTCGACCTCGTGGCCGTGCGCCACCGCGGGCACGTCGCTGCCGTGGCCGCCGGTCTGGCCTTCGCGGTCGCAGCCGTGTACCCGCTGGAATGGCGCATCGAGGCCTTCGCACCGGTGATGGCCACGATGATGGTCCCGGCGGCAGTGGTCCTGGGTGTGCTGTCGCTGCGTCGGTTCGCGTTCGTCGACCGACTCGCACGTCAACACGAACGCTTCGGCATCGGGCGGTTCTGTCGCCCCACGCCGATCGCCACCGCGAGCCTTGCGTTCTGGGTACCCCTGGCCGCCATGTTCGCCATCTTCTTCGTCGACAGTGTGGGCTTCCTGCGGATCATCGAGACCCCGGCGTACGTCTCGACTTCGTGGCAGTCGCCCGAGATCGGCCCTCGACTGGTGATCGCGGCGGCACACCTCGTCGGCGCGGCGATGGCCGGGGTGCTGTACACGGCCTTCGGGCGACGCTGGCTGCTGGTGTGGATCTTCGGCCTGTTCGCCTTCACCCACCTGCTGTACACGACCCACCTGCACACTGGCCCGGCCGGCATGGACCCGCCGCTGGCGCTGCCCCTCTTCTACGTGCTGGCAGTCAGCTTCTACACCACGCTGAACTTCGCGCTGTGGCCCGATCTGTCCACCCCGGCAACCGTCGGCACCCGCACGGCGCTGGGCGTCGGCATCGCCGGCTGGCTCGCCTCGTTCCTGTCGACCTCGCTGGCCCTGTACTCGGAAAGCCTCGGACTGACCCTGCTCGACCACCTCAGCCTCGTCAACGCCCTTGCCCTGTTGCTGGCCGTGACCTGGCCGGTGGTCGCCTACATCCGGCGGGCCAGGTCGTTGGCCACCAGGAGGTCGCCACCATGAACCTCACCCTTGTTCCCCTGCTCCTCGTGGCCCTGCTGATGGCGTCCGCCGACTCCGGCGTCGAGACCGTCCAGTTGCTGGTGTCGGGCAGCCACGACCTCACCAACCAGCCCGGCGCGGTGGTCGTGGCCGACGCGACGGCACGCGTGGCCGTGGACACCGCCGTCCCAGGCCCGGTCTACGTCATCGGTGGGGAGGTGGTGGTGTCAGGCGAGGTCGCCGGCGACATCGTCCAACTCGCCGGGGTCGTCCGAGTCGACGACTCGGCAACAATCGACGGGGAACTTCGCCATGTCGGTGGCTCGCTGGCCGTGGCACCCGGAGCAGTGATCGGGCAGCGCACCAGCCTGCCGGTCGCCACCGGCCCGCGGGCCGGGCCGGCGGGACTGCTCATGTCGGCGGTCACGGCGCTGCTGCTGGCACTGGTCGCTGCTCGTCTGCGGCGCAGGCGGGGAGCCGCCCTCGACAACGTGGCCGACGCCATCGTGGGCCATCCCGTGGTCACGCTGACCGTCGGGGCCCTTGGTGCCCTCACCGCCCTGACGGTGTTCGTGTTCATGGCCTTCACGTTGTTGCTGCTGCCGGTCGCACTGGTGGGCGTGGTCGTGGGCGTGGTCGCGACCGCCCATGGGGCGATCGCGCTGGGCCACGTCGTCGGCGCTCGGCTGCCGGTCGTCGACCCCGGCTGGGCGACCCCGCTGGGCGTGATCGTCGTCGTCGCCATCCTCCAGGTCCTGAGCATCATCCCCGTCGTGGGTGACCTGCTTGGCCTGGGGGCCCTGCTGACCGGGCTCGGCGCCGTGCTCGTGACCTACTTCGGCATCACCCCCCTGCGCGTCGACGTCCTCCCGGCATGACGCGTCGCGATGTCACCGTGAAAGGATGACCATGGACCGCACGTACAGCCCACTCGAGACGGGGATGCTCACCGGCCTTGTCCTGGGGATGCTCGTCGGAGTCACGGCGTTCGCCATCACCGGGCACGTCCTGTGGATCGTGTTCGCCCCCACCGTCGGCCTTGTGGTGGGCGTGGCCGTCGGCCAGTTGCGCACGCGGGGACGGCCGGGTGACCGTGACGTCGTCAGTCGACGAGGTCGAGTCCCACGAACAGGTCGTCGGCGCCGTCCGGGGCGGGCGGGCCGTCCAGGATCACGTAGGTCTCCCACGGGAACACGTCGACCTCGACGTCCCGTGGGAGGTTGAACCAGCCCCCGTCAGGATCGACCTGGCTGGCGTGGGCCCGCAGCGCGTTGTCGCGGACGTCGAAGAAGTCACGGACGTCCACCGCGATGTCGTGGGGCCGGTCGGCGTCGCGCTCGTCCCGATTCTCCAGCCACGACGCGAACGGCGAGTCCAGCCCGAGCTCGGTCAGGGCGTCGTGCAGGGCCTGCAGCCGGGTGCGCGGGAAACCGGTCCCGAAGACCGTCCTGGGGACGGTCCACGCGGGCTGGTCCCCGTCCTCGGCGGCCAGTTCCATCGCCCGCATGGTGAACGCGTGGACCCGGATGTGGTCGGGGTGGGGGTAGCCGCCGTCGGGCGGATAGGTCACGATCACGTGCGGCCGCTCGGTCCGGATGACGTCGGCCAGCGCCGCCGCGGTGGTGTCCAAGGGCAGATCCGCGAAGCATCCGGCCGGGACGTCCATCGGGTCGTCCGGCAGGCCCGAGTCGACGTAGCCCAGTGCGTACACCTCGTGGAAGCCGATGATGGCCACGGCCTTGGCCAACTCCTGTTCCCGCAGGGCGGGCATGTCGGCCCGGTCGACCGGGGCGTGGTTGGGATTCAGGACGTCCCCGGCCGAGCCGTCGGTGGCACACACCAGCGCCACGCGGGCACCGTCGGCGACGTACCTGGCCGCGGTCGGCGAGCCCTTGGACGACTCGTCGTCGGGATGGGCGTGGACGAACAGCAGGCGCGGGGTGACGTCGGTCACGGGCGGTCCTCGGGAGTCGCGGGGTCAGGGGACGAGGTCGGCGTGGCCATCGCCTGGTCGCTGGACCGGCGAGCGGTGGTCGTGCGGCCACCCCACTGGGCGGCGATCCGCCGGCCCGGTTCGTCCGCCAGCAGCCGGTCAAGGTATTCCTGCACGCGGTCGGCTGCCGCCGCGGTCCGCTCACGCGTGCCGATCAGGCGCACGAGCATCGGTCGCCCCGGGTAGGACCCCAGCTTGACGTCCGGGAAGTCCCGTCCGACCTCGGCGAAGACCGGGTTGAGGATCGACTCCGGCAACCCGTGCTCGACCTCGACCGTCGTGGGCACGAGGTTGCGGCCGGCGACCATCGGCACCAACCCCTCGGCGACGATGTGTTCGAAGGCACCGGGCACGCCGGGCAGGATCGCGACGGTCACGCCCTCACCGGCCACGCCCCCGTCCAGGTCCAGCACGACCGCGGGGACCCAGCCGCTGACGTCCTCCAGCAACCGTGCCCCCGTCGGCAGGTCCGCCATGCGCATCATCGGCTCGCGGATGTCGGGGCCGACGGCCAGCCCGGCCGCGGACTGGCGTGCCAACGACCCTTCCAGGCGTTGGACGATCCCGGCGTGGCGTTCCAACGGACGATCGAGGGCTGTCGCGACGGCCTCGAAGGTGATGTCGTCGGGCGTCGAGCCGATGCCGCCGGAGGTCACCAGCAGGCGCGGACGCGTCCGCGCGAGTTCGGCGTGGATCGCCTCGACGATGTCGGCGCGGTCGTCGGCGACCGTGTGGGTGCGCTGGAGGTCCACGCCGACCGCGGCCAACCCACGGGCCAGGACACCGGTGTTGCGATCGGCCACGTGGCCGTTCAGGATCTCGTCGCCGATCACGACCAGGGACGCGCGGACGAGGTGCTGCGCGGGGGCCACGACGACTCCGATGACGGCGGACGAACGGCGCGCCCGGGACAGTGGACGAGTCGGCCCAGCCACACCCCGCGCGCGCCCCCCGAGGATAGCCAGCGCGCCGTTGGCCACCACCGCCGGTGGTAGCGTCCGCAACCATGTGGATGACTCGTGGTGCCGCCCTCAGTGACGTGGTCCTCGCCCCCGCGGGCGTGGTGATGGGTGCTGGCCTGGTCGGCATCATGCAGGGGGTCCCGGGCTGGCCGGGGGGCGATGTCGGCCAGGTGGTGGCGCTCGTCATCGCGATCCTGGCGGTGGTCGTGTGGCCGACCTGGTTGGCGCGCCAGCGAGGCGACACCCGGGCGACCGGCGGCAACCTGGAGGCGGGCGACCTGTCACTGGCCCTCGTGCTCGGGCTGCCCACGATCGCCGCGGGCGTCGTGGCCCAACTGGTGCAGGGACTACCGCTGAACCGGGCGATCTACGGCCAACTGTCGCAATTGCCGGTCAGTGCCTTCGGACTGGTCCGCATGGTGCTGGTGCTGGTCATGGCCCTGGGGTGCTTCCTGGTGATGGTGCTGGTCGCCCGGCGTGCACCCACGGCCTTCGACGGGCTCGGGATGTCGGTGACGGCCGGCATGCGGACCTACGGACTGGGACTGGCCGGGGCAGCCACGATCCTGCAACTGCTCTACGCGATCGGGACGAACCGCCCCGCCGTCATCGGGTTGCTCATCGGGGCGGCGCTGGCGGCGACGGTGCTGCTGGTGGACCGCCAGGTGCCGGCCGGGCTGACGGCCTCGCGTGGCGCCATCATCGCCACGGCGGTGGTCGCGTTCGCGCTGTGGATGCTGCAGGGCGGGCTGTTGTTCGGCGGCCCGCTGCTGCCCCGCCTGGCGCTGGGGGCGACGGCGGCCACGTTGGCGATGTGCATGGGGACACTGGTGCTCACCGGACGGACGTGGGCCGCCCTGTTCGTCCCGGTGGCGGCCGCGATCTGGCTGGTGGGGATCCTGCCCGTCATCGGCTGACAAGCGCGGTCCGCGGCGAGTCGGACCCGCTCCGACCACGACGACGACGCGACCACCCCGGCCGACACCGGGTTGGTGGTGTCGACCCGCCACGTCCATACTGGCACCATGGCCATCCACGTCGCACTCACCCACCGCACCACCTACGACTTCGACCGTCCCACCACCGTGCACCCGCACGTGGTGCGCCTGCGGCCGGCGCCCCACGCGCGCACTCCGGTGCTGCAGTACTCGCTGCAGGTCGAACCCGCCGAGCACTTCGTCAACTGGCAACAGGACCCGTTCGGCAACCACCTCGCCCGGCTGGTGTTCCCCGAACCGACCCGGCGACTGTCGTTCACGGTGGACCTGGTCGCCGACATGACCGTCATCAACCCGTTCGACTTCTTCGTGGACGAAGAATCGGAGACTTACCCGTTCGCCTACCCGGACCGGGTCCGCAACGACCTCGGTCCCTCCCTGCGGCTCGACGAGCCCGGGCCGCTGCTGGCGGCACTGCTGGACGACCTGCGGGGCGAACTGGCCGACCGCGCCACGGACGGGCTCCGCACCATCGACATGTTGGTCCACGTCAACCAGCGCCTGCAGACGGCGATCGCCTACACGACCCGGCTCGAACCGGGCGTGCAGGATCCCGAGGTCACGCTCGACCGTGCCCTGGGCTCGTGTCGCGACACCGGGTGGCTGCTGGTGGAGGTGCTGCGCCACCTCGGGCTGGCGGCTCGTTTCGTGTCCGGCTACCTGGTCCAACTGGCCAGCGACGACCAGGACCCGCTCGACGGGCCGGCCGGTCCGGAGGAGGACTTCACCGACCTCCACGCGTGGTGCGAGGTGTACATCCCGGGGGCGGGCTGGATCGGGCTCGACCCCACCTCGGGCCTGTTCGCAGGGGAAGGCCACATCCCCCTGGCCGCGACCCCCGAACCGGCCAGTGCGGCCCCGATCGAGGGAGCCACGAGCGTGACCGAGGTGACCTTCGACTTCACGAACCTGGTCACCCGGGTCCACGAGGACCCCCGCGTCACCCACCCGTACGCCGACACCGAGCGCGAGCGGATCGATGCGCTGGGTCGCCGCCTCGACGCACGCCTGGACGACGGCGACGTCCGGCTGACCGTCGGAGGCGAGCCGACCTTCATCTCCATCGACGACCCCGAGGCCCCGGAGTGGACCATCGAGGCCGACGGCGACCACAAGCGCACGCTCGCGTGGGACCTGACCGCCCGACTGGCGACCCGCTTCGCCCCCGGCGGCGTGGTCCACCACGGGCAGGGCAAGTGGTATCCCGGCGAGCCACTCCCCCGCTGGCAGACGACGCTGCTGTGGCGCACCGACGGGACGCCGCTGTGGGGAGACCCCACGCGACTCGCGGACCCCTTCACGTCCGGTTCCGATGACCCTGCCGTCGCCCGGGACCTGCTGGCGGACGTCGCCGAGCGGCTGGGCGTGGGGACCACGACGATGGCGGCCGCCCACGAGGACCGGTTGTGGGCCCTGTGGCAGGAGGCCCAGCGCCCGGACGGCGCCCCGCCCGCCGTGGACCCCGACCCGAACGAGCCACTGGACGCCGACTCCCTGGCGGCGGCTCGGGCCGCACTGGACGACCCCGACGCCGACGACGGCCAGCCGACCGGCTGGGTGCTGCCGCTGTTCCGGACCGGGGACGAACAGTCCTGGGCCACCACGACCTGGCACCTGCGACGCGGCCGCGTCGTGCTGACCCCGGGTGACTCCCCCATGGGCCTGCGACTGCCGATCGGATCGTTGGAGTGGACCGACCCGGACGACCCTCCGGACCGCTCCACGTTCGCCGACCTCGACCCCCTGCCGGCCGAACCCGACGTCGCTCCCGACGCCGACTCGGCGCTGGCGGTCGCCGACGACTGGACACCGCGGACCGCGTTGGGTGCCGAGGTCCGCGACGGACGTGTCCACCTGTTCCTGCCACCGTTGACCCGGGCCGAGGACTGGGTCGCGCTGGTCGCGACCATCGAGGCTGCGGCCACCGACCTGGACGTCTCGGTCGTGCTGGAGGGCTACACGCCTCCGTCGGATCCCCGGCTGCGCTCGATCGTGGTCGCGCCCGACCCCGGCGTGATCGAGGTCAACGTCCACCCGGTCGACAACTGGGACGACCAGGTCACGGTGACCGAGGGGCTCTACGAGGACGCTCGCCAGTCGCGCCTGACCACGGAACGGTTCGACATCGACGGCAGTCATGGCGGCACCGGTGGCGGCAACCACGTCACGCTCGGTGGTGCGACCCCGTCGGACTCCCCGATCCTGCGTCGGCCCGACCTGCTGACGTCCATGCTGGTGTACTGGCAGCACCATCCGTCGCTGTCGTACCTGTTCTCGTCGAAGTTCGTCGGCCCGACGTCCCAGGCCCCGCGCATGGACGAGGCCCGGCCCGACCGCCTGCACGATCTGTCGATCGCGATCGCCGAACTCGAGCGACTGGCCGCGGAGGACGAGGACGCACCACCGCCCGCGTGGCGCGTCGACCGTGCCCTGCGCCACCTGCTGACCGACCTGACCGGCAACACCCACCGGGCCGAGTTCTGCATCGACAAGCTGTACTCGCCGGACTCCGAACGGGGTCGGCTGGGCCTGTTGGAACTGCGCGGGTTCGAGATGCCGCCGCACGCCGAGATGGCCCTGGTGCAGTCGCTGCTGGTGCGGGGGCTGGTCGTGCGGTGCTGGGAGGACCCGTATCGAGGTGACCCGATCGAGTGGGGCACGTTGCTGCACGACCGCTTCCTGCTGCCCCACTTCGTCGAACAGGACATCGCCGCGGTCACCGCCGATCTGCGCGACCACGACATCGACCTGCCGACGGCCTGGATGGACCCGTTCACCGAGTTCCGCTTCCCCCGCCTGGGCTCGGCCACCGTCGACGGCGTCGACCTCGAACTGCGGGGTGCGATCGAGCCGTGGGAGGTGCTGGGCGAGGAGGCCACCGACGGGGGCACCGCCCGCTACGTGGACTCCTCCGTCGAGCGCGTGCAGGTGAGCGCCCGTGGCCTGGTCCCCGGGCGGCACGTCCTGACCTGCAACGGTCACCCGGTGCCGCTGCACCCGACCGCGCCCGGTGAGGCCGTGGCCGGCGTTCGCTTCAAGGCATGGGCGCCGTGGTCGTCGCTGCACCCGTCGATCGACGTCCAGTCACCCCTGACGTTCGACTTGGTCGACACCTCGGTCGGACGATCGCTGGGTGGCTTCCGCCACCACGTGGTGCACCCCGGGGGCCGCGCCTGGGACGACGCCCCGGTCAATGCCGCCGCCGCCGAGTCACGCCGCAGTGCACGGTTCTCGATCCACGACCACACCCCGGGCCCGATCGACGTCCTGGCGCTGCGGCCGCCGCCGCCCCACCCCGGCCGACCGTTCCCCACGACGCTCGACCTGCGCACCCCGGCCTGACCCCCACGTCCTGCCGCAGGCCCACGTGCTCGGGACGAGATCGGCCAGACCCGGACGGCGTGACGACGAGGCCGTCATGTGCGCGCATGCCGCTCGGCTGCTCGGGTGGGTGCCGTTGGGAACGGTAGGGCCCGGTCAGCTTCGCGGTCAATTCCCGCCCGATCTCGGTGGTCTCGCCGCACATCACCTGTCCACGGCGCCGACCGATCTGTAGCGTCCGGCCCGTCGACCGGGGCACGGCGCGCCGGCGGATCGAGGGGTGTGGTGATGGGCGGACACGAGGTCGTGATCGCAGGCGCCGGTCCGACGGGGCTGATGCTGGCGGGTGAGTTGGCGTTGGCGGGGGTCGACGTCGTCGTCGTCGAACGACGGGCCAGCCAGGAACTCGACGGGTCGCGCGGCGGAGGTCTGCATGCCCGCACCCTCGAGGTGCTCGACCAGCGTGGCATCGCGGACCGCTTCCTTGCAGCGGGCCAGACACATCCGAGCGTGGGGTACGCCGGGACCGTCCTGGACATCAGCGACTTCCCCACCCGTCACAACCACCTCCTCGCGCTCTGGCAGAAGGACCTCGAACCCATCCTTGCCGGCTGGGTCGAGGAACTCGGCGTCCCGATCCTGCGTGGCCGCGAGGTGGTCGGTGTCGCCGAGGACGACACCGGCGCACGGGTCGACGTGACTCGGGCCGAGGGGTCCGACACGACGCTGCGGGCGCAGTACCTGGTTGGCTGCGACGGTGGGCGGAGCCTGGTTCGCCGGGCAGCCGGGATCGAGTTCCCCGGGCTGGATCCCTCCACCAGTTGGATGATCGCCGAGGTGGAGATGGACGGCGAACCGGAGTTCGGCTTCCGTCGCGACCGCCTCGGCACGCATGCCCTCGGCCCGATGGGCGACACCGGGCCGATCCGGGTGGTCCTGACCGAACGACACGTCGACCACACCGGCGAACCGAGCATGGACGACCTTCGCCAGGCACTGGTGGGCGTGTACGGGACGGACTTCGGGCTCCGCCGGGCCAACTGGATCTCCCGGTTCACCGACATGGCGCGCCAGGCCGCCTCCTACCGCCACGGCCGAATCCTGTTGGCCGGGGATGCCGCCCACGTCCATCCGCCGCAGGGCGGCCAGGGCCTGAACACCGGCGTGCAGGATGCCGTGAACCTCGGGTGGAAACTGGCCCAGGTGGTCACCGGCACCTCACCAGACCGCCTCCTGGACACCTACCACGCCGAACGTCATCCGGTCGGTGCCCGGGTGCTGCACAACACCATGGCGCAGGTGGTCCTGGGCAGGAACGACGACCGCCACCAGGCCCTGCGTGACTCCATGACCGACCTGCTGGCCATGGACGAACCACGCCGACACGTCGCCGGGATGATCTCCGGGCTGGACATCCACTACGACCTGGGAAACGGACACCCGCTGCTCGGGCGCCGCATGCCCGACCTCGACCTGGACACGGCCGACGGTCCCACGCGCGTGTTCAGCCTGCTGCACGACGCCCGACCCGTGCTCCTCGGCCTGGGCGGACCAGGCGGCGTCGACATCACCCCCTGGTCCCACCGCGTCCGGATGGTCGACGCCACGTCCGCCGGCACGTGGGAACTGCCGGTCCTCGGCGAGGTGACCGCACCCGCGGCCGTCCTGGTCCGACCTGACGGCCATGTCGCGTGGACCGGCGACCTCACCGACCCGGCACTGCCGGACACGCTCACCGCGTGGTTCGGGGAACCCGGGACCGCGTGACGGGAACCGACCGACCGCGCTCACCGGCCCATCCCGGTCGGCGACTGCCACGAGGGGGGTGAGGCGGCAGCGACGGACGGTGGCCACGGCCGGGCGTACGCTTCGCGGGCATGACGACCACCTCGACCTCGTTGCTGACCGGCTATCGGCCGCGACTCGGTGTGCACGACGAGATGGTCACCCACGACGGGGTGGTGCGCGAGCACTGGCGCGACGTCACGGGTGCGCTGGAACTGCTCGGGCCCCGCGACCTCGCCCAGCGCCAGCACGAGATCGCCCGGCAACTGGCCGACGACGGGGTGAGCTACCACGTCCACGGCCGACCCGACTCCTCGACCCGGTGGCAACTCGACGCGCTGCCGCTGGTCGTGGAGTCCGAGGAATGGACGCGGATCGAGTCGGGTGTCATCCAGCGCTCGGAACTCCTCGACCTCGTGCTTGCCGACCTGTACGGCCCGCGCGACCTGCTCCAGCGGGGCCTGCTGCCACCGGAGGTGGTGTTCGGCCACCCGGGGTTCCTGCGTGCGGTGGACGGCGTGGCGGTGCCCGGGCCTGCGACCCTGGTCACGCTGGCCGTGGACCTGGTGCGCGACGCCGACGGGGGCGTCGTCGTGCTGGCCGATCGTGCCCAGTCACCGTCGGGCGCGGGCTACGCGTTGCAGAACCGGCTGGTGCTGTCGCGCGTGTTCCCGTCGCTGTACCGGTCGTTGCAGGTGCATCGGCTGGCGCCGTTCTTCCGCTCGCTGCGGGCGGCACTGCAGGCCGCGGCCCCGGCGGGGGTGGACGAACCCCGGATCGTCATCCTGTCGCCGGGACCCGCCAACGAGACCGCGTTCGAACACGCCCTGCTGGCGTCCACGCTGGGCTACTCGTTGGTGGAGGGTGGCGACCTGGTCGCCCAGCACGGGCGGGTGTGGCTGCGCACCCTGGACCAGTTGGCGCCCGTCGACGTGATCCTGCGCCGGGTGGACGCGGCCTGGTGTGACCCCCTGGAGTTGCGCGGGGACTCGCAGTTGGGGGTGCCCGGCCTGGTCGAGGCCATCCGCGAGGGCACGCTGGCGGTCGTCAACCCACTGGGGTCCGGCGTCGTCGAGAACCCGGCCCTGCACGCCTTCCTCCCCCGCCTCGCGACCGCGCTGCTCGGCCAGGACCTGCGGCTGCCGTCGGTCCGCACGGTCTGGTGCGGGGAGTCGGACGGCCTGCGCGAGGTCACGGCCAGGCTCGACGACCTGGTGCTCAAGCCGATCGCCCGCGGCGGGGGCCCGGCCAGCATCGTCGGCGGGAACCTCACGGCCGCCGAGCGATCGGCGCTGCTGGCGAGGATCTCGGCCCATCCGCATCGGTGGGTGGGCCAGGAGTACGTCGAGGTGGGCGCCGTCCCCACCTTCGTCGGCGGCGAACTGGTGCCCCGCCGATCGGTGCTGCGGACCTTCGCGGTGGCGCGGGAGGGGTCCTTCACGGTCATGCCGGGGGGGCTCACCCGGGTCGCCTCCGACGACGAACCGCTGGTCGCCAACCAGGCCGGCGCCCACAGCAAGGACACCTGGGTGCTGGCCTCCGAGCCGGAGTCCGTGGCCGCGTACTGGCTGCGGCCGGGCCGGTCCGAACCGGTGTCGCCGACCGGCACGATGTCGGCCCGCGCGGCCGAGAACCTGTTCTGGCTCGGACGCTACGCCGAACGCGCCGAGGGACTGGTGCGGTTGCTGCGGGTCGTGGAGGAACGGCGCACCGACCTGTCGTCGGCCGCGACGGCCGATCCGGCGGGCGCGCTGACCCTCCGGACGCTGTTGCGGACGCTCGGGCAGGTCACCGGGATGGCCACGCTGGGATGGGACGACCAGCCGACGATGTTGCCGGACGACACCATCCGGCGACTCATGGCCGACCGTTCGACGCCGGGGACACTGGCCCACGACCTGCACCGGCTCGACGAGGCCGCGAAGGTGGTGCGCGACCAGTTGTCGGTCGACACGTGGACCGTCCTGACCGCCCTGGAACGCGAACTCGACGAGGCACCGCGGCAACGCGGGCTCGCCGACGACCTGTTGTCACGCGGACGCCTGGGTCGGATCCTGACCAGCCTGCTGGCGTTGCAGGGGTTGGCGGCCGAGTCGATGATCCGCGATCCCGGGTGGCGCTTCATGGACGCCGGGCGTCGCCTGGAACGCGCGCTGCACGTCGTCACCCTGCTGCGGACGGTGGCGCTGGACGACCACGGCACCGCCGCCGACTCGCTGTTGTACGAGTCCGTGCTGACCGCCAGCGAGTCGATCGTGACCTACCGCCGGCGGTACCGCTCGCGGGCGCAACTCGCGACGATGCTGGACCTGCTGCTGCTGGACCCGACGAACCCGCGCTCGGTCGCACACCAGTTGGACCGCCTGACCGTCGACCTCCAGGCCCTCCCCGGCCATCCGGGTACGGGCCGCGCGTCCGCCGCCGAGCGACCGGTGCTGGACGCCGTCACCGCCCTGCGGCTGGCCGACACCGCGCGACTCGCCGACCTTGCGACCCCGGACGGGGCCGACCGGGACGGGGCGGTGCCCAGCGAACTGGAGTCCCTGCTGAACACCCTGCAGCAACGGCTGCGGGCGGCATCGGACACGGTCGGCGCGGCCCACTTCCACCATCGCAAACCCCAACGCGGCGTCGCCATCGGTGGCGTCGACGGGTCGATGGCCGAGTGGGACGGTGAGGCGACGTGACCGCCTACCGGGTGACGCATCGCACCCGCTACCGCTACGCCGAGGAGGTCGCGGCCAGCTACGGACTGGCGCACCTTCTGCCGCGTGACACCCCCGGCCAGGTGTGCCGGTCAGCCCGCCTGGACGTCGTCCCGACCCCCGACCTGGTGCGTGAACGAACCGACTTCTTCGGCAACCGGGCGCTGCACTTCTCCCTCCACGAGCCGCACGTCGAACTCGCGGTGACCGCGACCTCGGTGGTCGAGGTGACCGGGACCGCCCCGGACCTCCGGGTGCTGGCGCAGCGACCGTGGGAGGACGTCCGCGACACCGTCCGCGCCGGGACCGACGCGGCCCTGCTGGACGCGCGCACGTTCGTGCTGGACTCGCCGTTGGTGCGGTCCTCGGCACGGCTGCGGGACTGGGGCGCCACCTCGTTCCGACCCGGGCGCCCGGTGGTGGAGGCGGTGGTGGACCTGTGCGGTCGGATCCACCACGACTTCACCTTCGAGCCCGGGGCCACGGACGTGTCCACGACCGCCGAGGAACTGCTCGACGACGGCCGGGGCGTGTGCCAGGACTTCGCCCACCTCATGGTCGGATGCCTGCGATCGCTGGGGCTGCCGGCCCGCTACGTCTCCGGGTACCTCGAGACCCGGCCACCGCCGGGCGAGCCACGCCTGCAGGGCTCGGACGTGTCGCACGCGTGGGCCAGCATCCACCTCCCCGTGGTCGGCTGGTTCGACCTCGACCCCACCAACGACCTGGTCGTCGGGGACCAGCACATCACGACCGCATGGGGGCGCGACTACGCCGACGTGACCCCGCTCAAGGGGGTCATCTTCACCGATGGCACGACCGAGGAGCTGGCCGTCGAGGTGGACGTCGTCCGTGCGGCCGTCACCTGACACGGCACGCGTCGACCGATCGCGTCACGCTGGCACCATGACCGGGACCCGCGAGCCCGGTGCCGACTCCCCGAGGGACCCCCGATGCGACTGTTCACCTGCGACACCTGCGCCCAGGTGGTCTTCTTCGACAACGACACCTGCCTGCAGTGCGGGTCGCCGTTGGGGCTGCGGCCCTCGACCGGCGACGTCGAGGTCATCGAGCCCACGACCATCGTGTGCGCCAACCGGGCCGAGCTGAACTGCAACTGGCTGGTCGAGGACGACCAGGCAACGTGCCGGTCGTGCCGGCTGACCCGCGCCACCGCGCCGATCGACGATCCCGGCTTCCGGTTGGCGGTCGCACAGGCCGAGGCGGCCAAGCGGCGGATGGTGTGGCAGTGCCTGGTGCTGGGGCTGCCGGTGGAGCGGCTGTCGTTCGACCTGGTGTCGAGCCGCCTGGACGACGAGGTCATGATCGGCCACGAGAACGGGTTGATCACGGTCGACGTCGAGGAGGCCGACGACGCCTGGCGGGTCGAGGTGCGCGAGCGCATGCACGAGCCCTACCGGACCCTGTTGGGCCACTTCCGCCACGAGGTCGGACACGGCCTGTTCCCCGCGATGGCGTTCGAGTCGGGCCGGATCGAGGAGGTCCGGGCGCTCTTCGGCGACGAACGCGCCGACTACCAGGAGGCGCTCGACCGCCACTACTCGGCGGGACCGCCCGACGACTGGGGTGACGAGCACGTCAGCGAGTACGCCACGATGCACCCCAGCGAGGACTGGGCCGAGACCTTCGCCCACTGGTTGCACATCCGCGACACGCTCGAGACGGCGTCGCAGTGGGGCCTGCGCCCGACCCCGCCGGCGACGCTGGTCACGTCCCATGTCGAGGGCATGGCGACCGGCGGCTTCACCGACCTGGTGGACGCGTGGCTGCCGCTGACCTACGCCCTCAACGCGGTCAACCGGTCGATGGGTGCCGACGACCTGTACCCCTTCGTGCTGTCCCCCCGCGTGGTCGCCCGGTTGGCGCTGGTCCAGGACCTGGCCCGGACCGTCTCCCCCACCTGAACGGGGCCGACCTGGGCGACTGGCGCCGGCGGTCAGTCCGGGGAGCACAGGCGGTCGAGGCCGTCGAGCAGCAGGTCCAGGCCGAACTCGAACTCGGCCTGGTCGTCACACCAGCCCAGGGTGCTGTCGGGGTCGTCGTGGACGACCTCCTGCAGCATCCCGACGATGTTGGGGAGGTGCTCGGCCATCTCGTCGAGCAGGTCCACGTCGGCGGCGTCCGCGGCATCGTCGGGTTGGAACAGTTCCTGGTTGAAGCCCAACGCCCGGCTCCCCAGCGCGTGCATCGCGTGGTGGCTGAGGTCCCACGACAATCCTCCGACCCGGAACAGGCCAAGGATGCCGTCCATCCACACCGCCACCAACGGGCTGATCGACGTCCGTGACTCGATGACGGTCGGTGCCCACGGGTGTCGCAGCAACACCTCACGCGCGGCGAGGATCCGGGACCGCATCGTGTCCTTCCACGCCGCCGGCCGGTCCGGCGGCTCGAGTGGCGCGACCACGGCCATGATCTCGGTCAGCACGACGTCCACCGTCCCGTCGAGCATCGCCTCCTTGTTGGCGACATGGTGGTACAGCGACATCGCCTCCACCCCGAGGGCCTCGGCCACGCCCCGCATGGTGACGGCGTCGAGGCCACCCTCGTCGGCCACGGCGACGGCCGTGCGCAGCACCCGATCACGACTCAGGGGTGTGCGCGCGACCGGCTCCGCGTCGGTCCCCACCTGCGCTGCCATCGCCATCACCTCCGTGCCCGGATCCTACAACCCCCGACCACGCCCAGACCCGGCCCCAGACCCGGACCAGACCCGGACCAGACCCGGACCCAGAGTCACCCCGCGCCGTGCCGGCGGCCGTCACGAACACCGTGCCGCCAGCACCCCTGCCGCCCGGCGTGCCGACAGGTTGAGCGCCGCGACGCCCGTCCGCGGCGACGGACAGCCCAGTTCACGGGCAAGGTCCTCCCGGACCTCGGAGTCGTCGATGCCGGCGATCAACCGCTCGATCGACGGGACCGCGTCCGAGGACAGTCCGGCGAGGTAGTCGGCGTCGACGGTGGCCCCGGTGGTGGCGCGAGCCACGTTGTGCCGGACCACGATGGCCTCGGGGTTGACCAGGTTCGCGGCCACGAGCAGGGCCAGTCCGGCCAGGACGGCCGCTCCCGGCAGCCAGTCGCGGTCGGCGGCCACGCCCAGGTTGCGGGCGGCGACCAGCAGCAGCACGATGCCGATCCAGGTCGCCGCGACGACCACCGTCAGTCGCAACATCGTCAGTCCGAAGGCCTGGTCGTACAACGCCATCCGGCGCAGGCTGACCGCCACCAGGACGACGGCCAGCAGCGGCACGACCGCGGCAAGGCGCCGCACGACCGGTTGCTGCATGACCCCGGGGGCCGCCAGGCGGCGAGCAAGGGCGAGGTAGCCGACGACCACGACCGCCGCCCAGCACAGTTGGAAGAACCCGCTGCGTGCGTACTCGGCCGGGGTCAGGCCGGCCTCCTGCACCAGGCGCTGGCCCGCGCCCGTCAGGGCAACGGCCTGGCTGGCCACGAACAGCCCCAGCACCGCGGCGGCCAGGCCGAGCACCACGGCGACGTCGGTGGCGCCGAAGGTCCCGTTGCGGTCGCCGTCCACGGGATCGCCCCCGACCGCGAGCCCGGCCATCGCCAGCATCGACGCCAGCCCCACGGCCAGGACCACGTGGCCGAGTCCCCGGCGCAGGTCGACGTCGGGCACCAGCAGCCCATCGAACACCGCGTCCGCGCTGGCCAGCAGGCCCACCAACACCGCCAGCAGCGGCAGGGCAAGCAGGACGGCGAGCCCGGTCCGGCGGCCCGACCGGTCCGGACCGGTCGGCGAACGCCAGCGCCCGGACAGGGCACCGGCCAGCGGCACCAGGCCGCCGAGGCCGCGGACGACCGCGAGGACGACGCGCACGACACCGTGGGACACGGTGGTGTCCAGCACGGAACCGGTGGACGACCAGGCCAGCGCGGCCAGTCCCAACCCGAGCACGGCGGCCACGTTGGCGGTCGCCAACCACGGACTGGCCCACACCGACAGGAACACGGCCGGGACGGTCGCGGCCAGGGCCAGGACGGTCCCGGTCCGCGACAACCCGGGCCGGGTCGCCACGACCCCGACTGCCAGCAGGATCCCGATGGTGACGGCCGCGTTGGCCGCCCCGCCGCGGAGGCCGAGGTCGAGTGCCACCCCGCCCGCCACGGCCAGCGCGAGCAGGCGGGCGGGCCGGACGACCGTGCGGCGCTCAGTCGGAGCCGGTCCGATCCGCGGTGCGGGTGGGACCGGGGCCGTGGATGGCACGCTCGTGGGGGTGGGCATGGGTGGTCTCCTGAGGAACGGGGATGCGGACGACGACGTGGCAACCGCGTGGCCCGTGGGCGTCGACGCGGATCTCGCCGTGGTGGAGGTCGACGATCCACGACGCGATGGCCATGCCCAGCCCGGTGCCGCCACCGGTGGCCGCACCGTCGGCGCGCCAGAAGCGCTCGAACACCCGGCCGGGGTGGGCGATCCCGGGTCCCCGATCGTGGACGGACATCGCGACGTGGTCGCCGTCGGGTGCGCCGTCGAGCGTGACCGGGGACCCCGGTGCATGGCGGATGCTGTTGGCCACGAGGTTGGCCACGACCTGGTGCAACCGGTCCGGGTCCGCGGCCACACGCAGGTCGTCGGGCGCCCGGACGTCGATGTCGCGGTCGGGAGCCGACAACCGGGCCTCGGCGGCCACGGCTTCCAGCAGCGAGCGCACGTCGACCGCCTCGCGTCGGAGCACGACCGCACCGGACTCCAGCCGCGACAGGTCCAGCAACTGGTCCACCAGCCGCCCGAGTCGACGCGTCTGTTCCCGCATGGCCTGCAGCAGCGCCGGTGTCGGCTGCTCGACCCCGTCGACCAGGTTCTCCAACCGCGCGGCCAGCGCCGACAACGGCGTACGCAGTTCGTGTGAGACGTTGGCGACCAGGTCGGTGCGCATGCGGTCGACCGCGGCCATCTCGCGGGCCATGTCGTTGAAGGCCCGGGCGAGGTCGCCGACCTCGTCCGCCGAGGACTCGGTGACCCGCTGGTCCCGATCGCCGTCGGCCATCCGTCGGGCGGCGTCGGCCATCTCGCGCAACGGCGAGGTCATCCCGCGGGCCAACACCTGCACCAGGGCCAGCGCGATGGCGGCCGCGATGACCGGACGCAACCAGATCGGCACCCCCAGGCGGAACCCGATCGTGGACACCACCGCACTCACGCCGACGGCCACGACGATCGCGATGCCGAGCTTGAGCTTGATCGACCCGACCCGGTCCAGCGGCCTCACGCGTGGCCGCCCGGCCCGAGCCCGTACCCGACGCCGTGCACGGTCCGGACCGAGGCGTCCCCCAACTTTCGTCGCAGCGACCGCACGTGGCTGTCCACGGTGCGGGTGCCGGTGCCGGAGGTGTCGCCCCACACCTCGGCCAGCAGGAGTTCGCGTGGGAACACCGTGTCCGGTCGCTCCAGCAGGTGGGCGAGCAGGTCGAACTCGATCGGGGTGAGGTGGACGGCATGGCCGCGCTGCTGGACCCGCCGGGCCGCGTGGTCCAGTTGGAGGTCGGCGTGCCGCAGCACGGTGCCGCGTCGGGCGTCCTCGGCCCGCCGCAGGACCGCGCGGATCCGGGCCACCAGTTCTCGCGGGCTGAACGGCTTGGTGAGGTAGTCGTCGGCCCCGACCGACAGGCCCACGACCAGGTCGGTCTCGTCGTCACGCGCGGTGAGCATGACCACGGGCACGCGTCGGTCGGACTGGATCCGCCGACACACCTCCAACCCGTCGATCCCGGGCAGCATCAGGTCGAGCACGACCAGGTCGGGACGCAACTGCCGGCACTGCTCGACGGCCGCGTCGCCGTCGCCCACGGCGGTCGCCGCGAACCCCTCGGTCCGCAGGCGGGCGACGATGGCGTCCGCGATCTCGGGTTCGTCCTCGACGACCAGGACTCGGGTTGCACTCATGGAGGGCAATCTAGGACCCCGATGTGCAGGTCCCTTCACGGCGATGTGAAGATCCCGTGCACGTCCCGGTGGCCGTGTCGGTCACGACCGCCCCGTCGCCAGCGGCAGTTCGGCGACCCGGTGCCACGCGTCCGCCGCCGGCGCCCCGACCATCACCGCGACCGAGGCCACCTCGACGGTCACGGGCAGCCTGTCATGCACGGCGCGCTCGGCCGCGCGCATGGCGGCCACGTCGGCACCGTCGGCGAGGGTCAGGTGCGGACGCGGCTGTTCGATGGCACCGCCGTAGGGAGGATGGTCCGGGAAGGCCGCCCACAGGTCCGCGGACAGCCGCTGCAACTCGTCGTCGGGCTCCGGCGCCAACCAGACCACCTGGTCGCCGAACCAGCGGGTCGAGGCGAATCGGACCGTGCTGGCCGCGTGGCCGGCGACGACCGCGGCCACGCGAGCGATCACGGCGTCGACGAGGTCGGCCGGTGCCACGAACGGGTACAGCAGGGTCACGTGGGCCGGCATCCCCCACCCGGCGCTGGGGTCCAGTCGGCGCCGCCACGGCTCGACGAGCGGGTCCAGGTCCGGGGCCAGCACGACCAGCGCCGTCTCGGTGGCCGCGGTGCGACCCGTGGACGTGGTCGAGGGGGCCATGGCTGCCCTCCGGTCGGTCCTACTGGAGGGCGCTCCACGCGGTGATGTCGTCGACGTGGCGGGCGCGGAAGTCGTGGTTGCGCACGCCGGTGCCTCGCTCGCGTGCCCCGACCAGGATGCCGATCTTGCCCGTGTGGAGGTTGTTGTGGACCTGGTGGGCGGCCTCTCCCACCTCCGCCAGCGGGTAGGTCTCGGACAGGATCGGGTGGATCATCCCCTTGGCCACCAGGCGGTTGGCCTTCCATGCCTCGTCGTAGTTGGCGAAGTGCGACCCCAGGATGTCCTTGAGGTTCATCCACAGGTAGCGGTTGTCGTAGCTGTGCCGATAGCCCGACGTCGAGGCACAGGTGACGATCGTGCCGCCACGCTTGGCGACGAACACGCTGGCCCCGAAGGTCGCGCGGCCGGGATGTTCGAACACGATGTCGGGGTCCTCGCCGACCAGGTCGCGGATCCTGCCGCCGAAGCGGCGGTACTCGCCGTAGTCGGGTTCGTCGTCGTCGGTCCAGAAGCGGTAGCCCTCGGCCTTGCGGTCGATGACGTGTTCGACGCCCAGGTCGCGCAGCAGGGCCACCTTCTCCGGTGACGACACGACGCACACCGGGATCCCCCCGCCGTTGCGAACGAATTGCGTGGCGAACCCACCCAGTCCGCCGGTCGCACCCCAGATCAGGACCACGTCGCCCTGCGTCATCCTGGCCTCGTTCTGCCCGACCAGCATCCGGTACGACGTCGCCATGACCAGGCCCAGCGAGGCCGCCTCCTCCCAGGTCAGGTGGTCGGGCATCGGCATCAACTGGTTCGCCTTGACCATCGAGATGTCGGCCAGCGCACCGAAGTTGGTCTCGAAGCCCCAGATCCGCTGGGAGGTGTCCAGCATCGAGTCCTCGTGGCCCTCGGGTCCCTCGAGGTCGACCGAGTTGCAGTGCACGGTCACCCGGTCGCCGGGCTGCCACCGGGTCACGCCGGGCCCGGTGCGCAGCACGACGCCCGCCGCGTCCGAGCCCACGATGTGGTGGTCGAGGTCGTGACGGGCACCCAGTTCCCCCTCCCGCGCGAACCGCTCCAGGAAGGTGAAGGTGGAGATGGGCTCGAAGATCGAGGTCCAGACCGTGTTGAAGTTGATGGCCGACGCCATCGGCGCGATCAGGACCTCGTTGGGGCCGAGCGGCGGGATCGGGACCTCGTCGACGTGCAACGACACCCGCGGGTCCTTGTCGGCCGCCGCGAGGCCCTCGAAGATGTCGACCTCGGACTTGCGCACGACTGCCGCTCGCATGGTGTCGGGCAGGGGCAGGCCGGCGATCGTGGCGCTGTCCGCCCGGGCGTCGATGGCGTCGTGGATGTCGGACATGCGCACGGCGGCGTCCTCGGGTCGTCGATGGTTCGTGACGCTACCCACGAATCAGCCACCGTCGGCCTGACGTTGACGTCACCGTCGTGTTCCGGGAGACAAACGGTGTGCGGAGCCGAAACGGCCACGAGGGGGTGGCGAAACGGCCACGAGGGGGTGGCGAAACGGCCACGAGGGGGTGGCGAAACGGCCGTCGGGTGAGCAGACTGACGACGAGCTCCGGAGGTCGTCGTCGGACGGGCGCACGCGACCCCGCTGGGATGGGCACGACGTCCGACATCGAAGGACACGCCCATGGAGACCACCGACACCACCGACACCACCGGCCGCACGGCCGACGACGTCGCCGACCGGCTGTTCGCGAGCGCGCTGGGCGCGCTCGACGTGCTGGCCGTCGCGATGGGCGACCGACTGGGGTGGTACGACGCCCTGGCCGAGCACGGCCCGGCCACCGCCGACGACCTCGCCCGTCACACCGACACGTCGCCGCGGTACGCCCGCGAATGGCTGGAGCAGCAGGCCACCGTCGGGTTGCTGACCGTCACCCAGGACGAGGTCCCCCCGCGCTTCGCCATGGACGAGGCAGTGGCAGAGGTCATGACCGACCACACGAGCCTCGTCTACCTCGCCCCGCTGGCTCGGATGCTCGCGGCCGCCGGCGCGAAGTTCCACGACCTGGTCACGGCCTACCGGGAGGACGGCGGGGTCGGCTGGTCCGACTACGGCGTGGACATGCGGGAGTCGCAGGCCGACATGAACCGACCCTGGTTCGAGCTCGAACTGCAACCGGCCCTGGCGCGCACGAACGTCCACGACGTGCTGGCGCGGCCGGGTGTGCGCATCGCGGACGTGGGCTGCGGTGGCGGCTGGTCGTCCATCGCCCTGGCCCGTGCCTACCCGGACGCGAACGTGCACGGCCTCGACATCGACCCGCCGTCGGTCGAACTGGCCACCGCCAACGCGGCTGCCGCCGGCGTGGCCGACCGCGTCACCTTCGAGGTCGCCGACGTGGCCCAACTCGACCGGGCAGGCGCGTTCGACGTGGCGTTCGCGTTCGAGTGCGTCCACGACCTCCCCCGACCGGTGGAGGTGCTGGCCGCGATGGGTCGCATGGTCGGGGACGACGGGACGGTGGTCGTGATGGACGAAGCCGTCGCCGACGACCACCAGGTCCCCGGCGACGACGTCGAGCGCGTCATGTACGGCTTCTCGCTGTTCATCTGCCTGCCGGACGGCAAGTCGGCAGACGACAGCGCGGAGACCGGGACGGTGATGCGGCCCGCGACGCTGCTGGGCTACGCCCGCGAGGCCGGCTTCGACCGCGTCGAGGTCCTGCCCACGGGCGAATTCGGCTTCTGGCGGTTCTACCGGTTGACCTGACGTCGACGTCACCGTCGACGTCAGGTCAACCGCGTGCGTCCAGGGTCCCGCATCCGGGACGGGCGACGCACACACGGGGGTTCAGGTCGGAGGATCGTCGCGCTCGACGCCCAGCACCTCGACGTCGGGGGTGTCGGCACGGCCGGCGTCGGGGGCCGGGCGGTTGGCCGGACGCCGTCGTGGGCGCGTCGCGCCGCCCGGACCGGAGGCGGTGGTGTCGGCGCCGGAGGACCCCGACCGCACGCCACGGTCACTGCGCCCACCCGCGGTCCAGAAGGCCGAGGCCGCGCCGGCGCGTCCCGCCCCGCCCCGGGACGCCGCCCACGACGCCGTCCAGCGCCGCAGGACCGAGGACATCATCCGGCGCGTCGGCGGGATCACGCATGCCAACCCCAGCACGTCGGTGACGAACCCGGGCGTGAGCAGCAGGGCCCCGCCGAAGATGACCAGCCCGCCCTGGGTGACCTCGTCGGCCGGCCAGCCACCGGACGCGAACGCGTCCCGCAGCGCATGCCACGCCCGCCGTCCCTCGCGCTTGACCAACCAGGCACCCACCAGCGAGTCGACCACCAGCAGGGCGATGGTCGGACCCAGGCTGATGACCTGCGCGACCTGGGAGATGACGAACAACTCCACCAGCGGGATGGCGATGAAGGCGACGAACAACAGGACCGGCACGATGGACTCTTTCTCCGCCCCGCATGGTAGGTCGCCGGCCCCTGGTCGGGCGCTGGCCACGCGGACTCGACACATCCTTGCTGCGCCCCCGGGACGCAGGGTCGACTGGATGCGACCGCGACGCGGCCGGGACGAGCGCCGGACCGTCCCCGTCGCACGGCGGACACGAGCGTGCGGCTAGACTCGCCGCTCCCGGCACCACGCCGGGGCCATGGACACCAGCGAAGTCCGGTGGAAATCCGGCGCTGTCCCGCAACTGTGAGTCGTCCTGCCACCGCCACGCGGTCCGCACGGTCGACGAGCCAGGTCGCCTGGGTCCGTGATGCGAACCGACGACCCGCGAGGTACGGGGGCGTTCGTGACGGAGTTCCATCGGTCGACCTCGACCCGGGTGGCAATCCCCCACGTCTGCACCACCACCTCGCAGACTCAGGATCCTCCCATGACGGCTCCATCGACCCCTCGCGTGCTCGCGGCCACGGCCGTGCTCGCGCTCACCCTGGCCGGCTGTGCCAGCGACGACGGTGCGGACGACACCGCGTCGCCCACGTCCGCGGCCACCACGACGGCGACGACCTCCTCGGACGCGTCGCCCGCCACGCCCACGACCAGCCCCACCCCGTCCCCCGCCACCACCGACGACGACCAGTCCGGAGACGCGTTCCCGGTGACCGTGACCGACACCAGCGGCGCCGAGGTGATGCTGGACGCGGCCCCCACGGCGATCGTGTCGCTGAGCCCCACCGCGACCGAGTCGCTGTTCGCCATCGGCGCGGGTGACCAGGTCACCGCGGTCGACCAGTACTCCTACTACCCCGAGGAGGCCCCGGTCACCGACCTCGACGCCTTCACGCCCAACGTCGAGGCGATCGCGGACTACGACCCCGACCTGGTGATCGCCCAGGACGCCGGGTTGGTGGACCAACTGGCCGAGCTCGACATCCCGTTGCTGGTGCAGTCCGCGCCCGCAACCTTCGACGACGCCTACGCCCAGATCGACCAGCTCGGGGTCGTCACCGGCCAGGTCGACGGTGCCGAGGACGTCGTGGCCGGCATGCGGTCCGACATCGACAAGCTGGTCGCGGACGTGCCCGACGCCAGTGGCCAGACCTACTTCCACGAGCTCGATTCGACCCTCTACACCGCCACCGGCGACACCTTCGTCGGCGAGGTCTACGGCCTGTTCGGCCTGGAAAACGTCGCGGACGCGGTCGAGGACCCGGCCGGGGGCTACCCGCAACTGTCACCCGAGTACGTCGTGGACGCCAACCCGGACTGGATCTTCCTCGCCGACGCCTCCTTCGGGGAATCGGCCGAGACGGTCGCCCAACGTCCCGGCTGGGACACCATCGACGCCGTCGCCGACGGTCGCGTGGTGCCGCTCCCCGAGGACATCCCCTCGCGGTGGGGGCCGCGCGTGGTCGACTTCGTGCAGGTCGTCGCGGATGCGCTCGGCGGGGCCGGGTGAGCGCCCCGGACCGCCCCGGTCTGCACGCCACCCGGCTGTCGCCGGTGGTGCTGGGCGCGGCCGTCCTGGCACTGCTCACCATGGCCCTGGTGAGCGTGCTGGTCGGCGCCGCCGACCTGTCCCCGGGCCCGGTCCTGGCCGAACTGGCCGATGGACTGCCGGGCGTCACGATCGACTCCGGACTGGACGCACGCGCGTCCGCGATCCTGTGGCAATTGCGTCTGCCCCGCATCGTGTTGGGGGCGATCGTCGGGGCGAGCCTGTCCGTGGCCGGCGCCGCCTACCAGGGGGTGTTCCGCAACCCGCTGGCCGACCCCTACCTGCTGGGCGCGGCCGCCGGTGCCGGACTGGCGGCCACGCTGGTGATCACGCTCGACCCGTCGGTGCTGCCGACCGCCGTGACGGTGCCGCTGGCCGCATTCGTCGGGTCGTTGGCCGGTGTCGCGTTGGCGGTGCTGGTGGGCCGTACCGCGGGTGGTGGGGGCACGGCCGGACTGGTGCTGGCCGGCGTCGCGATCGCCTCCTTCCTCACCGCCATCCAGACCTTCGTGCAACAGCGCAACGCCGACACCCTGGCCGAGGTCTACACCTGGATCCTCGGGCGTCTGACCACGGCGGGATGGTCGGAGGTGGTGCAGGTGTTGGTCCCGGCGGCGGGCTCCATCGCGGTCATCTGGCTCCACCGCCGGACCCTGGACGTGTTGTCGGTGGGTGAGGACGAGGCCGCGACGCTGGGCGTGGACGCACGCGGGGCCCGGATCGCCGTCGTGGTGGCGGCCTCCCTGGCGACGGCGGCTGCGGTCGCGGTCAGCGGCCTGATCGGGTTCGTGGGGATCGTGGTGCCACACGTGATCCGACTGACGGTCGGGGCGTCCTACCGCATCGTGCTTCCCCTGTCGGTGGTCGTCGGTGCGGCGTTCATGATCGGGGCCGACCTGCTGGCCCGGACGATCGTGTCGCCCGCCGAGTTGCCCATCGGTGTCGTGACCGCCTTCATCGGTGCCCCCTTCTTCGCCATCCTGCTGCGTCGCAACCGACAGGGGGTGACGATGTGAGTGCCGAGGTCGACGCCCACCCGCCCGCCACCCGCCAGGACGATGCCCACCACGAGGCCCGGGGCGAGGCCCAGTCCGACACCCTGGCCCAGCGCTCGTGGTCGCGCGACGGGGCGAGCACGAGCCCCGCCGTGGAGGTGGTCGGTGCGGGCGTGGACTACGGCGGGGGGCCGGTCCTCGTCGACTTCTCGCTCGCGGTCGCCGCCGGGGAGTGGGTGGCCCTGTTGGGGCCCAACGGGGCCGGCAAGTCCACGGCGCTGGGCGTGCTGTCCGGACTGGTCCGCCACGACGGCGACCTGCGCCTGCTGGGCGACGACCCGCGACCCTGGAAGCCGCGTCGCTGGGCGACCACCGTCGCGCTGGTCCCCCAACGGCCGATCATCCCGCCCGGCCTGACCGTCACCGACTACGTCCTGCTGGGCCGCACCGCCCACATCCCGACGTTCGGGGTCGAGTCCGCAGCCGACCTCGCGGCCGTGGACCACGCCTTCACCCGCCTGGACCTGCACACCTTCGCACGGCGACCGGTGCTGGCCCTGTCCGGCGGTGAGTTGCAGCGCGTGGTGCTGGCCCGTGCACTGGTGCAGGAGGCCCGCATCCTCCTGCTCGACGAACCGACCTCGGCACTCGACATCGGCCACGGGCAGCACGTGCTGGAACTGATCGACGACCTGCGACGCGAACGTGGACTGACGATCGTGGCCGCGATGCACGACCTCACCCTTGCCAGCCAGTACGCCGACCGGGTCGTGCTGCTGGACCACGGGCGGGCGATCGGTGCCGGCACCCCGGTCGAGGTCCTGACCGCCGCTCGGGTGGCCCATCACTACGACGCCTCGGTCCGGGTCGTCCCGGACGGCAGCGGGGGCATCGTCGTCGTCCCGATGAGACCGCGGGGCGACCCGGCCGCCCCCGGACACCATGATGACCCCCCAGCCTGACGCCCAGGCCACCCGACGCCCACCGATCCCGACCTGCAACCAGGAGGACCCCGTGACCACGCCCGCCCCCGACGACCATGCCCCGTCCGACGTCCCGGTCGACGACCCGACGGGCGAGGGCGGCGCCGCGCCACCCGTGGCCAAGGACACGTCGACCACGCCCGACCTCCGCCACGCCGAGTCGCTGGTGCTGGTCAACACCGGCGACGGCAAGGGGAAGTCGACGGCCGCCTTCGGCACCGCCCTCCGGGCACTCGCGCGCGGGTGGACGGTCGGTGTGATCCAGTTCATCAAGTCCGGTGACTGGCGCGTGGGCGAGGAGCGACTCCTGACGGGCCTGGGCGCACACTGGTGGGCCCTGGGCGACGGGTTCAGTTGGGACAGCGACGACCTGGGCGAGTCCGAGGCCGTGGCGCAGACGGCCTGGTCCGAGGCCCGCGATCGCCTCGCCTCCGGCGACTACCACGTCCTGCTCCTCGACGAGATCACCTACCCCATGAACTGGGGTTGGATCGACACCGACGAGGTCGTGGCCGCCATCGCCGACCGCCCGTCCCACACCACCGTGATCGCCACCGGCCGCGACGCCCCACAGGCCCTGATCGACGTCGCCGACACCGTGACCCGGATGCACAACGTCAAGCACGCCTTCGACAGTGGGATCATGGCTCGCCGCGGCATCGACTACTGAGCGCCCGAGGATGCCGATGAGCGTGCCTCCAGTGGCGTTGCAGCAGGCGGTCGAGGCGGCGCGTCGCGACCCGGGACGAGTACTGCTCGAAGGGGTGCATGCGCTCAAGCACGCGATCCGGTTCGGGGCCGTCGTCGAGCGGGTGGCGTCGCCCGACCCCGCCGACCTGCTCGCATTGCTGGGCGACCTTGCCCCGGACGTCGCCCTCCCCGTCGAGGTCGAGCCGGTGGGCGATGCGACCTGGCAGGCGCTGACCGTCGGTGGGCTGCCGTCACCGTCGTTGGCGATCGCACGGCGCCCGGCCGACACGCTCGACCAGGTGATCGCCACCCCGTCGGCGCGACCGGTCGTGGCACTGGAGGCCCCGACGCACCTGGGCAACGTCGGAGCGGTGGTCCGGGTCGCCGCCGCGGCCGACGCCGACGGCGTGGTGGTGCTCGGCCAGGCCGACCCGTGGCATCCACGGGCGGTCCGGGGCGGGGCCGGACTGCAGTTCGCACTCCCGGTCGGGCGACGCGACCACCTGGTGTCCCCCGTGCGACCGCTGGTGGCGCTGGATCCCGCCGGTGACCTGCTGGGCACGACCCCGCTGCCCGCCGGCGCCGTGCTGGCCTTCGGGACCGAGCGCCACGGGTTGACCGACGACCTGCTGGCCCGCGCCGACCTCCGCGTCCGCCTGCCCATGCGAACCGGCGTCTCCAGCCTCAACCTCGCCACGTCCGTCGCCGCCACCCTGTACGGCTCGGCCGGCTGAGGACCGACCTACAGACCGGCCTCGCGCACGCGGGGGTCGATCAACCCATGGACGACGTCGGCGATGGTGTTGACCGCCATGACGACGGTCAGGACCAGCATCAGCATCGTGAGCATGAGGATCCGGTCCTGGGCCTCGATCGCCGACAGCAGCGCCGACGCCATCCCCGGGACCCCGAAGACGTCCTCGACCACGATCAGCCCGGTCAGGAGCACGGCCAGGTTCGCAGCCAGCAGTTGCACCACGGCCCCGGCGGCCGGTCGGGCGGCGTCGACCCGGATGATCCGCTGGTAGGGGACCCCGAAGGCCCGGGCGGTGGTGATGAAGGGCGTGCTGAGCACCGACAGCAGTTCCACCCGCCCCACCATCGCGAGGTGGGCCGACGTGCCCAGCCCCAGCGCCAGGACGGGCATCACGTAGTTGCGCCACCCCGCGGCCGGGTCGGGGGCGTAGATCCAGTCCGGCGACTGCAGGATGTCGGTCCAGTACACCAGGATCGCCTGCAGCATGAACGCCGCCACCAGGGTCGGGATCGACACCAGCACCACGGTGGCGGTGGCCGTCAACCGGTCCAGGCGCGAGCGCGGCCGGCGCAGCGACAGCCACAGCAACAGCGGACCGAGCAGCACCTGCAGGACCGCCACGCCGGCCAGGATGCGTGCCGTCGGACCGATGCTCGAGCCGATGACGTCGCGCACCGACTCGCCGCGCATCGACGTCCCGAAGTCCAGTCGCAGGAAGTCCTCGAGGAAGCGCCAGTACTGGACAAGGAACGGCTGGTCGTAGCCCAGGCGTTCGCGCACCGCCTCCATCGCCGCGGGCGACGCACCACCGAACCCGAACATGCCCCGGACCTCGTCGCCGGGCAGGAGGCGAATCGCGGCGAACAGCACCACGGACGCCACCAGCAGGGTCACGGTGGCAACGACGATGCGGCGTAGGATGAAGCGCAGCACGGGTGGTCCCGGGGAGGCGGTGCATGGACGGACTCGACCAGTCCAACGCTACTCGCCCCGGCCTGCGGGACCGCATCGCGTCGCGCTGGCACGACCGGTTCGACCGGATCCGACACTGGGCGTCGATCCTGGGCGGGCCGGGGATCGTGCTGGCGGTGTTCCTGGTCATCGCGGTGTGGCCCGACCTGTTTGCGGTGCAGGGCCTCACGCCGTGCCTGCTGGGCAACTCCCTGCAGGCACCGAGCCTGGCACACCCGTTCGGCACGGACCTGTTCGGGTGCGACTACCTCACCCGGGTCCTGTACGGCGCACGCACGTCGATGGTGATCGGCGGCGTGGTGATCGCGGGCGCGATGGCCATCGCCACGCTGCTCGGGACCATCGCCGCGTGGTCGGGCGGGTGGGTCGACCAGGTGATCTCCCGCACCGCCGACGTCCTGTTCTCGATCCCGATCGTGTTCACGGCACTGCTGCTGTTCGGCCTGACCGAGGAGCGCACCGTGCTGCAGGTCGTGGTGGTCCTGACCCTCTTCGCGTGGCCGCCGATGGTGCGACTGGTACGCGGGGCCGTGCGCGAACGCCTGCACGAGGAACACGTCCAGGCCGCGCGGGCGCTGGGCGCGAAACCGTCCTACATCCTCCGCCGACACCTGGTCCCGTTCAGCCTGCGCCCGATGGTCGTCTTCGCCTTGCCGTACGCCGCCACCGTCATCAGCCTGGAGGCGATCCTGTCCTTCCTCGGCGTCGGGCTGCAGTTGCCGGCGATCTCGTGGGGACTGATGCTGGCGAACCTGGGCTCGCGACTGGTCGCCCTGCGCGTGGCCGGGGCACCACACCTGGTCATGCCCGGGATCGCACTGAGCCTGCTGGTCTGGTCGCTGGTCGAGATCGGCGCCCGCATCCGCGACGCCGACGTGCCTCGGCCGCTGCGCTGACCACGCCGACCCCCGGGCCGATCGGCGGTTGCGCGGGACGACCCCGAGCCCCCGCTACGATGGGCAGTCGTTCGAATTCGAGGGGTTCCCGCCACGCGGGACCACGTCGCATCGCCGTTCGCCGGCCAGCAACTCGCCGCCTGCCGTGATGGTGGTGCCGCGCCCGGATCCGGACCCGTCGCTGGCACACGCCACCGGCACGAAGCGCGTGATCGCCGTCGTCACCATCCGCCCCGAAGTGGGCATCCGACTGGGGATCACATCACCCCAGGACAACGACACCCGTGACTGACACGACCACCACACCCACCACCGACCACCAACCCCAGACGCCGCTCGACCGCAGCGAGGCCCCGAAGCCGCTCTTCACCGACTTCGGCGTGGCCCAGGACCTGGCCGACGTCCTGCGCGAGCGCGGCATCGTACATCCGTTCCCCATCCAGGAACTGACCCTGCCGTTGGGGCTCAAGGGCCATGACCTCATCGGCCAGGCCCGCACCGGGACCGGCAAGACGCTGGGCTTCGGGCTGCCGCTGCTGCAACGCATCGACACCACGAAGGCCCAGACCCAGGCGCTGGTCATCGTCCCGACCCGCGAACTGTGCATCCAGGTCGCCGACGACCTGACCGTCGGTGCCGGCAGGGGCGTCACCTCCATCGCCGTCTACGGCGGCGTGGGCTACGACGAGCAGATCGAGGCCCTGACCACCGGCGTCCACGTCGTGGTCGGCACCCCCGGCCGCACCCTGGACCACCTCGGGCGCGGCAACCTCGACGTCAGCAAGGTCCACACGGTCGTGCTGGACGAGGCCGACGAGATGCTCGACATGGGATTCCTGCCGGACGTGGAACGGCTGCTGGCCGACGTCCCGACGGACCGCCAGACCCTGCTGTTCTCGGCCACCATGCCGACCGCGATCGTCAAGCTCGCACGGCGGTTCATGGACAAGCCGACCTTCATGCGGGCCGACGAGACCCTGCACGAGACCGCCCCGACCGTCGACCAGCACTTCTTCCTGGTGCACCGCATGGACAAGCCCCGCGTGCTGGCCAGGCTGCTGCAGATGCCCGGCCGCGGTGGCGCCTTCGTGTTCTGCCGCACCAAGCGGATGTGCGACCGCCTGGTGCAGGAACTGGACGCCCTCGGCCTGAAGGCGATCGCCGTGCACGGCGACCTGCGCCAGTCCAGCCGTGAGCGCAACCTCGACAAGTTCCGCGCCGGGACCGCCGACGTGCTGGTGGCGACCGAGGTCGCCGCCCGCGGCCTGGACGTCAGCAACGTCAGCCATGTCGTCAACTACGACTGCCCGGACGACGAGAAGATGTACCTGCACCGGATCGGGCGCACCGCCCGGGCCGGTGAGTCCGGCGTGGCCGTCACCTTCGCGGAGTTCAACGAGGTCGACCGTGTCAACGTCATCCGCAAGCGCGTCGGCACCGAGGAGGAGCTGACCGAGGTGTTCTCGACCTCCGACACGCTGACGGAATTGTTCGACCTGCCCGAGACCACGCCGTGGGACGACCTCGGCGCGTCGTCGGGCTCCTCGAACGGCTCGTCGTCCGGTCGCTCGGGCGGCCGCGGATCATCCGGATCGTCCCCGGGACGGTCGTCGTCCAACGGATCGAGCGGTCGTTCGTCGAACAGGAAGTCGGGTGACCGGCCCTCGCGCAACCTCCCCCGCGCCTCGTCGTCGGGCTCCAACCGCTCCAGCCGCCGGGACACCGACCGCCGCGACCGGACCGACGAGCGTCGCTCGGACGCGACGTCATCGAACACGTCCTCGTCCGGCACGTCCTCGTCGTCGGACACGTCCCCGTCATCGAACACGTCCTCGTCGAGCCGATCGTCGTCCGGCGACGGTGGCGACCGCTCACGGTCACGCACCCGGACCCGCGGCCGACGTGGTGACGACACCCCGTCCACGACCCGCGAGGCCGATGCGACCACGACGTCCAGCCGCGACAGCGGATCCGATCGCGACCGGGCGTCGGAGACCTCCAAGGAGTCCTCCCGTGGGTCCGGCGGACGCAAGCGCGCTCGGCGCAACCGCCGCCGCCGTGGTTCCTCCTCCGGCTCGTCCTCGAGCCGTTCGACCTCGTCGGGATCGTCCGACTCGTCGCGATCGTCCGACTCGTCGCGATCATCCGACTCGTCGCGTGGATCGTCGTCGAGCCGCGGATCCGGCTCGTCCGGTCGCGGGTCGTCCTCGGGTCGCGGGTCCGGTTCGTCCGGGCGCGGCAACTCGGGCCGTTCGGGTGGCCGTGACGACCGCCAGTCGGACTCCCAACGTCGCCGTGGCGACACCGACGGCTCGGTGCGCACGACGTCCCGTGGCAGCGACGCCCGTGGCGACGGCACCCCGCGCCTCGATCGCCGGGTGGACGTCGAGCACCTGCCCTGAACGCCTGACCTCGCTTGGACATTGCGAGCGAAGCGAGGAACTCCACTGCGCCGGAGCGACGCGAGGGCGCACGCGCTCGGGCAGGTTGGCGAACTCTCCTGCGACTGAGGAACGAGTCCGCACGGTCAGGCGCGGGTGCGACCCAACAGGGCACGGATGGCCTGGCCGAGGCCCCAGTCGAGCCACGCCCGTTCACCACAGTGCGGGCAGCGGGTCCACAGCGAGCCGCGGATGGGGTTGTAGAGAAACGGCGGACGCAACAGCGGCAGTGCCGAACCCAGGTCCAGCCCCGTCCGGACCCCACAGGTCCGGCAGGTCACCTCGAACGGCCGCGGTGGCGCGGAGGTGGGCGCGGTCGAGAACAACGCCTCCTTGCCGGACGCATCCTGGCCGTGACCCGACCGGCGGCTGCGGTCGACCCGGTCGAAGGTCGACGAGGTGTGTCCGCGGGACGCCGGATCAGCCATGGACGGCCCCCAGCACGGCATCGCGCTGCACGTCGGTCCAGCGCGCCTTCTCCCACAGGTCGTCGGGGATCGGTTCGTCGGCCAGTTCGCGCGCGATGATGCGGTAGGCCGCGGCGCCGGGGACCTGGGTGCCACCGGCCAGCAGGCTCTGGCCACCCGCCGGCGCCTCGGCGAAGCGCACCGACTTGCGGACCGGGGCCCCGACCAGCGGCAGGTCGTAGCGCGCCAGCAGGTCCGCGAGGACCTCCTTGGAGTGGTTGGTCCGGCCGTCGAACATGGTCGCGATGAGCCCCCGGGGGGTCAGCGAACGGTTCGTCAGTCGGCGCACGTCGTCGATCGTCTCGAGCAACTGGGCGACGCCACGGTGGGACAGGGTCTCGCACTGGACCGGGACCAGCACCTCGTCCGCGGCCGTGAGCGCGTTGATGGTCAGCACCCCCAGCGACGGGGAGCAGTCGATCAGGATGTCGTCGTAGGACTCCAGCAGGTCCGCCAGTTCCCCACGGAGGAGGTACTCGCGGCCGGTCCGCGACAGCAACGTGACCTCGGCCCCGGCGAGGTCGATGTTGGCCGGGACCAGGTCGACCTCCTCGTGTTGGAGGATGGTGTCGACCAGCGTGGCCCGGCCGGTCACGACGTCGTTGAGGGTCGGATCGAGTTCGTCGGGTTCGAACCCCAGCGAGAAGGTCAGCGAGCCCTGCGGATCACTGTCCACGACCAGCACGGCTCGGCCGAGTTCCGACAGGGCTGCGGCCAACGACTGGACGGTGGTCGTCTTGCCGACGCCGCCCTTCTGGTTGGCGACGGCGCGGATGGTGGCGGTCATGGCGATCCCGGGTGGCGTGCCGGCACGGGGGCGCCGGTGGAGCGCACGATATGGGTTCCCATCGGGACCGGCGACCTGACGCAGCCGTCAGGTCGGGCCGCTG
>JAGXFT010000144.1 GCA_024637135.1 Nitriliruptorales bacterium | reverse complement strand
GGTCGCTGTCCGTGCGTGGGGCACGGTGCGCCGACGTGCCTGCCTGTCCCTGCGGGGGGCCGGGGATCGCATGACGCGGGTTGACCCCGACACTAGCGCAGATCCGCCTACGATGCAACGGGCATGATACCCATGCTTGCCGTGCATTTCTGCATGCTTTCCATTTGGCACGAGGCGACACCAGTGGCGTCAGGACGGCGATGCGCACCGAGGTGCCACGCAGGGGTGGGTGGTGCCAGCACGGTGATGTCCACCGCCTGCGCCCGCCCGGACGATCCCGGGGTGACGATCGTCGAGCCATGCTGCCGGCCATCGAGGTCCCACGATGTTCCCGAACGTCCCCTCGGCGCGCGCTGAGCGCTCGTTGAGGGGGGTCGACGGGTCGTCCGGCGACGACAGGCCCGGGATCGGGCGGGTCGTCGGGCGGGCCCGGAGATCGGGTCCGGGCGCCATGGGCGCCCCCGTCCGTCCGCTCGACGGCACCAGTGGGTCGGGTCCGGTCCGTGGCGGGCTAGGATCCACATCGTCCGTCGACGACGAGGACGCCATGCGTCGCTTGCTGCACACCCTGTTGTTGCCCCTGGTCCTGGGTGGCGCCCTCCTGCTGCCCGCGCAGGTGGCCGTCGCCGACGCCGGCGACGTCCCGGCCGGCGTGGTCCGGTTGGCGACCGAGGCGGAGGGCGACGTCGGCGGCCTCGAGCCCGGCGGTGCCAACTCGACCGAGAACGCGAACCGACCCGAGGACTACGAGCCCAATTTCCTGTGGGCGGCGGCCGTGGGCCTGTCCGTGCTCACCGTGGGTGGCCTGGTCGCGCTGGCGGCGCTGTACCGGTTGATGGTGGTGCGCAAGCAGAAGGAACCATCGGCGTCGTGAGTCGCCTCGTCGCCACCGGTCGGCCGGTCGGGCGGGCACGCCATCGACCCGCACGCGACCGTGGCGCCCATGACCCTCGTCGCGGCTGTGGTCGCGACGGCCACGGCCACGTCGGGCACCCTGACGGTCGTCGCGCCATCCCACCCGCCCGCCACGTCCAGGACGGCCATGCCCACCATCGACCTCCCCGCCGCACTCCAGGCCGCACGCATGTTGCTGCCCGGGGTCGTGTCCGATCCGGCCGCGGCCACCGACCTCAAGAACCGCGTCGCCGCCGAGTGGGGCGAGTTGGACCAGGCCGCCCGTGACTGGAGCGGGCTCGGTGTCGACCTCCCCCCGACCCGCGGTCGTGTGGTGGGACGACTGGGCTGGATCCGGGCCAACCTCCAGACCGTCGCACCGCTGGTCGCGCGGCTGTCCGATCGCCTCCCGCGCTCGTCGGCGATGGCCAGTCGCGTGCTCAGCACGCAGTTGGGCGCGGTGTTCGGGTTGTTGTCCACCAAGGTGCTCGGCCAGTTCATCCTCCCGTTGTCGGGAAGCGGCACCGGGCAACTGGTGATCGTGGGGCCGAACGTGCTCGACCTCGCCACCGAGTTCGGTGACCGCGCAGACGACCTTCGCCGCAGCGTCGTGCTGCACGAGATCGTGCACCGGTTGCAGTTCGACGGCACGCCATGGCTGGGTGACCACCTGCGCGGGTTGCTGGACGACTACGTCGACGAGACGAAACTGGATCCCGACCGCATCATGGAGGTCGCCGCGAGCCTCCCCGGGGTGATTCGCGACGTCAGCCGGACCGGATCCGTCAAGCCGCTGCTGGACACGATCCTGACCCCGCCCCAACAGGACGTGATGGACCGCGCCCAGGGCCTGATGAGCCTGCTGGAGGGCCACGGGAACGCCGCCATGACACTGGCGGCCGAGTCGGTCGTCGCCGACCCCGACGGGGTCCGCGAGGCGTTGGAGTCCCGACGCGGTGACCTCACGACCAAGATCCTGACCGCGGTGGCCGGGCTGGACGTGAAGCGCAAGCAGTACGCCCAGGGCGAGGTGTTCGTCCGCGGCGTGATCGACCTGGGCGGGATCGACACGCTCAACCGAGCCTTCGCCGACCCGGCCAACGTGCCGCGGACCGAGGAGCTCGACCAGCCGGCCGCATGGGTGGATCGCACCGCCGGGTGACCGGGGACACGGGAACGGATGCCAGGATGGGCGATGCCGCCGGCGGGTGGGACTGAGGTGGGGGCCGACGACGTCATCGGCGCGCGGGCGTCCGGGCTGTCCCGTGACGAACTCGTGGTGGCCACCGGCGCCGGCCTGCGGGTCGTGCCGGCCGACGCCACGGTCGTGGTCGCGATCTCCGGGGGCCCGGACTCCACCGCGCTGGCATTCCTGGTGGCCGAGGCCCGCCCCGACCTCACCCTGCACCTGGTGCACGTGCGCCACGGCCTCCGCGACGACCGGGCCGACGTCGCCGCCGTCACCATGACCGCCCGGTTCCTCGGCGTGGACCTGGCCATCGAGGACGTCACGGTCGAACCGACCGGGACCGGCCCCGAGGCAGCCGCCCGGCACCAGCGGTGGGCCGCCCTGGAACGGGCCGCCCGGGCCGTGCGGGCGCGCTGGGTGCTGACCGGGCACACCGCCGACGACCAGGCCGAGACCCTCCTGCTGCGACTCGCGCGCGGCACGGGCGTCGCCGGGCTGGCCGGCATCGATCCCGGCGCCGACGGACGTTGCCGCCCGCTGCTGCGGATCCGTCGCCGCGACCTGCACGCCTTCGTGGCCAACGAGGGGCTGGAGGTCGCCCGCGATCCCTCCAACGACGACACATCCCTGGCCCGCAACCGCCTCCGCCACGAGGTCATGCCGGGCTTCGCCGGACTCGGGCCCGACGTCGTGGGTGCGTTGTCGCGCCTGGCCGACCTGGCGCGGGACGACGAGGCATGGCTGGGGGCCATGACCGAGGACCTGGTGGCGGGAACCTCGCGCCGAGTCGGACCGGTGCGGGCCGTGCCCCTGGAGGTGCTGGCAACGCTGCCGGCGGCGGCCGGTCGTCGGCTGGTGCGTGCGCTGGTGCTGGCCGTGCGGTCGGACCCGATGCCACCGACGGCCGCCGAGGTGGAGGCCATCCGCGCGCTGTCCCGTGGGGCGATCGACCTGCCCGGGGCCGAGGCCGTGGCGGCTGGGGGCTGGCTCGCGATGGCGCCCCTGGACCTGGCGCGCCCGGCTCATGTCGACATGGTCGTGGACGGCCGCACGGCGTGGCCGGCCGCGAACTGGATGCTGGAGGCCACGTCCGAGGCGAGCGCCGGCCGGGCCCCGCAACTGGGGCTGTTGTCGTCGTGGCAGCCGCCGACGTCACGCATCCCCGACGACCTGCCGCCTCCCGGCGGCCACCGGGATCGCTGCCAGGTCGTGCTCGGCGGACTGGGGGAACGGATCCCGCGGCTGGTCGTGCGGCCACGCCGGCCCGGTGACCGGGTCGTCACCGGGGGCGGGACCCGCAAGCTGCAGGACGTCTTCGTCGACGCCGGGGTGCCGCGTCCGACCCGGGACCTGCTGCCGGTCGTCGCCACCGAGGACCGGGTGTTGTGGGTGCCGGGCCTGGTGGCCGACGAGCCGGCGCTGCGGACGGGGCGGGCCGTCCCCCAGCTGCACCTCGCCATTCGCCGCTTGCGCTGATGCCGCATTGGTGCCGGCCCGCTCGACGACGCGTCTCGATGCGCCCGCCCACGTCCTGCCCGGTGGCATCGAGTTGTTGACCTCGAACCCCTTCGGAGGGACGGTCCGCGACGGTCGTGGTTGGCCTCGGACCTGGTGCCCCCAGCCGGTCGTCATGCAGCCCGTCGTCATGCAGCCGACGTGATCCAGATCCAGACGTCGTGATCCAGGAGTCCAGATGACCCTGCACGCACTGGTGACCGGAGCGGCGGGCTTCATCGGCAGCCACCTCGTCGAGGCACTGCTCGCCGTGGGCGGTTCCGTTCGTGCCGTCGATGCGCTCACGCCCAGCTACGACCTCGACGTCAAGCAGGCGAACACGGCCGGGTTCGCCCACCACGACCGGTGCGAATGGATCGTGGCAGACCTGCGTCGAGCGGACCTCGACGCGCTGTGCGATGGCGTCGACGTGGTCTTCCACCTGGCGGGACAGCCCGGCGTGCGGGAGTCGTGGTCGGCCGGGTTCGAGGACTACGTCGAGCACAACGTGGTCGCGACCCAGCGACTCCTCGAGGCGGCGGTCCGGGCCGATGTCGGCAGGTTCGTGTATGCCTCCAGCAGCGCGGTGTACGGCAACCTCGGCGAGTACCCGACCACCGAACGGGCTGTCCCCGCCCCGCACAGCCCCTACGGCGTCACCAAGCTCGCGGGTGAGCACCTGTGTGGCCTGTATGCCGCCAACTGGGGCCTGCCCACGGTGGCCCTGCGCTACTTCACGGTCTACGGCCCGCGCCAGCGACCGGACATGGCCATGCATCGCCTGGTCGAAGCCGCCCTGGACGGCACCGCGTTCCCGCTGTTCGGCGATGGCAGCCAGGTGCGCGAGTTCACCGACGTCGGCGACGTCGTCGCGGCCAACCTGTTGGCGGGGACGCGGCCCCTGGCACCCGGCACGATCGTCAACGTCGCCGGCGGTGAACCGGCGACGCTCCGCCGGGTCATCGACGTGGTCGAGGACCTCGTGGGGCGACCTGTCCACCTCGACCCGCGTCCGTCCCAGGCCGGTGACGTCGCCCGCACGGGCGGCTCGACCGACCGTGCCCGCAGGTTGCTCGGGTGGCAGCCGCAGGTGTCGCTGGAGGCCGGGCTGTTGCGCCAGGTGGACTGGCACCGCGGCCGTCGGCACGGCCGCGGAGACCACGACGTCGTGGACGCGTCGCCTCCTGAGCACCGTGGTCCACCCCGGTCGACACGGCGAGCGCCCGTCACCGGATCGATGGCCGACGATTAGGCTGGTCATGACCGGGCTCGACCGGTCCCCGCCCAGCGGCCGCAGGGCTGCGGTCCGCGCGGTCCGTCCCCTCCCTGTGAGGCCCTCGTGAACGACGACATCGACTCGCTCCCGCCGGCGTTCGCCGATGACGTCGAGGAGGTGTTGGTGTCGTCGGCCGACATCCGCGCTCGCCTGGACGCGCTCGCCCTCGAGATCGACCGCGACTACGCCGACGTCGACGACCTGCTGATCGTGGGGGTGCTCAAGGGCGCCTACGTGCTGATGTCGGACCTGGCCCGGCGGATCACCATCCCGACCAGCGTGGACTTCATGGCGGTGTCGTCGTACGGCGCCGCGACCACCTCGTCCGGGGTCGTGCGGATCCTCAAGGACCTCGACACCGAGATCGAGGGTCGCGACGTGCTGATCGTCGAGGACATCATCGACTCGGGCCTGACCCTGGACTACCTGCTCGGCAACCTGCGTTCGCGCAGGCCGTCCTCGATCGAGATCATGACGCTGCTGACCAAGCCGTCACGGCGCCGCGTCGAGATCCCGGTCAAGTACGTCGGGTTCGAGGTGCCGGACGTCTTCGTGGTCGGGTACGGGCTGGACTACGACGAGCACTACCGCAACCTCGACTTCATCGGCACCCTGCGACCCGAGGTCTACTCCTAGCCGTCGGGTTCACGGGAAGGCACGTCATGGAGTTCGCCGAGGTGGTCCGTCGACGACGGATGGTGCGGGACTACGACCCGTTGCGACCCGTTCCGACCGCAGCGGTGCGGCGGGTCCTGGAGCACGCGATCCGCGCGCCGTCCGCCGGGTTCAGCCAGGGGTGGGACTTCCTCGTGCTGGACAGCGAGGAGGACCGCGCGCGCTACTGGGCGGCCGCGACCGATGTCGATGACCCCGGCGCGGACGTGGACGACTGGTTGCGCGGCATGAACCGGGCCCCGGTGCTGGTGCTGTGCCTGGGCAACAGGGACGCCTACCTCGATCGCTACGCGGAGGCCGACAAGGGCGAGGCCGACCGCGACGAAGGGCGCTGGCCGGTCGACTACTGGGACGTGGACACCGGCATGGCGGCGCTGTTGATGCTGCTGACGGCCGTCGACGAGGGGCTGGGCGCCTGCTTCTTCGGGGTACCCGTCCCACGTCACGACGCCGTTCGCGCGGCCTTCGACATCCCGGCCGGACGCTCGTTCGTGGGCGTGGTCAGCCTGGGGTACGCGCCCGACGACGAGCGCCGGCTGGGCAGTGCCCGATCTCGCCCACGTCGTGGTCCGGGCGACGTCGCCCACCACGGCCGCTTCGGCGTCCCGTGGGAGGCCCCCGCCTGACGGTGGGTCAGGTGGTCCGGGACCGGCGCGCCATGCGGCGGCGGACCGCGGTGGTGACCAGCGCGGGTGCCCCCAGCAGTTCGTCGCCGGCCTCGGCCAGTTGCTCCAGGCGGTCCAGCTCGTTCTCAGGAAGGGAGCCTACGGTCGTGGTCGTCGGATCCGGTCCCTGCCGACACCGCCCCACGGTCCGACGAGGCGCGCGTGACCCCGCCAGGTCGGTCGGCGCGGACTGCCCGCAGGTTGGGTGTGTCCGGGGGGCGCAGATCCGGGGTCGTCGGCCAATCCGGGCCCAAGGCCCCACCGAACCCCCTGATACGATGTCCGTTCACCCGATCCTGCTCGACGCATCCGTCCCGCACGCCGCCGAGGCGTCCGGATCGGACCGGGATCCCGGCCACCGCGTCACCGTCCCGGAAGCCCTCCGGCGGGACCGGGCGGACGATGAACTCCGGCAGGGCGGCGCACTCGCCGCCCCGACCCCGGGAAAGGCGAGTCCTTCGTGAAGACCTCCCAGCGACTCCTCCGTGGCCCGTTCGTGTGGATCGCCGTGCTCGTGCTGGTGATGCTGTTCGCGTTCAACATCTTCAACGCCGCGACGGCGCCCGAGGAGATCCCGGTCACGCAGTTCCTCCAGTTGGCCGAGGACGGTCAACTGACCGGCCAGGACCTGGATGCCGAGAACGCGACCCAAGGCCTCGAGATCGGGCTGCGCTCGTTCACCATCACCGGTGAGTACCGCGACGGCGCCGAGACGGTGCCCTTCAGCACCACCTACTCCGAGGCCATCAACGGCGACCAGATCGGCCAACTCGTCGCGGACGGGAACATCGAGGAGCTCCGGATCAACCCGGAGCAGGACTCCACGATCTTCACCTTCCTGCTCCAGATGCTGCCGTTCGTGCTGATCTTCGGGCTGTTCTTCTTCCTCATGCAGCAGATGCAGGGTGGCGGCGGCCGGGTCATGCAGTTCGGCAAGTCCAAGGCCAAGATGGTCAACAAGGACGCACCCAAGGTCACCTTCGCCGACGTTGCGGGGGCCGAGGAGGCGATCGAGGAACTGCGCGAGATCAAGGACTTCCTGGAGAACCCGGGCAAGTTCCAGGCGATGGGCGCCAAGATCCCGAAGGGCGCCCTGCTGTTCGGCCCGCCCGGGACCGGCAAGACCCTGCTGGCACGCGCGGTCGCCGGCGAGGCAGGCGTCCCCTTCTTCACCATCTCCGGGTCCGACTTCGTCGAGATGTTCGTCGGTGTCGGTGCGTCCCGTGTCCGTGACCTGTTCGAGCAGGCCAAGGAGAACGCCCCCGCCATCATCTTCATGGACGAGATCGACGCCGTCGGTCGCCACCGCGGTGCCGGCATGGGCGGCGGCCACGACGAGCGCGAGCAGACCCTGAACCAGCTGCTGGTCGAGATGGACGGCTTCGACCAGCGCACCGCGGTCATCCTGATCGCGGCCACCGACCGCCCCGACATCCTCGACCCGGCCCTGCTGCGCCCCGGCCGCTTCGACCGCCAGATCACGGTCGACCGCCCGGACCTGCACGGTCGCGAGGCGATCCTGCGCATCCACTCGCGTGGCAAGCCACTGGCCGACGACATCGACCTCAAGATCCTGGCACGCCAGACCCCGGGCTTCACCGGCGCCGACCTCGCCAACCTCGTCAACGAGGCCGCCATCCTGGCCGCCCGGTTCGGCAAGAAGGAGATCACCCAGGCCGAACTGGCCGAGGCGATCGACCGCGTCATCGCCGGTCCGGAGCGCAAGACCAAGCTGATGAGCGACAAGGAGCGCGCGATCACGGCCTACCACGAGTCGGGTCACGCGATCGTCGGTCACGCCCTGCCGCACAACGACCCGGTCCACAAGATCACCATCATCCCGCGCGGCCGCGCCGGGGGCTACACGATGGCGCTGCCGACCGAGGACCGGTCCTACGCCACCCGCGGCGAGCTGACCGACAAGTTGGCGATGATGCTGGGCGGACGGGTCGCCGAGGAGATCAAGATCGGCGACGTCACCACCGGTGCGTCCAACGACATCCAGAAGGCCACCGGCCTGGCCCGCGAGATGGTCACCCAGTACGGGATGAGCGATCGCCTCGGTCCGATCCTGCTGGGCCAGAAGGACTCCCAGCCGTTCCTGGGCCGCGACTTCGGCCACACGCCGGACTACTCGCCCAAGGTCGGCGAGCAGATCGACCTCGAGATCCGGCTCATGCTGGACATGGCGCACGACGAGGCCCTGCAGGTGCTGGTCGACAACGCCGACGTGCTCGAGATGATGGGCCAGGCGCTGTTGGAGGAGGAGACCCTGGAGGGCGAACGGCTCAAGGAGATCCTCGCCCACGTCCGCCCGCGTCCGTCCCGCGCCGCCGTCCCGCCGGACGGCCAGGAGCCCCACCGCGTGCTGGACCTGCTGCGCCGGTTGGGCCAGTCCGCCAACGGCAACGGGAACGGCACCCGCAACGCCCACTCCTCGCCGCCACCCCCGCCCGGGGCCCTGGCGGCCGGTGAGGGCACCGGGGACCCTGCGTGACCGCCGGTGTCGACGGCCCCGGCGGCGTCGACACCGTCGACGTCCCGTCGCCGGCGCTCGCCGGTGACGTGGTGGACGACATCGACGCGGAGGTCCGTGCGGCCTCGCGGGCGCGGGTCCGCGCGATCACCAACGTCGAGCCCCGCGGCACCTTCGACCACGACAAGATCCGTCGTGCCGTGCGCCTGCTGCTCGAGGCCATCGGCGAGGACCCCGACCGCGAAGGCCTGGCCGACACGCCGGACCGGATCGCACGCGAGTACGACGAGATCTTCGCCGGCCTGCTGGTCGATCCCGAGGACGTCATCTCGGCCGTGTTCGCCGAGGGGCACGACGAACTGGTGATGATGCGCGACATCCCGTTCTACTCCCAGTGCGAGCACCACCTGCTGCCCTGGTTCGGGTCTGCGCACGTCGCCTACCTCCCCAACGAGGACGGCTGCATCACCGGGCTGTCCAAGCTCGCGCGGGTCGTCGACGTCTGCGCGAAGCGCCCCGGTGTGCAGGAACGCATGACCACCATGGTCGCCGACGCGATCGAGAAGAAGTTGCAGCCCCGCGGCGTCATGGTGGTCGTCGAGGCCCGCCACCTGTGCATGGAGATGCGCGGCATCCGCAAGCCCGGCGCCGAGACCGTCACGTCCACCGTTCGCGGCCTGTTCCGCGACGACCCAAAGACCCGCGCCGAAGCCTTCGCCCTCCTCGCCAACTCCCACTAGTGCT
>JAGXFT010000143.1 GCA_024637135.1 Nitriliruptorales bacterium | reverse complement strand
GACTCCGGCTCGTCGTCGGACTCCGGCTCGTCGTCGGACTCCGGCTCGTCGTCGGACTCGGGCGGCTCCGGCGGTGGCGGCTCGTCCGCGCCGTCCAGCGCCGGCAAGGCCTGCCCACTGTCAGGGGTCACGCTCTACAACGACTGGGGCGCACCGCGTGGTGGCGGCACCCGGTCCCACGAGGGCAACGACCTGGTCGGGTCCAAGGGACAGGCCGTGTACGCGATCGTCTCCGGTACCTGGGACATCTACCCGTACGGCAACAGCGCCGGCCTGTGGGCCGTCCTGCGTGGCGACGACGGCAACGACTACTGGTACCTGCACCTGGACAGCCACTCGGTGGGTGACGGGGCGCACGTCTCGGTCGGCCAGGTCGTGGCGCGCAACGGCAACACCGGCAACGCGTCCGGCGGTGTCAACCACGTGCACTTCGAGTACCACCCCGGTGGCGGCGGACCGGCCGACCCGTACCCGACCCTGTCACGGGCCTGTTAACGCCTGTCCTCGTTCCTCGGACAGGTTTGAGAACTCGCTTCGCTCGTTCTCACGCCTCACCTGACCCTGTCTCGTTCTGCGCCCTCCGTGCCCGTGGGCATCTGGGCTCGGACAGGTTTGAGAACTCGCTTCGCTCGTTCTCACGCCTCACCCGACCCTGTCGAGGGCGTGTGAGGGCGTGTCCTCGTTGCTCGTGCAGGTTTGCGGCACTTGCTGGCCCTCGGCCTGCGCCATTGCTGGCCGTACGCGGTTAGGCTGCGCGGCATGACTGCCATCGAGCCGCTCACGTCCCTGACCGTGGGGATGCCGATCCTGGTCGGCGGCGACCGGGTGACCCATGTCGGCGAGGCGCTGGCAGCGGCCTTCGAACCCGGGGACGCGCTGCTGGTGGTCGACGGCGACCTGCTGCACGTGCCGGCGATCGACCGCGACCGCGCACACCGGGCCGTGTCCCGGGCCCGGACCGCATTCGAGGCGATGGCCGCGGTCGACGACGATGCGATCACCGCCTTCTTCGACACCTTCGCGGACCGCCTCGCCGACGACGACGTGTTCGCCCCGGTCGCCGAGGCCAACGCGCTGGACGTGGAACGTGCCCGGGGCGCGGGACGGACCACGACCCGCCTGGTCCTCGACGAGTCGATGCGCTCGGACATGGTCGCGGGGTTGCGGACGTGGGCCACGACATCCTCGGGCCACCGACATCCGTTCGACCGGGTCGACCACGACGGGTGGTCGGCCGAGGCGGTGCGGGACGGCCTGGGCGTCGTGGCGTTCGTCTTCGAGGGCCGCCCCAACGTCTTCGCCGACGCCACCGGGGTGCTGCGGTCGGGCAACACCGTCGTGTTCCGGATCGGGTCGGCCGCACTGGGCACGGCCCGCGCCCTGGTCCGCGAGGTCCTGGACCCGGCACTGGTCGCGGCAGGCCTGCCCGACGGCGCGGTCACCCTGCTGGACGCGGCCAGCCACGCGGCCGGCTGGGCGATGCTGGGCGATCCCCGGCTGGGCCTTGCCGTGGCCCGGGGGTCGGGGCCGGCCGTGGCCCAGATGGGCGCGATCGCCCGCGCGGCCGGGAACCCGGTGTCCCTGCACGGGACCGGCGGGGCCTGGATGGTCGCCACCGCCGCGGCCGACGTCGACCGGCTGCGATCGGTCGTCGCCGCGTCGCTGGACCGCAAGGTCTGCAACACCCTCAACACGATCGTGGTGACCGCCGAGGCGGCCGCCACGCTGGTCCCGGTCGTGCTGGCTGGACTGGCCGACGCCGCCGACACTCGTGGCACCGACGGCCGCCTGCACGTCCGGGCCGGTGACGCCGAGCACCTCGACCGACGCGACCGCGACCGCACCGTCCGGGTGGCGCGCGCGGACGGCACCCACGACGAGCCCTTCGCCTCGGACCTGGAGGTGGAGGACCTGGGCACCGAGTGGGAGTGGGAGGACAGCCCGGAGCTGACGCTGGTGGTCGCCGACGACCTCGACGACGCCGTGGCCCTGCACAACCGCCACGCGCCCGGGTTCGTCGCGTCACTGGTGTCTGACGACGCCGCGGAACAGGACGCCTTCTTCGCCGCGGTCGACGCGCCCTTCGTCGGCGACGGGTTCACCCGCTGGGTCGACGGCCAGTACGCACTGGACAAGCCCGAACTCGGGTTGTCGAACTGGCAGTTCGGACGCCTGTTCGGGCGCGGCGGGATCCTGTCGGGTGACTCGGTGCACACGGTCCGGTTGCGCGCGACGCAGTCCGACCCGTCCGTCCGTCGTTGAGGGGGCATCGCTGAGCGGTGGGCTCAGCTCCGCGGGTACAGCCACCGACCGGCCAGGCCGCTGACCCACGGCACCGCCAGGAACGTCATGTACGCCGCGAAGATCATCGACGTGACGATCGTGCGGGGCACCAACGACAGCGACGACAGTGCCGGCACGATCACCACGGTCATCAGCAGTGACATCGGGAGCACGCAGACCGCCGCGACGACCGCGAGCTTCCACCGCGGTGGCCCCTGGGCGCCGCGCCCGGGCAGGGCGAACCAGTCGTGGAGCCCACGGATGCGCCACACGCCGATCGTCTCCATGATCTCGTCGGCGTCCGTCATCATCGCCGCGCGTTCGTCGGACTCCTCCCACTCCCGCTGGGCGGCCGCGTCGACGAAGCGGTAGACGACGTGGTACTCGTCGCCGCCCGGTGGCGGACGCAGGATCCCTCCGCCGAGGAAGCCGGGCCAGTCGGCGGCCGTGGCCAACGCGCGTCGTGCGAACGCCACGAAGTCGTCCTCCCGCCCCGGGGCGATCCGCCGGGCGACCGTGACGGTGACCGGCTCGGCCACGGCACCGAGGTCGGGAGGCTCGTCGCGTGCCTCGTCCGGATGGTCGTGGGAGGTCACGCTCCCGCTGCGTCGGCCAGCAACTGCCGCGCTATCACCCTGAGGGCGAGGACCTCGTCGGCGCCCTCGAAGATGCTCAGCACACGCGCGTCGACGAACAACCGCGACACCGTGTACTCCTCGGCGTAGCCGTAGCCGCCGTGCAGTTGCTGGGCTTCGCGGGTCACCCACTCCGCCGACCGACAGGCCAACTGCTTGACCTGGCTCGCGCCGAGCTGGCCCGTGCCGGCCGCGAGTTGGCGAGCGACCCGGAACGCGAAGGCGCGATTGGCGGCGATCAGCGCAGCCATGCGCGCCATCTTGACCTGGCTGAGCTCGTAGTCGCCCAGTGCCTGCCCGAACACGCGCCGCTGCCCGGCGTAGCGGACCGCTTCGTCCAGCGCGGACTGCATGACGCCCAACGCCCGCGCGGCGGTCTGCAGTCGGGCGTTGGCGAAGGCCTGCATCTGGAGGTAGAACCCGCGACCGACCCCGTCGTCCTCGCCGATGAGGTTGGCGTGCGGGACCCGCCACGAGTCGATCGCAACCTCGAAGGAGTGCATGCCGCGATAGCCCAGGGTCGGGATCGCGCGAGCCTCCATGCGACCCCCGCCGTCCTGCTGGACCGACCACTCGTGGCCGGCGAAGCGGGGCTTGTCGACCACGAACAGGCTGAGGCCACGGTGACCAGCGGCCGGATCGGTGTCGGTGCGTGCCAGCACCAACAGGTACTCGGCGCGCCCGGCGAACGTGCACCAGGTCTTGACCCCGTTCAGGACCCAGTCGTCGCCGTCACGCACCGCCGTGGTGGCCAGCGACGCGACGTCCGAGCCGTGGTCGGGCTCGGTGACCGCGACCGCGCACATCTTCTCCCCCGACGCGATCGAGGGGAGCCAGCGCTGCTTCTGGTCGTCGGTGCCGCCCTTGAGGATGGCGGTGCCGATGATCTCGGGGCGGGTGATGAGCGACCCGGCGACACCCAGCGACCCGCGCGACAGTTCCTCGGTCACCAGCACCATGTTCAGGAGTTCGTCCGGGCCCCCGTCGGCCATGCCACCGTGCTCGGCCGGGATCGACAGCGCGAAGCACCCCATCTCGGCCAGGCCACTGATGATCGCGTCGGGGATGTCGTCGTCGTCGCGGTGGACCTGCTCGGCAATCGGGGCGACCCGGTCCTCGGCGAACCGACGGAAGGCGTCGCGCACCATCTCGAGGTCGTCGTCGAGGTGGCGGGGCGCGGCCTGGCCGGTGCGAAGCACGCGCTGGCCGATCTCGGCCAGCAGCCCGGTCGACCGCCCGGCCGCGATCGCGTCGTCCACGGCACCGAGGGGATCGTCGTCAAGGCCCCAGGTGCCCCATCGCCCGGTCGCCCGTGTGACCAGGTCGGTCGCGACGTCGGCAGCGAAGGCCAGTGCGAGCCCGGCCTCGTCGGGAGCGGCGTCGGGTCCGGTCGCCACCTCGAGCAGCGCCCGGGCGGCCTGCACACCGGATGCCACCGTCGCGAGGTCGTAGGCCAGCGTGCCCTGTTCGTCGACGAACGCCGTGTCGACCCGGCCGTCGTCGACGACCTGGTCGGCCAGGTGGGTCGTGGCCGTCGCGACGACGACGTCGAGCTGGTCGACGAGGGCGTGGGCATGGTCAGCGTGGGGCAGGGCCGAGTGGGACACGCGCGAACCTTGGGTCGGTCGGGCCGCCGCCGTCGGCGGCCCGTGACCCCGAGTGTGGCCGACGGATCGAGGACCCACCAACTCGTGGGTCCTCGGTGTCAGTCGATGCGCTTCTCCTCCACCACGGTGGTGCCGTCGTCGGACGTCTGGCGCTTGGTCGTGACCTTGTTGCCGCCGTCCATGCCGCCACCCTGGACCATCCCCATGATCAGCGCCAGCAGGCCGACGCCCATCAGGATGTAGCCGATGAGCTGGATGTTGGCGATGTCGGTGGTGAGGCCGATGGCGAAGGCGAGGATGGCGCCGATGGCCAACAGGCCGATTCCGAGACGCATCATGAGGGGATCCTTTCGAGGACCGGTGGATGGGCGTGAGTCCGACCGTGGGGGCCGGATGTGGACAGGGGGCCACGCGCAGTGCCGATGGTCCCCGTCCCCGGGTGACAGGCTACGCCCTGCGAGGTCGCGACACTGCCAACCTCCGCCGGGGGTCCCCCCGGCCGTCTCAGCCCTCGGCCAGCCCGTCGGCGTGGTCCTGGGCCATGACGGCGGCACCGATCGCGCCCGCATTCGGCCCCAGTTCGCCCGGTGCCACCCGCACGGTCGGAGGCTGCAGGAACAGGTGCGGGCGCATGGCGGACTCGATGCGGTACCGGTACCAGTCCCCCAGGGCGTCGACCATGGCCCCGCCCAGCACGACCAGGTCGAGGTCGAGCAGGTTGACGGCCGACGCGATGCCGGCCCCCATCGCGGCCACCGCGTCGCGCAGGGACTGCACGACCACGTCGTCACCGTCCTCCAGCGCCCGTTTCCAGTCCTCGGCCGCCGGCTCGGCGTGGCCATTGGCCGTCGCGAGGTCGAACAGCGTCGTGGACTGCCCGGTCGCCTCGGCGACGCGGACGGCGTCGTTCATGGCCCGTCGTCCGGCATAGGCCTCCACGCAGCCCCGGCGTCCACACGGGCAGGTGGCGCCGTGGTTCACCACGACGGTGTGCCCGAACTCGCCGGCGCCACCGTGACCACCCTCGTAGGCGGCGCCGTTGAGGATCAGCCCGCCCCCCACACCGGTGCCGGCGAAGACGACCAGGGCATCCATCTGGCCACGAGCCGCTCCGAACCGGTGCTCCGCGACCGCCGCCGCGGTGACGTCGTTGACCAGTCGGATGGGCCGCCCGATCCGCTCCTGCAAAAACTCGGACAACGAGAAGCGCTCGGACCAGCCCGGGACGTTGGATGCGCCGCCGATCGTCCCGCCCACGACCATGCCCGGGGTCGCCACCCCGACCGCACCGGCGTCGTCGAGCGTGATGCCGGCCTCGTCCGCCACCGATCGCACACCGGTCTCGAGCACGTCCACGACTTCGAGGCGACCGCCGGTCGTGGGCGTCCGCAGGGCGATCTCGGACACCACGGACCCGTCGGCGTCGAGCGCCACGGTCGTCACGGTGATGCCGCCGAGTTCCACGCCGATCCAGGTCATCGGGCACTCCGTCGTCGGGACACGCAACCCTACACGCGGCCCCCGGCGCGGCCGGTCACGGATGGGCGCCCGCGCACTCGCCGCACCGACCGGTTCACCCGCCGAGCGTCTCGGGGTCCACGACGGCCAGGCGAACCTGGCCCTCCGCCACCAGCTTGCCGTCCGCGCGGGTGATCGCCGTGCGCCACAGGTGCAGGCGTCGTCCGACGTGCACGGCCGTCGCGACCACGTCCAGCCGGCCGCTGCGGTGGGCCCGCAGGAAGTCGGTGCGGTTGGACACGCCGACCACGCCATGCCCACCCGCACGGGTCGCGGCCGCTCCCCCGATCGAACAGGCCGTCTCGACGATCGTGGCGTGCACGCCACCGTGCACGATCCCGTAGGCCTGGTGCAGCCGGTCGTCGACGTCCACGTGTCCCTCGACCCTGGTGGGCGACACGAGGGTGGGTTGGTACCCGACCAGGTCCATGAAGGCACTGGCGTGGTCCGGCATGTCCGCGAACAGCCCCGGATCGACGTCGGTGAAGGTGATCGCGGACAGGTCCATGCGGCGCGCCTCGGCAGGTCGGGGAGCGCCGACGCTACCGACCTGCCCCCGGTTCCCTGCCGACTCCGTCCCGTCCTGAGCCCGTGGGTTGGCCGGGCGTGGCCGCGGGCCGTACGGTGCTCGACCGATCCCCCGTCACCCGTTCCCGCCCCCGTCGACACCGTCGCCCCCGTCGACATCGTCGACATCGTCGACATCGTCGCCACCGTCGCCACCGTCCCGGAGAGCCATCCGTGCAGTTCGACGACCTCCGCAAGTTGTGCCTGGCCGCCGCCATGGACGTGGTCGACCGCGGCGAGCGTCCGATCCCACCGACGGCGGTCGTGCCCGGTGGTGAACGGACCCAGTTGCTGGCCCTGACCGGGTTCCCGGAGGACGACGAGGCACGGCACGCCTACCTCGCCACGTTCGCCGCCGAGCAGTTGGCCGCGAACCGGGTGCCGGCGTGGGGCGTGGTGGTCCAGGCGGAGGTGAACGGCGTGGATGCCGTGGTGGTGGTGTACGGCGCCCGCAAGAAGGCCCCCCACCTGACCGCCGCACCGCTGGACGACGACGGCCTCGGCGACTTCGTGGCCTCCGAGGAACTGGACCCGACGGCGATGCCGTTCCTGCATCCGCTCCAGCACGCGGTGGACTCGCTGCCGGCCGAACCCGCCGATCGTCCATCCGGGCCCGGCCCGCTCACCGGACCGGACGGCCCCGACGCCGGACTCCCGCTGTTCGACGCCTGACCGCGCAGGCGGCGAGTGTCAGCGGCACAACTGGGCGAGGTCGCGGACCGCGCCACGGTCGGCGGACGTGACCAGTGCCGCGTAGGCCTGCAACGCGGTCGAGACGGTCCGGTCACGACCGTGCGGGGTCCACGCATCGTCGCCACGCGCCTCCTCGGTGGCCCGGCGTTCGGCCAGTTCCTCGTCGGTCAGCACCACGTCGATCGTCCGGTTCGGGATGTCGATGGTGATGACGTCGCCGTCCTGCAGCAGCCCGATCGCACCACCGGCGGCGGCCTCCGGCGAGGCATGGCCGATGCACAACCCCGACGTGCCCCCCGAGAACCGCCCGTCGGTCAGCAACGCGCACTCGGTCCCCAGCCCGCGGGACTTGATGTAGGTGGTCGGGTACAGCATCTCCTGCATGCCCGGACCGCCCTTGGGGCCCTCGTAGCGGATGATGACGACGTCTCCGGCCGACACCACGTCGGGGTTGAGCACCCCGGCCATCGCGTCCTCCTGCGACTCGAACACCTTGACCGTGCCCGAGAAGGTCAGGATCGACTCGTCCACGCCCGCGGTCTTGACGATGCAGCCGTGCGTGGCGACGTTGCCGTACAGGACCGCCAGCCCGCCCTGGGCGCTGTAGGCGTGGTCGACCGACCGGATGCAGCCACCCGCGCGGTCGAGGTCGAGCGTGTCCCAACGAGTGGACTGGCTGAACGCCTGCTGGGTCGGGATCCCGGCAGGCCCGGCGCGGAAGAACTCGGCGGCCTCGGGCACGACGGTGTCGCGGGCGACGTCCCAGGCGTCCAGGGCTGCGCCCAGCGTCTCGCTGTGGACCGTGGGCACCGAGGTGTCCAACAACCCACCGCGGTCGAGTTCGCCCAGGATCGCCATGACCCCACCGGCGCGGTGGACGTCCTCCATGTGGTAGTCGGGCGTCGACGGTGCGACCTTGCAGATGTTGGGGACGGACCGGCTGATGCGGTCGATGTCGCTGCAGTCGAAGTCGTGTCCGGCCTCCTGTGCGGCAGCCAGGATGTGCAGCACGGTGTTGGTCGAGCCGCCCATCGCGATGTCCAGTGCCATCGCGTTGCCGAACGCAGCCGCCGAGGCCACGTTGCGGGGCAGGACCGACTCGTCGTCCTTCTCGTAGTACCGCCGCGCGAGGTCCACGATCCGCCGACCCGCCTCCAGGAACAGCCGTTCGCGGTCGGTGTGGGTGGCCAGGGTCGAGCCGTTGCCCGGCAGCGACAGGCCCAGCGCCTCGGTCAGGCAGTTCATGGAGTTGGCGGTGAACATGCCGCTGCAGGATCCACACGTCGGACACGCTGCGCGCTCGACCTGCGCGACCTCCTCGTCGGACACCCGGGCGTCGCCGGCCTTCATCATCGCGTCGACCAGGTCGAGCTTGACCTCGGTGCCGGCCAACGAGGTCTTGCCGGCCTCCATCGGCCCACCCGACACGAACACCACCGGGACATCGAGCCGCAGTGCTGCGTTCAGCATCCCCGGCGTGATCTTGTCGCAGTTGGAGATGCACACCAGCGCGTCGGCCTGGTGGGCGTTGACCATGTACTCCACCGAGTCCGCGATCAGTTCGCGGCTGGGCAGCGAGTACAGCATTCCGGAGTGACCCATCGCGATGCCGTCGTCGACCGCGATCGTGTTGAACTCCTTGGCGACACCGCCGGAGCGTTCGATCTCGCGGGCGACCAACTGCCCCATGTCCTTGAGGTGGACGTGGCCCGGCACGAACTGGGTGAAGGAGTTGGCGACGGCGATGATCGGCTTGCCGAAGTCGTCGTCGGTCATTCCGGTCGCGCGCCACAGCGCGCGGGCACCCGCCATGTTGCGGCCATGGGTGGTGGTTCGGGAGCGATAGGGCGGCACGACGGCTCCTGTCGACGGGACGTGGACGCACCGGCGAGCCTAGGTGGCTGGTGCTTCCTCGGACGGAGCCGGACCGCGAGCGGGTCGGCACTATCGTGGCCGGGGGTGGCCGCGTGCCACCTCACCCCTCCCCGACCACGCCGGAGTTCCACCATGGCCGATCCACGCCACCGCAGTCGCGAGGTCACCGAGGGCTACGAACGTGCCCCTGCCAGGGCCATGCTCCGGGCCGTCGGCATGGGCGACGAGGACTTCGCCAAGGCCCAGGTCGGCGTGGTGTCGTCATGGAACGAGGTGACCCCCTGCAACCTGTCGCTGGCGCGGCTCGCCGGCCTGGCCAAGGAGGGAGTCCGGGAGGCAGGCGGCTTCCCCATGGAGTTCACGACGATCTCGGTGTCCGACGGGATCGCGATGGGCCACGAGGGCATGCGCGCCTCGCTGGTGTCGCGCGAGGTCATCGCCGACTCGGTCGAGACCGTGATGCACGCCGAGCGCTTCGACGGGATGGTGACCCTGGCCGGGTGCGACAAGTCCCTGCCCGGGATGATCATGGCCGCCGTCCGCCTCGACGTGCCCAGTGTGTTCCTCTACGGCGGGTCGATCCTGCCCGGCCACCACGACGGCCACGACATCACCATCCAGGCCGTCTTCGAGGCCGTGGGCGCACGCGGGCGGGGCACGATCGACGACGAGGAACTCCTGGCCATCGAACGCGCCGCCTGTCCCGGCGAAGGGTCCTGCGGCGGCATGTTCACGGCCAACACGATGTCGGCGGCGGCCGAGGCGATGGGCCTGTCGCTGCCGGGGTCGGCGTCACCGGCCGCGGTCGGTCCTCGCCGCGAGGAGTTCGCGGCGGCGTCCGGCCGGGCGGCGGTGGGACTGCTGGAACAGGGCATCTCGGCCCGCGACATCGTGACCCGCGAGGCCATCGAGAACGCGGTCGCGGTCACGATGGCACTGGGCGGGTCGACCAACGCGGTCCTGCACATGCTCGCGATCGCCCGCGAGGCCGACGTCAACTTCACGATCGACGACTTCAACCCCATCGGCGACCGCGTCCCCCACATCGCCGACATGACCCCCGGCGGGGCCTACGTCATGCACGACCTGGACGAGCGCGGCGGCGTCCCGGTGGTCATGAAGGAGTTGCTGGACGCCGGACTGCTGCACGGCGACGCCATGACGGTGACGGGTCGGACCGTGGCCGAGAACCTGGCCGACCTCGACGTCGCCAGACCCGACGGTGAGGTGGTCCACCCGCTGTCCGACCCGATCCACGCCGAGGGTGGGCTGGTCATCCTCAAGGGCTCGCTCGCACCCGGCGGCGCGGTCGTCAAGGTGGCCGGCATCCCGGCCGACAAGCACGAGTTCACCGGCACCGCGCGGGTCTTCGACGGCGAACAGGACGCTTTGGAGGCCGTGCTGACGGGCCAGGTCGAGGCCGGAGACGTCGTGGTCATCCGATGGGAGGGGCCGATCGGCGGCCCGGGCATGCGCGAGATGCTTGCCACCACCGCCGCGATCAAGGGCGCCGGACTGGGCGACACCGTCGCGCTGCTGACCGACGGTCGCTTCAGCGGGGCCACCCACGGCTTCTCGATCGGCCACGTCGCGCCCGAGGCGGCCGACGGCGGACCGATCGGCCTGGTGCGCGACGGTGACCGGGTCCGAATCTCGGTGCCCGAACGGGTGCTGGACCTGCACGTCGACGACGACGAACTGGCACGTCGGCGGGCCGACTTCGTCCCGCTGGACCCGCGCTACACCCGCGGCGTCCTGGCCAAGTACGCCCGCACCGTGTCCTCGGCGTCGGTCGGCGCCACGACGAGCGTGTGACGGTGGCCCACCTGCGGCGGGAACGGCGGGAGATGGGCGTGCGGCCCTCCCCGGTGTGGTGGGTCCGGTACGCGTGGCGATCGCTGGCCGACCGGATGGGTTGGAACATGCCACCGATGCCCGACCCCGACCAGGACTTCGTCGCGACGACGAGGACCATGTTCGACCCGATCGCGAGCGAGGCCGGGTTCACCTTCAACATGGCGTCCGCCGGCATGGGCACCGGGTCGCAGAAACTCAGGTCCGGGCCTCCACTGCCGCCCCGGCGCGCCGACATGGTCGGTTTCACCAACGTGCTCTACGAGGCCGTTCCGGAGGAGTTCGCCGCCAGCCACCCCGGGTTGGTCGCGGACCTCGACGAGCACGGTCCCTGCATCGACCTGTGGATCAACCTCGACATGGACCACGACATCGTCGAGGTCGACGTGGTCCAGTTCTACCGCGTGGTCCCGCGTGGCCAGCTCGGCGAGGTCGCCCGAGAACTCCGAGACGCCCTGCGTGCCGCCGCATCCGAATGACCGTCGACGGGGGGAGGCGCGCGCGCTCACCGACCCCGCGGGAACGCGGCGACCCCTGGACGCCGGCTGCAGCCCGGTGGACCACTGGCGATGCGACGCCGGACGGACGCTCGGGAGCAAGGCCGCCCAGGGTCTACCGTGTGCCCCGTTGTCGTCCGAAGGAGCCACGATGAGCATCTTCACCGGTGTCGGCGTCCCGGTCGTCACCATCTTCGATCACGACCTCGCCGTGGATGCCGCCGCCACGGCCGACCTGGCCGTCGAGCTGGTCGCGTGCGGCGTGACGGCAGTCGTGGTGGGCGGCTCCACCGGCGAGGTGGCGACGTTGGCGCCGGACGAGCTCATGGGCCTGGTGACCGCCGTCCGCGACGCCGTCGATGCGAGCGTGCCGGTGATCGCCGGCACGGGGGCGCCGTCGGGACACCAGGCCGCGGCGCTGAGCCGATCGGCGATCGACGCCGGGGCCGACGCGTTGCTGGTGCTGTCGCCCCCGCGCAGCGACGACCCCCGGCCCTACTACGACACCGTCGCCGCGGCCGCCGAGGACGCGCCGGTACTGGCCTACCACTACCCGGTGTCGAGCGCGCCCGGCATCTCCGTGGCGCAGTTGAACGACCTCCCGGTCGTCGGGGTCAAGGACTCCACCGGCGACCCCGCACGCCTGCTGGCCGAGCTGACCACCTATGACGGCGACGTGTACACGGGTTCGTCCGCGCTGCTGACCCAGGCCGGTGCGCTGGGTGCGACCGGGGCGATCCTCGCCCTGGCAAACAGCCAGCCACGGGACTGCGTCGCGGCCTTGGCGGGCGACCGCGACGCCCAGCTCCGGCTGGCCCCCCACCACCTCGCGTTGCAGTCGTTCCCGCGCGACGTCAAGGCCCAGGTCGCGGCTGTGTGGGGCGTGCCCACCCATGCCCGCATGGGCTGAACCACGCACGGCACGGCCGCAGCGAAAGGTCACGGATCGCGGTGGTGGCGATCATGCCGGCCGTGGTGCCGGCGAGGGTTCCAGGCGGTCGGCCACGCGTCGCAACCCGCTGGCCAGTTCGTGACGGGTGTGCCGGGGCGGACGCGGTCGCGGGGCCGCCACGACGTTGCGACGCCGGGACGCGTCGACCCGGAACCGGTGCAGGGTCAGGTGCAGTCTGGGGTCCATGGTTCGATCCTCGTGTGTGGGTGATGGCGCCGTCGGGGCCACGCCGCGGGACGTCACGACGCCAGCGCGTCCAGGTACGGGCGTGGGTCGCCGGCACCGAGGTCGGGGATGCCGGCGGAGGCGAGCCCGCCGACTGCCAGGGTCCGTCGGACCGCCGCGAAGGTGATCACGTGCCCGATCATGCCCCCAAGCGTGTGCGTGGCCGGCGGTTGGCAGGTGGTGTCGATGAAGGTCTCGCCCAGGGTTTCGTCACGGCCGCGGTGGCCACGACCTCGCGGTAGTCGGCACGCCGCTGGCACCGGGCAGCTCCAGCTCCCGGAACGTCAGCGGCGGGGCCCGACGGACCGCCGTCGGTGGTCGCCCGTAGGCACGCGCGAAGGCCCTCGTGTAGGCCTCGTGTGACGAATACCCGGCCTCGATCGCCACGTCGAGGATGGTCTGGCCCGCCCTCGTTGGGGCGACGAGCCGGTGGGCCGACCGTTCGAGCAACAGGCGTCGACGGAGCGAACCGGGCGGCTCACCCGCGATCGAGGCCACGACCCGGTCGAAGTGGAACCTCGACAGGTGGGCGCGTGCGGCCAGTTGCTCCGCGCTGGTGGTGGCATCATCGAGCACCGCCTGGGCGAGGTCGAGGATGGTCGCGAGGCCGTCGTTGGTGTCCATGGCCGCAGCATGCCCCCGGTCGGTGCAGGACGTTTGAATCGTTCTTGCGGACCTGGTGTCGACGTCGGGCGAGGTGGTCTCGTCCGAGCCGTGGCGGACGCTGGGGGGAAGGCGGCCACTGCCGGCCAACGACCTCCACGGGCCATGCACGTCGGGACGTCCTGGACGGTCCAGCATCGACCCCGTTCAGTGAGCGCTGATCGCACGTGCGATGGCCGTTGGATGGCATGGAATGACAATCACGCCGCCGATCGGTTCCCGTTGGCTTCCGTTCCGGAACCCGGTGGGGAGCTGGCGGTCGGGGACCGGACCGCCGACGCGGCCCTCGCGGACGCGCACCGTCACGCGGCTCGGCTCGGGCGGCGTAACGCCGTCCGTCGCGGCCTGGCGCTGTTCGAACTGGTCACCGGCACCGACGCCATCACCCTGGATCCCCTCATCGACGTGCCACGTTCGGGCCGTCCGTCGTTGCTGGTGACCTGCGACCTCGACACGCTGGTCGGCGGCAACACCCCCGGGTGGGTCCTGTCCGGGCTGGCCGGCCGGATGAAGGCCACCTCGTCGACGATCCGCCGCTGGGTCGACACCCACGGTGGCGACTGCCGCCTGATCGTGATGGACGACGTCGGGCAGGTTGTCGGGGTCCGACGCAGATCACGCTTCGCCCGCGGGTGGCTGCGCGACGCCATCATCGCCCGCGACCTCCACGACACCGCCCCGTGCTCGACCACGCCCGCGATGCACTGCCACGTCGACCACGTCACCGACTGGGACGCCGACGGCCGCACCGACGTCGACAACCTTGGGCTGCTGTCAGCCCGCTGGAACCAGGCCAAACGCCGCGGCGACTGGACCCTGCAACATCACCGCGACGGCACCCGGACCTGGACCGGAGCGTCGGGCTACACGATCCGCCAACCGAGACCACCACACACCCGCCGGGTCGGCGACCATCGGATCCCGCCCGACCAAGGCCCCAGCCCGTAGGATCGTCGGCAATGGCAGACGAGTCCGAATCCGTGGTCGTCCACCTCGGTACGTCTGGCTCCCATCTCCGGTTCGAGGTCATTGGACGCGAACATCCGGACCGGGACGACTACTGGGACGGCAACTGGCTGCGCACTCGAACCCGGGTGCGAGCGGGCCCGTTCCGCGGCGACATCGACTCGTCGCTGCGCACCGACGAGTTCCGCCACTTCCTGCAGGGCCTGCGAGCACTCGCCGGCGGCCCGGACGCCGGGTCTGCCGTGTTCGATTCCATCGAACGGTGGCTGGAGGTCCGGGTCGTTCGCGACCACCTCGGCCACGTGTCCATCGAGGGCTGGTGCACCGATCCGGCGGCCTTGTCGCCGAACCGCCTGCGTTCCTCCCTGGGTGAGCTCGACCAGACCTTCCTACCGCCGATGATCGCCCAGCTCGAAGCCGTGCTGGAACGCTTCCCCGTCGTTGGCGATCCCGCGGGCTACTGACTGGCCACCCATCCGCTGACCCATCCGACCCGCTGGACCGCGGTCAGCGGCCGATGCGGGCGGCGGCCAGGGCGTAGCCGGCGGCGGCCCAGCCCGGCACCCCGTGGACGGCGCCGCCGGGGAAGGTCGACGACGACCCCAACCACAGGCCGCGGATGGGCGTGGCGTAGGGGACCAGCGACGCGACGGGCCGGAACACCGTCTGGTGGAGGACGTAACTGCCGCCGCCGACGTCGCCGCCCACCAGGTTGGGGTCGCCGCGTTCGAGGTCCGACGGGCCCTGGACGAACCGGTTCCGCACCACGTCCCGGAAGCCTGGCGCGAAGCGCTCGACCTGGTCGGTCATGCGCTCGGCATGGGTGACGACGGCGTCGCTCCCGGAGACCGCCGCGGGGACGCGGGTGTAGGCCCAGGCCGTGTGCTTGCCAGCGGGCGCACGCGTCGGGTCGGCGACCGATTGCTGGCCGAACAGCATGAAGGGCCGCTCCGGGATCTCGCCCCGGGCGACCGCACCGGTCTGGGCCGTGACCGCGGCAGCCTCCCCACCGACGTGCACCGTGCCAGCCGTCCGTGCCTCCGGGGCCGTCCACGGCGCCGGCTCGTCGAGGGTCCAGTCCACCTTCACCGTGCGGGGCCCGTACACGAAGCGGGACAGGCGCCGCGCATACCCGCTCGGCATGGCGTCGCCGACCAGGTCCAGCAGTCCGTGCGGCGTGGTCGTGGCCACGACGATCGGCGCACGGAAGCGCTCTCCACCAGCGCCCACGACCCCGGCCGTGCGACCGTCGGCCGTGGCGATCCGTTCGATCGGCGTGGACAGCCGGACCTCGCCGCCCAGGTCCTCCAGGTGCCCGATCAGGGCATTGGTCAGCGCCGAGGCACCACCGCGCGGGCTCGGCCAGCCCACGGCGTGACCGAGCAGGTGGAGGTAGGCCCCGGCGATGGCGCTGCCCGATCCCTCGGCCGGGACGTCGGCGTGCAGCACCGACCCGAACAGCCAGGCACGGGCGTGGGAACCGACGAACAGCTCGTCGGCAAGGTTGGCCGCCGGCATCAGCAGCAACCGGGCGAAGTCCAGGATCCCGCTGATGCCACGAGCAGCCACGAGCCGGGCACCACCGGGCAACGGCGGGAACCCGCCCAGCATCGTGTCACGCAACGGGGGGAACGCGTCCAGCCACGGCTGGGCCCAGGCCTGCCATGCCGCCCCGTCCCCGGGATGGAGGTCATCGAGGTGGTCCGCGGTGCGCTGCAGGTCGCGATAGAGGACCCCGGCACGTCCGTCCGGCATGGGGTGGGCCATGGCGGCCTCGGGGTGCACCCACTCCAGTCCGTGGTCTCCCAGCGGCAACTGGGCGAACACCGGGGACGCGACCGCGGCGGGATACACCGCACTGAAGACGTCGCTGGCGAATCCTGCCTCGATCAGTTCCGCGGTCTTGACGGCACCACCGGCCTGGTCACGCGCCTCGCAGACCACGACGGACTTGCCGCTGCGGGCCAGGCGCACCGCCGCGGCCAGGCCGTTGGGCCCGGATCCGATGACGACCGCGTCGACCCGTTCGGCCCCCGTCATGCCGATGCCGAGGCGGCCACGGACTGCAGCCGCTCGACCTGCGCCGCGACCTGGTGCAGCATCGACTGGCGCGGCGCCTCCATCCCCCAGAACGCGTGCTGGGAGAAGCGACCGAGGCGGTCGTACAACCCCGACAGGTGCCACTCCATCGGGTCCCAGGAACCGCCGGCCCGCAGGTATGACCTGTCCTGGTGGGTGTAGAGCATCAGCCGGTTCTTGGCGTTTCCCATGAAGTGTCCCTCGTGGCACACGAGGTCGAACCCGGCCACCAGTTCGGCCCCGTTCGGCAACGGATCGGCCTCGTCGGGGCGCCGAGCGAAGCCGGCCCGGACGTCGTCGACCCAGGCATCGCGGGCCGCGGGGTCGGCCGACGTCACCAGGTTGTCGATGGTGACGTAGGCCCGCAGGAAGATTGGTGTGCGTGGCGTCGGGAACCCGATGACCTCGATCTCGAAGGTCTGTCCGTCCAGGCCCCCGCGCCGCAGTGGCGTGAAGCGTCCGAGGTCGCTGGCGTAGTCCGGCCAGTGCTCGACGGCCAGCACCGCTTCGGCCGTGGCGGCTGCGTCGGGCACCTCGACCGGTGGGTAGGTGTGCCAGACCTGTGCGTCCTCGGGGAGGGATGGCGGGGTCAGCGGCCCCACCTTGGCGGCGGCCAGGCGTCGCTCGGGGTCGTGGGCGAGCCTGTCGGCAACCGTCGGGAACGCAATGCCCCAGCCCGTCCGCTCCCAGTCGGTCGCAGCCGCCGGGAACCACCCGCCGAGCAGGGTCCCGCCGCCCTCCAGCAGGTGGTGGCGATCAAGCGTGCCTGTCCGGCCCCCGGTCCCCGCCAGCCGGGCTGTGCCGAACGCACGGTGGAAGGCGGGGATGTCGCCCGCACCGACCCGCCCGGAGGGGGCCCGGTTCGCGTGCGTGGTCAGGATCATGAAGGCCAGTCGGAGGTCGTCGACATCCCGATCCGCACGCGGCTTGGCGAAGTAGGCCGCACTGAGGAAGTCGGTGACCCACGGTGCGGCCAGCGGGGACGCGATGGTGGAGCCACTGCGGCGAGCCAGCTCGCCGGCACCGGCGCGGTTGAGCCGGTCGTATGCGAGCGCCGCTCCGGCGCCGCCAAGGGCGGACAGGGCATGGGACCAGGCCATGGAGATTCCTCGGTGTGACGGTGACGGGTGGGCACGGGCAACTCAGTGACGTGTCGCGGCGCGGCGCCCATGGCGAGCCTACGGGGCCACGGTCCGTCCCCGTGCGGAGCCTGGCCGCACGGGAACGGACCGAATGGCCCCCCGCCCGTGGGACCCCCGGCCGGCGGTGGTCACGCGTCTGCCCATCGTGGCGACGACAGCTCCACGCCGGCGGCCTCGGCCGGTTCGCGGTACGCCCGTGCCAGCGACCCGACGGTCTCGTGGGCGTTGAGGCCACTGGGGTTGGGGACGACCCACAGCCGTGCACCCGCCAACCCGTCGGGCTGCTCCCCCGCCACGGCGCTGCGGACGCCGAACGCCCTGCGGTAGGCGGTCAGTCCGGCGATGGCCACCACCGTCGGGTGCCAGGCCGCCACCCGCGCGACCAGTTCGGCAGCGCCGTCGCGATACTCCTGCGTGGTCAGCTCGCTGGCCCGCGCGGTGGCGCGTCGCACCACGTTCGTGATCGCGATCCCGCGGCCGATCAGGTGTGCGCGGTCGTCGTCGTCCATCCCGTCCGGGGGAATCGCGCGGTCGACGATCCCGGCCAGGTGCAGGGCCGGGTAGAACCTGTTGGAGGGATGGGCGAAGTGGGTGTTTGTGGCGGCGGTCATCAGCCCGGGGTTGATGCCGACCACCACCAGCCGGACGTCGTCGCCGACCAGGTCGTCGACCTCGGCGTCGCGGAATG
>JAGXFT010000142.1 GCA_024637135.1 Nitriliruptorales bacterium | reverse complement strand
TCCGTCGGGTTCCACGATCGTCCGGACGAGCTCGTCGAAGCCGCCACACGTCCGCCACGTCGGCTCTACGGTGGCTCGGACCGACCGACGAGGTACCCGTGGCCACCACCAGGTTCGAACGCCAGACCGATCCCGAGCTGCTGCCGGCGCTGGAGATCTACCGGCTCATCGGGTTCGAGACGACCGACTTCACGAGCGACAGCCTCGCCACCGTGCGTGCCACGGTGGCCGGGTTCATGGAGGCGGCCAAGGCCGAGATGCCGGACTTCCCCGACGTGACCAGCGAGGACCGGGTGGTGCCCGGACCGGACGGCAACGACGTGCCGGTGCGCGTTTACCGGCCGGTGGGGTCCGAGGGCGACACCCTCCCGGGGCTGTACTTCATCCATGGTGGCGGGATGGTGCTCGGCGACCTCGACGGGAGCGATCCGGGCTGCCAGGCCTACGTCGACGTGCTGGGCTGCGTCGTGGTGTCGGTCGACTACCGGCTGGCGCCCGAGCACCCGCCCCCGGCGCCGGTCGAGGACTGCCACGCCGGGCTGGTCTGGATGGCCGAGCACGCCGACGAACTGGGCGTCGACCCGGACCGGATCGCGGTGGTCGGCGCCAGTGCCGGCGGCGGGCCGCCGGGACGTGCCTGCTGGCGCGTGACCGCGGCGGGCCCGACGTGGCGTTCCAGTGCCTGGTCTATCCGATGCTCGACGACCGCAACGACACCCCGTCGGCCCAGGAGTTCACCGGGATCCTGTCGTGGAGCGGCGAGCACAACGCGTCCGGGTGGGGGGCGCTGCTGGGCGACGCCGCCGGCGGCGACGACGTGTCGCCATACGCCGCGCCGGCCCGTGCGACCGACCTGTCCGGGCTGCCGCCGACCCTGGTGCAGGTGGGGGACCTGGAGGTCTTCCGCGACGAGGACATCGACTACGCGACGCGGTTGATGCAGGCCGGCGTGCCGACCGAGTTGCACGTCTATCCGGGGGTCTTCCACGCCGCTGAGGGTTTCGCGCCCGAGGCCGACCACAGCCAGCGCTTCATGCGTGACCAGTTCGCCGCCCTGGCACGTGCCCTCGCACCGGACTCCGCCGCCGGGTGACCCCCGTTGTCCCCGACTGATCCCGCCGCTGGCCTGGCAGGGTGGCGCGGGAGGCCCAAGGTCGGGTGAGGCCCTCTCGACGGACCCGACTCGACGTTGAGGGCGCCGGCCAGCCGCTGCTCGGGCTCATTCGGTCCCGGACGACCGGCGATCGCTCGACGGCTGCTGCGGCCCAGACGTCTCGTCCGGCGTGGTCGGGCCGAGGGTCCGCGGGGCGGTGAACACGTGTCGGGCGAGCGTGAGGATGGCCTTGTCGAGGTCGAGGTGGACCGCGGCGGCCTCCCAGCGGTCGGCCGCGTGGCTGAACGCGCCGCTGCCGTCCTCGGCCTCGCGGAGCTGCATGCCGTACACGCACGCGATCCGCAACAGCAGGATCGCGTCTCGCTGCGGTGGCGTGCCATCGTCGGCCCGGTCGTCGCCGTCCTCGACGCGGGGGAGGAGGTCGTCCAGCAGGTCCTGGGCCCGCAGGTCCTCGCCGGCGAGTTGCAGCAGGCGCGCGGCGACGACCGTCTCAGCCACGTCGAGTCCGTGGTGGTGGCGGTCCAGCAGGTCCTCGACGGTGGCCAGGGCGGCCGCGACCTCGTCGGCGCGCCAGTAGGCGAGCGCCCTGGTGGCGGGCCGGCGGTCGGCGGGACGCGGGGCGGCGCCACGGCGGTCGTCCTCGGGCCCCAGGAACTGGCGCTGGAGGACGCCGTCGACGTGTGCTCGCAGGCGACGGGCCGCGTGGATCCTGCTCTGTGGGGTCGTCAGGCGCGTCAGCAGGAGGTCGACGACGTCCTCGTCGAGGTCCAGTTCAGCATCGTCGGCGAACCAGTCGAGCAGGCCGGCGAACAGGGCCGGGCCACGCTCGATGACCCGGTGCATGTCGCGACGCGCGGCTCGCCGTAACGAGTCCTGCTGTTCTCCCGTGGCGGCGCGGGCGAGCTCGACGTAGGCGCGGGCTCGGAACGCGAACGGCCAGGCCGAGGTCGGGTTCCGGCTGGCCGCGAGGGTCGTCGGCGCGATGACGTCGCCGAACCGGCCGTCGTGGGCGGCCTTGGCCGCTCCCGAGAGCAGTCCCACCGTGGTGCGGTCCTCGAGCAGTTGCAACTGTCGATCCACGGCGACGATGTCCCAGGTCCCCAGCGAGGCGACCATGACCGAGATCAGGATCGCACCGACGCCCATCGGGCCGCTGCCGAAGTCGGGCGTGCCCGCCGACCGCGCCCACAGCGCCACCCCGGCGTTGCCCGCCGTCCAGGCCCACGCCGACCCGATCGTCGCCCGTACCACCCAGTCCCGTTGCAGTCCCTGTCGGGCCAACAGCAGGAGTTCGCGGGCGCGGTCACGGCTGCCGCCGCCGGTGGCTTCCAGTTCCTCACCCAGGCGGTGGACGAGTGCGCGGGCGGCCGCGAGGTGCGAGTGGTGCCGGGCGGACATGAAGCCCAGGACGAACGTCAGCGCGGCGACGCTGACGTCCAGGAGCGGGAACACGTCGTTCACGCGTCGCCTGTTCGAAGGTCGTCCATGGAGGTGATGCCGCGCCTGGCGTCGTCCGGTGTCCGTTCGGGCCGGTCACGGTACTCCCAGAACCCGCCTCAGCCGCGGTCGGCGTCGTCCTCGGAGGCCTCGCGCGCGGCCGCCTCGGCCAGCCCGTCCAGCAGCAGGTCCAGCCCGAACTCGAACGACGAGGTGAAGTCGTAGCCGGGCTGGAGGACGTGGCCCGTGGTGAACTCGGCCATGTGCGGGTACTCGGCCAGCGCCGCGAGCATGCCTTCCGCGAGGTCGACCAGGTCGACGTCGGCCTCGACGACCAGCGTGGCCTCCTGGAGTGCGAAGCCGTAGACGTAGCTGTCGAGGATGGCGTAGGCGTGCGCGGTCAGGGGGAGTGACAGCCCGCCGCGGCGGAACGTGCCGAGCATCGCGTCGTGGTGGGCCAGGGTCTCCGGACCGGGGGAGGAGCGCGACTCCATCAGCGGCGTCGCCCACGGGTGGCGGGCCAACACGGACCGGGCCGACACGCAGCGTGCGCGGACGGCGTCCTTCCACGGCTGGTCGTCGGGTGGCAGGTCGATCGCGGCGAAGACCCGGTCGATCATGCCGTCGAGGATGGCGTCCTTGCCGTCGACGTGGTGGTAGATCGTCATCGGCCTGGTGCCGAGTTCATCGGCGAGCTTGCGGATGGTGAACGACATCACCCCGATGCGGTCGGCCAGCGCCACCCCACCGTCCAGCACCCGCTCCCGCGACAGCGGCGTGCGGTCGGTCGTGGAGGCCATGCGGGGTCCGTTCGTCGGCTGGTGATGTCGGGTCGCGGTGTCGGTCGCCCCGCCACCACTTGCGCATCGTACTTAGTACGAGTATGCTCCGGCGAACCGGGCCCGTACTAAGTACGAGACACCGATCGTACACGGCCGACCCGAGTGGCGCCGTCCCGAGCAGGAGCACGACCATGACCAGCCAACTGACCACCGCAACGCCGACGGGCGACGCCCCGACCGTTGCCGACGCGACGACCGCGGCGACCGCGACGAGCAGGCCTCGCGACACCACCACGATGCGTGCCGTCGTCCGTGAGCGCTACGGCGAGCCCGGTGAGGTGATGTCCGTCGGCGACGTGGCGCGCCCGACCGCCGGGGACGGACAGGTCCTGGTCGAGGTGGACACGGCCGGACTGGACCGGGGTACGTGGCACCTGGTGACCGGCCTCCCGTACCTGCTGCGCCTCATGGGCTACGGGCTCCGCGCTCCGAACGAGCCCGTCGTGGGCGCGGAGGTGGCCGGCCGGGTCGTCGCCGTCGGTGCGGACGTGACCCGGGTCCGGCCGGGGGACCGGGTGTTCGGCGTCGCCCGGGGGGCGTTCGCCGAGTTCGCCGTCGTGGAGGTCGACAAGGTCGCCGTCCTGCCGGACGAGGTGTCGTTCGAACAGGGCGCCCTGTCCGCGATCTCCGGCGCGACCGCGCTGGAGGCCGTCGAGGACGTCGCCGGGGTGCGGGCGGGCCAGTCCGTGCTGGTCATCGGCGCGTCGGGTGGGGTCGGCACGGCCGCCGTGCAACTGGCCGTGGCCGCCGGCGCCGCCGTCACCGGCGTCGCCAGCACTGCCAAGCTCGACACCGTCCGGCGGCTCGGGGCCGACGACGTCATCGACTACACCGCCGGCGACTGGCTGGACACCGACCAGCGCTGGGACGTCGTGCTCGACGTCGGGGGCCGCCACCCCGTGTCACGGCTGCGTCGCCTGCTGGCGCGGGACGGGACCCTGGTGTTCGTCGGGGGTGAAGGCGGGGATCGCGTCATCGGGGGCATGGGCCGAACGGTGCGTGGCGTCGTGCTGTCGCCGTTCGTCTCCCAGCGCCTGTCGATGTTCATCAGCAGCGAGCACCACTCGATCCTCGAGCGCGTGGCCGCCCACCTCGCGTCCGGCGCGCTGGCGCCGGTGGTGGACCGGCAGGTCGGCCTCGACGGCGTCCCGTCCGCCATCGACGACCTGGTCGCCGGCCATGTCGTCGGCAAGGTCGCCGTCGCGGTCGGGCGCCGGGGATGAGCCGGTCCGCACGGGCCAGCGCGATCACCTGGGTGGTCGGGTCGCTGGCCTGGGCCACCGTGATGGTGGCCACCGACCACGTCGCCTGGCCCCTCGTCGGGTGGGTCGTCACGACCTTCGGACCGTTGGCGGCCCGTCCGGCGACCGCTCGGGGTCCTGAGCGACCTCCGGCTCGCCCGACCGACGACCCCTCGGGCTGCTGAGCGACCTCCGGCATGCACGGGCGGTGGTCCCCGGCCGGGCCGTCGGTCGACGACCGGCGGCCGGCCTGCCACTGCCCACCCCTCCCTCCACACCTGTTCCCGCCATCCCGAATCCCTCAAGACCACACACCCACAGGAGAAGCCCATGACCACCTCGACCACCACGCCGTCCGCGACGTCGACAAACACGCCGTCCGGGACCCCCGCGCACGGCACCGAGGTTCCCCGCCCGTCCGAGGAGGCGCGCCGCCGTGCGGCCCGACTGGCCGGGTTCGGCTACGTGCTGTTGTTCGTCCTGGCGATGTTCGCGAACTTCGCCGTGTTCGAGCGGCTGGTCGTGGCCGGTGACGCCACCGCGACGGCGGCCAACCTCGCGGCCGAACCGACGATGTTCCGACTCGCGATCGTGGCCTTCCTCGCCGTCTTCCTCATCGACATCGTG
>JAGXFT010000141.1 GCA_024637135.1 Nitriliruptorales bacterium | reverse complement strand
GTTCCGCAACATCCGAAACGCGATCACCATCCGGCTGGTGCCCGGCATCGGCCACGTCGTCCTCCAGGATCTCTCCGCGGCCGACCTCGACCGGCTCTACCTCCGGCTGCTCCGCGGCGCCGAACGCGGCAGCCCGGACGCCTGGGCGAACGACCCCGACGCCCTTGCGGCCAAGGCCTACGCCCCGGCCACGGTCCTGCAGACCCACGACGTGATCCGCAAGGCGCTCCGTGACGCCCTCAAGTGGGGAATCGTCACCACCAACGTCGCCACCCTGGCCGAGCCACCATCGCAGGCCTCCGTGAAGGCCGATCGACGCCAGGCCATCAACATCTGGCTCCCGGACCAGCTGGCGCGCTTCCTCACCGTCTCCCGGCAGCACTGGCTGCACCCGATGTGGGTCCTCACGACCACCACCGGGTTGCGTCGCGCCGAACTCGCCGGGCTCATCGACGACAAAATCAGCCTTGACCAGCACCGACTCCTCGTGGACTGGCAGCTCGTCCCCGAGGAACAACTCGACGCCGCCAACGGCATCGAGGCGTCATCGACCGCGCCGGTCCACAAGCCCGTCCTGAAGGCAAGCGCCAGCGCCCGGACCATCGACCTCGACCAACACACGATCGCGGCCCTGCGCCAGTGGCGCTCGCTGCGACACGAGTGGCAGCTCGCGGTCGGCAGCGGCTGGCTCAACCTGGCACCACAGGCGGCCTGCCTGCGCGGTCACCCGTCACGACCGCAACACAGCCCGTTCCTGTTCTGCTGGCCCGACGGGCGCCACCTCAACCCGGACTGGATCAGCCACGAGTTCACCCGCCTGTGCAAGACCGCCAAGGTGCCCGTCATCCGCCTGCAGGACGTCCGCCACACCCACGCCTCGCTGCTGCTCGCCGGCGGCGAACACCTCAAGGTCGTCCAGGAACGGCTCGGGTGGGCCTCCGTCGCGTTCATGCTCGAGACCTACTCCCACCTCATCCCCGGCATGCAGCGCGAGGCGGCCGAACGCTTCGCCGCCGACATCTTCGACCGCCAGGAATCCCCCGACAGCAAGGCCGACTGATGACCACCCCACACACCCACCTGGCACCCACCGGCACGCCGTGCCACCGTGCCCGATCTCAGATCCGTGCCCAAGTCGTGCCCAAGCTCCCCCAACAGCAACAGGCCCCGACACCCAGTTCGTGGGATATCAGGGCCTGCAGACGCTGTATCGGTGTGGGCCCGGATGGACTCGAACCATCGGCCTCACCCTTATCAGGGGTGCGCTCTAACCAAGCTGAGCTACGGGCCCGAAAACACGTCGGTCGGCAAGCGTAGCGGTGGTGGAACCGGCGTACCAATCCCGCCTCGGCCCGCTCGACCCCGCGGGTCAGCGCCGTCCGCGGTCGTCCTCCGACCGCTTCGGGTGGCTGCCGAACAGGTCGTCGGGGGTCGCCTCGGCGGAGACGAATCGGCCGTCGGAGTCCCTCGGCGGCGCGGACGACTCGGACGACGACTGTGCACGGACCCGCGCCGCCGCGGCCTCCTGCGGCGACGGGGCGTCGGACCCTCCCGGTCCCGCGCTTGACCGACCGGACCGGTCCGCCCCGGCGCCGTCCGAGCCCTCGCTGCCCGCCCTCGAGCGGTCCGATCCCGAGCGATCCGATCCCGAGCGATCCGATCCCGAGCGTTCCGATCCCGCGCGGTCCGGCGCGACGGTGCCCGACCTCGTGCGGTCCGAGCCCGGGCGGTCAGAAGCGGGCCGGTCCGACCCGGAGCCGTCGGCTCGGGACATCCGTCGGGGATCACGCGGCTCGGAGGCATCGGCCGCTCGGCGCGGGTCACCGGCGGCCTCGCGACTGGGCCAGGACGACGCGCCCTGGTCCTCACTGCCCGGGTGGCGGGACCGTCCGGACGACCCGGGGACACGGGCGGCGTCGGCGGGGCCACCGTTGCCGGGTGTGCGGTCAGGCGTGGCCTGGAGGTCGTCCAACGACTGGCGCGCGGCCTCGGTGCGCTGGGCGCGGTCGGCAGCCTCGCGCTCGGTGACCTCGGTCAACGCCGTGGTCGCTCGGCGACCGGCCTCGGACAGTGCCGCCCCGGTCCGGTCGGCAGCACCCTTGACCATCGCCCCGGCGGCCGCTGCACGATCCAGCACCCCCGGTCGGACGACCTCGGGGACGGCCGGCAGCGCCGACGGCGGCTCGTCGTCCTCGACCAGCAACGGCACGGCGGTGTTGGGCCGCGCGGCCGCGGACGCGATCGTGGGGTTGTCGACCGGAACCATCACCGGTCCGGTCGCCCCGGTCTGGACCGGTGTCCCCACGGGGCGCCCGGTCCCCGTCGTTCGTCCCGTCCGACTCGTCGCCACGGACCCGGTCGTGCGCAACTCCGGTGCCACCTCGACCCCACCCGATGCCGTGCGCATCTGGCCCGCGTGATCCAGCATCGACACCTCGATGCCGCCGGTCAGGTCCGCGATCAGGTTGTAGAGGAAGGCCGAGAAGACCATCACCCCGGTGGCGACCACGACCAGCAGGCCCGCCAGCAACAGGCTGGTCCGCATCAGTTCGACGCCGTTGACCGTGCAGGACTCCAACCCCAGCAGGTTGGTGGCGGGCTCACAGATGCGTTCGACCAGTTGCAGCCGCCGCACCACCGACCACACGACCATCCCGGTGATCACCAGGATGGCGGCGCCGGCGATGTTGATGACCAGCCCGAGTTTGAGGACCGACCATGGGTCGACCCTCTTGACGGTCATGCGGCGGCGAATCATCGAGGAACACTCCGATCCGGGTCGCAGTCTACGGCCTCACCGGCCCGAACCGGGTCCGGCTGGACCGGCCGGACGTCGGCCGCTCGACAGGGGTCACCGAGGTCGTGGTCGAACCCGCGGGACCACCATGGGAACCGATCCGCGCCAGCGTCAGTGGCCACCACCTGCCACCATGGCACCCGTACCGACCCCAGACCGACCCCAGACCGACCCCAGACCGACCGTCCGCCATCCGTGCGTGGTCAACTTGAACGCGATCGCAACCGCCCGTGCGACCCCGACCTCCGAAGGTCCACCGTGCCCAACGACACCGACCCTGCCTGGTGGACCGACGCCGTCGTCTACCAGGTCTATCCCCGCAGCTTCGCCGACGCCGACGGTGACGGGATGGGTGACCTGGCCGGCATCCGCTCCCACCTCGACCACCTCCAGGACCTGGGCGTCGACGTGATCTGGCTGTCGCCCGTCTACGCCTCGCCGCAGGACGACAACGGTTACGACATCAGCGACTACCGGTCGATCGAACCCGCCTTCGGGACGATGGACGACGTCGACGACCTGCTGGCCGACGTCCACGACCGCGGCATGCGGCTGGTCATGGACCTGGTGGTCAACCACACCTCCGACGAGCACGAATGGTTCGTCGAGTCACGCTCCAGCCCCGACTCCGCGAAGCGGGACTGGTACTGGTGGCGGCCACCTCGCGAGGGCATGGCCGCCGGTGATCCGGGCGCCGAGCCGACCAACTGGGGCAGCTTCTTCTCCGGCTCGGCCTGGGAACTGGACGAGGCCAGCGGCGAGTACTACCTCCACCTGTTCTCCATCAAGCAGCCCGACCTGAACTGGGAGAACCCCGACGTCCGGGCCGCCGTGTACGACATGATGACCTGGTGGCTGGACAAGGGCGTCGACGGCTTCCGCATGGACGTCATCAACCTGATCTCCAAGGACCCGGCCCTGCCCGACGGCGAGGTCGGCCCGGGCCAGACGTTCGGCAACGGGCTGGAGCACTACGGCTACGGGCCCCGCATCCACGAGTTCCTGCAGGAGATGCACGCCGAGGTGTTCGCCGGCCGTGACGACCGGCTGTTGACGGTCGGCGAGATGGTGGGCGTCACCGTCGAACAGGCCCAGTTGTTCACCGATCGCACGCGCAACGAGGTGGACATGGTGTTCACGTTCGAACACGTGTCGATCGACCACGGGTCCAGCCGCTTCGACGTCGTGCCCTACGACCTGCGGGACCTCAAGGCGACCTGGAACCGCTGGCAGGTCGGACTGTCCGAGGTGGGGTGGAACAGCCTCTACCTGAACAACCACGACCAGCCGCGATCGGTGTCCCGCTTCGGCGACGACGGCCAGTTCCGGACCCGGTCGGCGACCGCGATGGCGACGACGCTGCACCTGCATCGCGGGACGCCCTACGTCTACCAGGGTGAGGAGATCGGGATGGCCAACTTCCCGTTCGCCGCGGTGGACGACTTCCGCGACATCGAGTCCCACAGCCACCTGCAGGCCCGCCTCGACGCCGGCGACGACGTGGACGAGTTGGTCCAGCGCGCCGGCGAGGGCACCCGCGACAACGCCCGGACCCCGATGCAGTGGGACGACTCGGCCCACGGTGGTTTCACCACGGGGACACCGTGGATGGCCGTCAACCCCGACCATGCCGAGTGGAACGTCGCGGCACAGGCCGACGACCCCACGTCCGTCCTCGCGCACTACCGGCGCCTGATCGCCCTCCGCCACGACGAACCGGTCGTGGCCCTGGGGGACTTCACGATGCTCCTGCCCGACGACCCGCACGTGTATGCGTTCCTTCGCCGCCTCGACGGCCGCGAACTGCTGGTGCTGGCGAACTGGTCGGGCGAGTCGCAGGACGTGGAGGTCGACCCGGTCTGGCAGGGCACGGAGGTGATGCTGGGCAACGTGGGCGACGACGTGGACGACGTGTCGCACCTGCAGCCGTGGGAGGCCCGTGTGCACGTCCGGACCGTGACGGGCTGAGGCGACCACTGGACCGGACGGGCCGGGCGACCCCGCTCGGGCGCCTGGGCCCGTGGGCGCGGCACTCGCGACGCGGTCAGGCGCCCGAGTTGCGTTCCTGGTCGGCCGCCTCGGCGCGCAGGCGACGAGCGGCCTCGCGGATGGCGGTGGCCGCCGACGTGACCGCGACGGCGTGCTCGCCATCCAGGCGGGTCCGGAACGCCTCGGCGTCGTCACCCTTCCAGAACGCCGCGTCCGCCTCGCCCCCCAGGGCATCGAGGTCGGACTCCAGCGCGCGTCCCCGGGTGTGGGGCAGCCACTTGAGCCAGTCCCACTCGCGCTGGCCACCCTCGACGAACGGGGCACGAGGTCGATCGGGTGGTCGTCGTGCTGGAGCACGAAGCGGAAGTCAAACATCGCCACCCCCCGACCTCTCCGACCGACTGGAGGTCCTCCTGGGCCACCAGGGCGTCGCGTGACCACAGCCCGGCGAAGGTCAACTTCCTGCTGGTGGACGACAAGGGTGGTGCGGCCTTCAAGGACGTCACCCACCTGCCCCACACCGTCGGGCTGGTCACCGACCTGGCCCCGGCGTTGGTGACCCGAGCCCTGACCTCGACTGCGGGCCGAACTGCACCGCCGCGAGCACCTCCTCAACGAGGCCAACGCCAAGGACCAGTTGCAGATGGAGCGGGAGGGCCATCCGCTCACCTCGCCAGCCTCGTCATCGTCGTGGACGAGTTCGCGGCGCTGGCCAGGAGGTGCCGGAGTTCGT
>JAGXFT010000140.1 GCA_024637135.1 Nitriliruptorales bacterium | reverse complement strand
GGGGCCCTCGGTGGGTCGTCGGGGGCTACAGGGGTGGGGTGTAGCGGCCGTCGACGGCGGTCCAGCCACCGTCGACCATCAGTTCGCTTCCCGTCACGAACGACGAGGCGTCGGAGGCCAGGAACACGCACGGGCCGGCCAGTTCCTCCGGACGCGCCCACCTCCCCAGCACCGACTTGTCGGCGTAGGCCTTCGCCCAGTCGGGGTCGGCCTTGATCTGCTCGGTCAGCGGGGTCTCGACGATGCCCGGCGCGATCGCGTTCACGCGCACCCCGGCCGGGCCCAGTTCGGCGGCCAGCGTCCGCACCAGTTGGACGCCGCCGGCCTTGGTGGCGGCATAGACCCCCTGGCCGGGTTCGACCACGCTGGCGCGGATCGACGAGAACACGATGATGCTGCCGGTGCCCGCGGCCGCCATCGTGCGTCCGAACACCTGCAGCAGGCGGAAGGTGCCCCGGAGGTTGAGGTCCACGACCCGGTCGAAGTCCTCGTCGGTGTAGTCGAGAAGGGCCCGGCGCACGTTGACACCGGGCGTCACCACCAGCACGTGGGGCGTCCCGACGGCATCGGACAGTGCGTCCACGCTGGCCTGGTCGAGGATGTCCACCACCACCGCGCGGGCGCTGCCACCGTCGTCGCGGATGGCGGTGGCGGTCGTCTCGGCCCAGTCGGACTGGTGGTCGGCACAGACCACCTCGGCGCCATGTGCGGCCAGGCCGAGCGCACACGCCCGCCCGATCCCGCGGCCCGCCCCCACCACGACGGCCACGCGCCCGTCGAGCCGGAACAGCCCGCCGAGGTCACCGGTGCCGGCCGTCGCTGCGGCGTCGGCGTCGGCGTTTGGGTGGGGGTGGGGGTCGCGGTCGGGGGATGCCGGTCGGGTTGCCATGGTGGTGACCTCTCGGTCGGGGTGCGGCGGTCGGTGACGGCGCGCCAACCGCCGTCACGGGTGGCACGGTCGGCCCACCGGATCCAGTCGGTAGACGCGACCCTCGCCGGCCGCGACGTCGTCGATGCGGTGGAACAGCCCGTTGTGGGTCACCGGTTCCGGGTCCAGGGACGCCGGGCCCAGGGTCGAGAAGATCGGGGTCAGGACGTGGTCGCCCGGCAGGGCCGGCAGGCCGAACGCGCCGGAGCCGGACTCCAGGTCGTAGTTGACCACGCAGACGTGGCGGTGCACCCCCGGGGGCAGCGAGTCGGCTTCCTGTGTCCAGGCCGCGATGCCGCGCAGGGTCGTGGCGTCCGGCGGGATCAGCCACGCGGTCGACGCCTCGCCCAGGTCCGCCAGCAGCCCCTCGGCGAAGACGCGCAGGTCGGTGAGGTGGTCGAACAGGTCCTGGTTCTGCCCCCAGACGTACTGGTCGGAGAACCGTGCCTTGGAGGGGTGGATGTTGGTGTCGCCGCGTTCCTCGAAGACGAAGGTCTTGGTGTAGTGCTCGTTGGGTGCCGGCTCCCAGTGGACGTCGCGGATCTCGAACCCCAGCCCGGTGTAGGACGGCATGTCGGTCAGCAGCAACGCCGTGAACCACCGTGCCTCGTTGCCGGCCCGGTAGAACTCGTCGAAACGGGGATCGTCCTTGTCGGCGGTCATCACCGTGTAGGCCGGTGCGGTCCGCCGGGTCGCCAGGTCGTCGAGGTAGCGCCGGAACCGGCGCAGGTACTCGGCATCACCGACCACGGTGGCCTGCAGGTCGCCCAGGGCGACGTCGGCGCCAGCGGCTTCGAGGTGGTCGAGTTCCTCACCGAACTGGAAGACGTCGCGGGCGGGCAGGAACGCCTCGGCCAGGGAGGCGAACCAGGGCGCACCGTGGGCGCGCTGGACGTGTGCCTTGACACCCCCCAGGATGTCGTAGAACTCGTCGACCTGGTCGGGGACGCCGTCGGGCCGCATGCCCACGTGGGCCATGTCGCCCCGCATGAAGTCGACGTTGCCGACGTGCACGGCGTCGGCGTAGTGGTCCTGGACGTAGTCCCACACGTGGTGGCGCGGGCGGTCGAAGTCGACCTCCCAGTTCTCGTTGTCGTCCAGCCGTTCGTAGAGCTTGTAACGCGCCATGGGGGAGAACACGCGCGACATGAACTGCGGTTCGGAGATGACGATCTCCGGCCACTCCATGCCGTGCTCGTCGACGACCGTCCTGGCCGGATCCGGGTTGATCTCGATGCCCCGGAACGGCGGTCCCATCGTCGCCGGGACCGGTTCGAGGCCGAACCACTTCAGGTACTTCACCAGGTCGATCCGCCGGTCGGTGCGGGCCTGCTGGTCCGCGGGATCGCCGAACAGCAGGTGCAGTCGTTGGTCCTCGGGCAGCCCGAAGAGGTCGTCCTGGGTGGCGGGGAGGGTGTCGCCGTCACGCGCGGGACCGCGCTCGGCCAGCCACGTGGCGACGGCGTGCAGGGCCTCGTCGAGCACGCCGTCGGTGTGGTCGACGATCCGACGGTCGCGGATCTTCATCCACTCGAACAGGTCGGGGTTGCCCAGTACCTGCTCGGCGAACCGATCGGTGTGGGGGACGACGTCCATGCCCACGGTCCGTCCCATGACGTGCAACAGGTTGGACATCGCCCGCAACTGCCGCCCGACCGAGTCGAGGTGGTCGGCGACCTCGCGCAACTCGTCGGAGGCATAGGCGGTGTCGAGGGTCCAGCCGGCCATGCCGTACAGGCTCTTGACCACGCCCGACTCCCAGAAGGGCAGCAACTGGATCGCGTCGAAGGCGGCCGGCAGCGTCAGGGCGTAGGTCACGACGTTGGCGAAGGTCCCCACGGTCCGGACGTTGATCCCGACCATGTTCGTGCGCTGCAGCCACGACGAGTCGGCCTGGTCGGCCACCGGCGAGCGCACGACGGCAGGCAGGTCGTCGAGGTCGCGGTCGAGGTCGGTGGCCTCGTCGGACAGGGCCACGTCGATCGCATCGCCGTACCGGGCGCGGAGCACGTCGAGCACGTCGACGAGCGGCATCGCCAGGGCGTCCTGCGGTCGCAGGCCCACGGCGAAGGAACGCTCCCCCGACACGAACGCCTCCAGCCCGGGGTGCGTCACGGTGGTCATCGGGCGACGAACTCGACGTCGTAGTCGCGACTGATGACGACGTCGGCGAGGCTGCGGTGCTGGGAGATGATCTCGTGCTCGGCGACCAGCACGTCCTCGATGAACGGATCGAACTCCTCACGACCTCGCTTGAGGCGGTGTTCCATCGTCTCGAGTCGGTTGCGCGCGATGAAGACTCGCCGGTCGACGTGGTTGCACAGTGAGGTGTAGACGCCCTCGGCGATCACGACCTCGATCCCCTCCAGCGAGACGGTCTCCTCGTCGATCCGGTTCTCCTCGTAGACCACCAGGGGGGTGGTGATCTCCTCGGCGCCGTCCTGGGCTGCCTGCAGGTGTTCGTCCAGGAGGTCCAGCCGGACCTCGGTCGTGCCGACCCAGTCGAAGTTGGCGCGACGGGCGGCGTCGTTGAACCGGGGAGGAAGGACGTAGTAGTCGTCCTGCTGGAGGACGACGGCCGGGATGCCACGCGACGTGAACTCGTCGGCCAGCGCCTTGCCGGTCTCGGACTTGCCGCTGCCCGACTCGCCGGCGACGGTCAGTGTGAACCGCCGCGTCGTCGCCGCGACATCGTCGGCCAGGTGGTCGACGATTGCCGTCGCCGCCCGTTGGTGCTCCTCGCCCACGAGGATGATGTCGCCACGCATGTCGTTCTCCGGTGTCGTTGCGCCCGTCGGAGGGGGTCCGGCGAGCCAGTCCGGGCGCATGTTAGGCGGGTCGTGGGAACCGCGGCCGGGCAACCCGGGGAACGCACGATCCCCTCGGCCGTTGCAAACTGACTGACCGGTCAGTACGCTTGCTGCACACATCGTCGGCCCCCTGAAGGTGCTCCATGCGCAGCCTCACGGACGTCCAGCCCCTGACCCCGCAGTTGACCAACGAACAGGTCATCGAGCGCCTCAAGGCCGACCGCCTGGTCGAGGGTCCCCAGCATGCCTCCGACGACTACATCGAGGCGCTGAAGCGGACCCTGATCGTGTCGGCGGACACCGAACTGATCTCGGCGCCCAGCTACCTGGGGGCCGCCGCGGACGCCCCCGACACGTCGTCGTACATGTCGGTGATCTCGATCGTGCAGGACGAGTTGGGCCATGCCCACATCGCCTACCGGATGCTGCGCGACCTGGGTGTCGACGTGGACGAACTGGTCTACGGCCGGCGCCCGGAGGAGTTCAAGTACCCGTACGCCTTCGACGTCCCGCTGGAGACGTGGGAGGAGATGATCGTCGCCAACGCCTTCTACGACCGCGCCGGGTTCGTCCTGCTGTCGGACGTGTTCGACCACACCACCTACGTGCCGTGGAAGCGCGCCCTGGTCAAGGTCGACCGCGAGGAGACCTTCCACCTCCGCCACGGCGAGCGCTGGATCAAGAAGTTGGCCAAGGACGAGGACTGGCACCGCAAGATCCAGGCCGCGATGGACTGGATGTTCATCCTGACCCTGGAGTGGTTCGGGCTGCCCGACGACCTCAAGAAGCACGGTGGCCAGTTGTCCTACGGCCTCAAGGGCCAGACCAACGACCAGCTCCGTCAGACCTGGATGTCGGCGACGGTGCCGTTCGCCGAGGAACACGACTTCGACGTGCCGGCCCACCTCGACGAGGAGACCGGCCAGTACGTGATGGACTGCGACTTCCCGCTCGCCTTCGATCCCGAGAAGAAGGAGTGGGACCACGGCAAGGGTGAGGTGACCTGGGACGACGTGATTGCGCGCTGGCGTGCCAAGGGTCCGGCCAACCAGCGCTTCGTCGGTTCCCTGCAGCGCGGTCACCGGATGCTGCTGGACGCGGCATGACCGCCACCCTCCCCGCCCCGTCCACGGTCGAGCCGGTCGAGTCCGGCGATCAGGCGCTGGCCGCGCGCGTGCTGGAGGTGCTGGCCACCGTCGAGGACCCGGAACTTCCGGTCGGACTGGTCGACCTCGGGCTGGTCCGGCGACTGCACGTCACCGACGGTCGGGTCACGGTCGGGTTGACCTACACCTCGTTGGCGTGTCCGTGTGTCGAGATGATCCGCGAGGACGTGCGTGAGGCCGTGTCGGCGCTGGACGGCGTGGTGTCGGTCGAGGTGGAGGACATCCTCGAACCGTGGTCACGCGACGACCTGACCGATGTCGGGCGGGCGCTGCTGCGCACCGTGGCGGTGGTGTGACCATGGCAGCCGACCGGACGATCCGCTCGTGGGAGGTGTTCGCGCGCCACAGTCGCGAAGCAGCCATCCACCACATCGGCCAGGTCCAGGCCGCCGATGCCAGCGACGCCAGCGTGTTCGCCTACACCCTCTACGACGAGCGCCGCTGGGACGAGATGTTCGTCGTGGAGGCCGCCGACGTGCTGGTGCTCAAGGAGGTCGAGTGATTATGGCCCTCCACCACGTCTACACCCGGACCGAGTTCGGTGAACCGCTGGCCCGCCTCGGCGGCGTCCAGTCCGACGGCACGCCCGACCTCGACACCGCCGTCGCCGTCGAGCCCGAGCACCTCGCCGACGACGAATCGCCCGACGACGAGCCCGACTGGTTGGAGGTCGTGGCGATCGCCGACGACGCGCTGGTGTGGGTGATCCACGACGGCGACCTGACCGGACCCGCCGCCCAGGCCATGGCCGAGGAGGTCGCCCCGTGAGCCCCGACACCGACACCACGACCGACACCGCGAGTGACGCTCCGGACGCCGTCGTGCTCGAGTCCGCCGTCGGCGACCCCGTCACCCAGGGCCTGGTGAACCTGCTGGTCGTCATCGGTGACAACAAGTACTTCCTCGGCCGGCACCTGTCGCAGTGGTCGGTCGGTGCCCCCGGGCTGGAGGCCGCAGTCGCGGTCGCCGCCGTCTCGCAGGGCCACCTGGGCCAGGCACGGGCGCTGTTCCCGTTCGTCGACGACCTGATCGACGGCATCGAGATCGGCACGCCCGACACCGGCCGCAGCCGGCGCTACAACATGGCCTGCCTGGACGACGAGTTCGACTCGTGGCCGCAGGCCGTGGCGTCCCTGTTGCTGGTCGACCCGGCGCTGGACATCATCCTGCGCGCGCTCGAGGACACCCAGGAAGAACTGGAACGCCGGATCGGACGGGTGCTCGAGGAAGCCCAGTTCCACACCTCGTTCGCGATGGGGCGGGTGTCGGCGCTGCTGGAGGCCTACCCGCAGTCGCGACCGGACCTGGTCGAGGCCCTGTCGAGCGTGATGGACGAGGTACTGGCGTGGTTCGGACCGTCGGGCGAGGCGGGCGTGGCGGCCATGAAGGATGCCGGCCTGCTGACCATGGACAACGACGAGATGCGCCAGGCGTGGCTGGACGTCGTGGGTCCGGTGCTGGTCGACAACGGACTGGCCGACGACCTGGGCGTGGCGGGCGGCCCCGGTGACTGGACCTTCCCCGAGATCCCGTGGGACCGCTTCAACGCCCTGCAGCGCCGCCTCGACGGATGACCGACCACGCCAGCCCCCACCCGTGTCCATGGTGCGGTGCGGCCGACACGTCGCGCATCGGGGACGCCGGGTCGCTGCTGATGACCGAGCAGTGGTTCTGTGCGGGCTGCTCGTCGGCCTTCGAGGTGATCCGCAAGCGCGGGTCCGACGGTCCGGCGCGGTCGCGCGGGCCCGTGGTGTCCACAGGTGGCGACGCCGGCCCGGGCGACGACGAGCGGGCATCGTCGTGAACGACGGGCTCGCCATCACGACGACCGACGACGGCGTCCGCTGGTTGCGACTGGACCGGCCCGACGCACGCAACGCGATCGACCTCGACCTGCAGTCGGCGTTGGGCGCCGCGCTGGACGCGGTCGCGGCGGACGACCAGGTCCGCGCGGTGGTGATGACCGGGACCGACCCGGCCTTCTGTGCCGGTGGTGACCTCGGCCGCTTCGCCGGCGATCGGGACCACGTCGCGTTCCGCCGTGCCAGCCAGGCGCTGACCGACGTGGTCGAGCGGTTGGAGTCGCTGGACCGCCCGACCGTCGCGGCCATCAACGGGTTGGCCACCGGCGTCGGCACGCAACTGGCGTTGGCCTGTGACGTCCGCATCGCTGCCACCGAGGCCCGCTTCGTGTCGCGCGAGGGCCACCTCGGCCTGTTGCCGAGCCACGGCGGGCTGACCCGGTTGCTGGCGTTGGCCGGCGCCGGTGCCGCCCGTGACCTGGCACTGGGTGGCCTGACCCTGGACGCCGTCCGGGCCCACCAGCTCGGCCTGGTCTCGGAGGTGGTGGCGCGCGACGACCTCGACGACCGCGTGACGGAGGTGGTCGGGTCGATCCTGCGCCGCGGGCGGGAGTCCTACGCCGTCGCCAAGCACGTGCTGCGGGTCGCGACGGCGGCCCAGATGGCACCCGGGCTGGCCGCCGAGACCCTGGGCCAGTCGTTGCTGGCCACCACCGACGACCACCACGACCGCCTCGACCGGGCCCGCGACCGCTGACCGGCAGCTCCAGGTTGCTCTCCTGGGCCGGTCGTCGTCTCCGCGGCGGCGAGTTCCGGTGTCCCTGGCATGGTTCGGGCCATGCCGACTCGACCCGACCAGCCAGCCACGGTCGCCGACGTGCGCGGCACGGCCGGTCATCACCCCGATCCTTGTCGTGGTGGACCAACCAGGAAGCCGTCGGATTGTGGGCTTCCCACAGCGCCCCCGCACGCGTGGGCGAGTTGTCTGCACAGCACGACGTCTCGACGGCGAGGCGTGGTCGGGGAGCAGATGGGCCGCACGTACTGGGACGAGGAGCTGGAAACCCTGCCGTGGCAGGACGTCCAGGCGTGGCAGGCGGAACGCATCGGTCCGTGGCTCCAGGGCCTGGCCGCTCGGTCGTCGTTCCACGCTGACCTCCTCCGCGACGCCGACGTGCCGGTTTCGCTGTCCTCGCTGGACGCGCTGTCCGACCTGCCGATGACGGCCAAGGACGACGTCCGCCGGTCACAGGCCGACCGCGCGCCGGGGCGCCCGTTCGGTCGCCACCAGGCGGTCCCGCTCACCGACGTCGTCCAGACGTTGTCGTCGTCGGGGACGACCGGCGACCCGGTGTTCTTCGCCCTGACGCGCCATGACCACCAGGTCTGGCTCGACGCGGTCGCCACCGCCTTCTGGACCGGCGGTGTCCGGCCCGACGACGTCGCCGCCCACCTGGTCGGACTGCCCGGCGTGGCCGGCGGCCTGCCCTACGCCGACGGGTTCCGCCACCTGGGGGCGACGCTGGTGTGGCTGGGCGGGCTGGCGACCGACAAGATCGTCCGCGCGCTGCCGACGGTCCAGGCGTCGGTCGTGCTCGCGACCAGTTCGTTCGGGACCTACCTGGCCGACCGGTGCCAGGACCTGGTCGGGCGCGACGCCGCCAGCCTGGGCGTTCGAAACCTGCTGGGCGGCGGCGAACCCGGCCTGGGCCAACCCGAGATCCGCGACCGGATCCGCGCCGGTTGGGGCCTGGACGCGGTCCACGAGATCATGGGGCTGGGCGACGTGCTGTCGGTGCTGTGGGCCGAGTGCGGCGAGGGCGGCGGCATGCACTTCTGCGGGCAGCGGTCGGTGGCGGTGGAACTGCTCGATCCGGCCACCGACGACCAGCTCGCCTGGGAGGACGGCGCCAGTGGCGAGGCGGTCTACACCACCTTCGACCGCGAGGCGACCCCGGCGCTGCGGTTCCGCTCGGCCGACCACGTGGTCGTCACGGCCGACTCGTGCGGGTGCGGTCGGACCTCGCCCCGCATCCGCTGCATCGGCCGGACCGACGACATGTTGATCTACAAGGCCATGAACGTCTTCCCCAGCGCCATCCGCGACGTCGTCGTGGACGGCTTCGCCGACGTCACCGAACCCTACGTCCGGGTCTTCAAGGACCACGCCGACCAGGTCCGCTTCGACCGCCCGATCGCGATCGAGGTCGAGGCCGCCGACGGCGTCGACCCCGCGCGCTGGGACGACCTCGCCCACCGCATCGACGACGAGGTCCGACGTCGCCTGCAGGTGCGCGTCGACACGACCCTGGTGGCCGCGGAGACGATGCCGCGCAGTGCCTACAAGACCCCGCTCGTGCACGTGCGCGAGCCCGCCACCGCCCCTGCCCAGACCTGACCAGTTCGACCGGGAGGAACCCCGTGCACACCATCGACATCGACACCGGCGGCACCATGACCGACGGCCTGGTCAGCGGCAACGGCACCGTCCTGGCCCTCAAGGTCGAGACCACGCCGCACGACGTGACCGTGTCCTTCATGGACATCCTCCGGGCGGCCCAGGACGCCCTGGGCTTCGACGACCTGCGCGCACTGTTGGACGAGGTCAGCGTGATCCGGTGGTCGTCGACCATCACCTCCAACGTGCTGGCCGAGCGGACCGGACCCAAGCTGGGGCTGCTGGTCACCGACGGCCATGCCGACGACCTCTACGACGCGGAGGCGGCCGCGGCGGTCATCGGGACCCTGGTCGACGCCGACGACATCTCCACGATCGCCGATGATGCTGACGAAGCCGACGTCCGCCACGCCGTGAAGGCGCTGTTGGACAAGGGCATCCGGCGCATCAACGTCAGCCTGGCCGACGCCTTCCCGGACTCGGCTGCCGAGGACCGGATCGTGTCCATGATCGAGTCGGACTACCCCGACCACTACCTCGGGTCGATCCCCGCCCTGGCCAGCAGTTCGGTCATCCTGCGTCCCGACGACGCCACCCGGACCGTCGCCGCGCTGGTCAACGCCTACGTCCACCCGGCCTTGGCCACATCGCTGTACCGGGCCGAGGAGATCGTGCGGGACGAGCACGGCTGGCTGGGCAACGTGCTGGTGGGCCACATCTCCGGTGGCGTGGCCCGCATCGGCAAGACCAAGGCGTTCGACACGATCGAGTCCGGACCGCTGTTCGGCGCCCACGCCTGCGCCGCGACCGGGGGCGAGCTCGACGACGGCCCGGTGCTGGCCATCGACGTCGGCGGCACCACCGCCAAGGTCAGCGCGGTCGTGGACGGCCACCCGGTCGAACTCCCGGCCGGCGACCTGTTCGGGATCCCGCTCGAACTCGAACTGCCGTTGCTGCGCTCGATCGCGCTGGGCGGTGGCTCGGTGGCACGCGTGGCCGACGGTGAGGTGACGCTGGGTCCGGACTCGATGGGCGCCGCACCGGGACCGGCCTGCTATGGGCTGGGCGGCCGCAACGCCACCATCACCGACGCGTTCGTCGTGCTGGGGATGCTGTCGCCGACGGCGTTCCTGGACGGGCGTCGCACGCTGGACGTCAACCGGGCTCGGAACGCGCTGGTGACCGCGGTCGGCGAACCGCTGGGGCTGGACCCCGACACCGCTGCCGAGGGGGCGGCCCAGGCCGTGGCCGACGCCGCGTGGGACGCCGTGGCCGACCTGGCCCGCTCGGTCGCCGCCGAGGCCGGCTGGGACCCGGCCGCCTGCACCGTCTACGGCTACGGCGGCAACGGCCCGCTGTTCGCCACCGCGGTCGCCGACCGCCTGGGTGCCGACACCGTCCGGCTGTTCCGCCACGGCAACGTCTACTCGGCCTACGGCTCGGCCATCTCCGACGTCCTGCACGTCTACGAGGCGGCCGTGGTCGACGGCACCGACCTGTCCGCGCTGGCCGCACGCCTGGACGACCAGGCCCGTCGCGACCTCCGCGGCGAGGGCTTCGACGTCGACGGGGCCACCTTCGCCTGGGAGGTGAAGGGCGACGACGCGACCGGCCACGGCGACGACGTCGACTCGGCCGTCGCGGACCTGGACGGCGACCCCCGACTGGTCCGCCTGCGGGCAAGCTTCCCGCTCCCGAGCCTGCACCTCCCCGACGCCGAACCCAGCGACGGCACCGCCGCCCCCGCCGGGACCCGCGGCGACCTCGACGCCTTCGACGCCGACGACCTCCCCGGCTCGACCGTCACCGGCCCCGCCCTGGTCGACGGGGGCGCCTGGACCTGGCTGGTCGGCGACGGCTGGGAGGCCGCCGTCGACGCCCGCGGCGACGCCCTGCTGACAGGCACGTCATGAGTCCGCGACCGCCCGGACCCGATGACGGAGCCCCCGGACGAGGGTCCGCGCCCCCCACCTCACCAGACCTTGAACGTCCGCGCCATGCACGACACCGCGACCCAACGACCGCTGTCTCCGACTGCAAGGGACGACCATGAGCACGATCCACGTGGGGGAGTACCTCGACCTCGACCTCGATGCCGAGCGGTGGCAGTGCCACGACTGCGGGCACGACTTCGGGCCCGCCGCTGACGACTACAAGCGCGGGCTGCTGGTCAGCGAACGCGATCCGTCCGAGATCCATCCGGCCGGGTTCGAGGGTGAGTACACGTTCGCGCCCAAGGGCGACTGGATCCGGGTGCTGGAGTTCATCTGTCCCGGCTGCGGCCGCCAGGTCGAGTCCGAGTACCTCCCGCCGGGCCACCCCCTGACCCGTGACACCACCATCGACGTGGCGTCGCTGAAGCAACGGCTGGCCGACGGGTCCGCGCGGGTCAACGACGACGGCAAGTTGGAGGTGGTGCGATGAAGGCGATCGACATCGACGTGGGTGGGACCTTCACCGACCTGGTGCTGACCTGGGACGATCGACGGGTCACCGCCAAGGCACCGACGACGCCCTATGACCTGTCCGTCGGGTTCGTCAACGTGCTGCAGGCCGGCGCGGACCAGATGGGACAGCCGCTGGACGACCTGTTGCCCGAGGTGGAGGTCGTGCGGTACTCGACCACGGTGGCGATGAACCGGCTGATCGAGCGCAAGGGCCCGAAGCTGGGGCTGTTGACGACCGAGGGACACGAGGACGCGATCCTGATCGGCCGTGGTGCCCAGTGGGTCGACGGCACCCGCATCAGCGAACGCCGCAACCTCGCCAAGCAGTCCAAGCCCGAGCCGCTGGTGACCCGCGACATGATCGCCGGGATCGCCGAACGGGTCGACTCGTCGGGGACGATCGTGCGGGCCCTGGACGAAGACGACGTGCGCGCCAAGCTGGCCCAGTTGGTCGACGACGGCGCCCGGGCGATCGCGGTGTCGTTGTTGTGGTCGTTCGCCAACCCGACCCACGAACGGCGGGTCCGCGAGATCATCCGCGAGGAGTACAAGAGCTACCACATCGGCTACCTCCCGGTCGTGCTCAGCCACGAGGTGGTGGGCAAGGTCGGCGAGTACGAGCGCACGATGACGGCGATCCTGGACGCCTACCTGCAGACCTCGATCAAGTTCGAACTCGAGACGACCTGGGACCAGTTGCGCGACCACGGATACCGCGGGACGTTCCTGTTGACCCACAACACCGGGGGGTCGGCCGAGATCTTCAAGACGACCTCGTCGCGCACCTTCAACGGTGGACCGGTCGCCGGGCTGATGGGGTCGTTCCACATCGGCAAGGCGCTGGGCTATCCCAACGTGATCGCCTCGGACGTCGGCGGCACCAGCTTCGACGTCGGGATGGTGGTCGACGCGTCGGTGCGCAGCTACGAGTTCCGGCCGATCATCGACCGCTGGATGGTCGGCATCTCGATGCTCCAGACCACCACGATGGGGGCCGGTGGCGGCTCGATCGCGTGGGTCAACGACCTGCTGGGTGGACGGTTGGAGGTGGGACCGCGCTCGGCCGGGTCGTATCCCGGACCGGCCTGCTACGACCTGGGCGGGACCGACGCCACCGTGACCGACGCCGACGTGGTGCTGGGCTACATCGCCCCCGACGGCTACTTCGGGGGCCAGATGCCGTTGAACCGTGACAAGGCGGTCGAGGCCATCCGCCGGGCGGTGGCGGACCCACTGGGCGTGTCGGTCGACGAGGCCGCCGCGCTGGTGCGCGACATCGTGGAACAGAACATGGCGTCGGCGATCAAGCGCGAGGTCCACCTGCGCGGCTACCACCCGGAGGACTTCGCGCTGTTCGCGTTCGGTGGTGGCGGGCCGACCCACGTCGCCGGCTACCGCGCCGACGTGCCACGGGCGGTGATCTTCCCGCAGGCACCGGTGTTCTCCGCACTCGGGTCGTCGGTGATGGACATCATGCACGTCTACGAGCAGTCCGGGCGGATGCCGTTCATGGCCCCGATGACCCAGGAGCTGGTCATCGACCACGACGCGTTCAACGCGGTGGTGGACGGGCTGGTCGATCGCGCCAACGCCGACCTCGACGCCGAGGGGCTGGGGGACCGCGACGTGGTGTTCAGCATCGAGCTCGACATGATCTACGGCGGGCTGGTGCAGACCAAGCGGGTCGCCTCGCCACTGGTGCACATCACCTCCGCCGAGGATGCACAGGCGGTCTACGACGCGTTCGAGCAGGAGTTCTCCGAGGCGTTCAGCCCGCACGTGGTCAACAAGCCCGGTGGGGTCTACCTCGACGCGATCGTGTTGAAGGCGACGGTGCCGACCGAGAAGCTCGAACTGCCGACCCACGACCTGGCCGACCCCGACCCGTCGGCGGCCCGGACCGGATCGCGCTCGGCCTACTGGGCGTCGCGCGGCGAACGGGTCGACACCGACGTGTTCGGCTTCGACGACCTGGTGCCCGGCAACGTGGTGGTGGGGCCGGCGATCGTGGAGATGGAGTACTCGACGATCGTGGTGCCACCCGACCAGCAGCTGCGCCTGGACACCCATGGACTGGCGATCCTCGAGGACGAGGGTGCCGACGACGTCGACCTCGCCCACACCGGCGCGACCGGTGCCACCACCGACGCCCACACCGGATCCGCGGCGACCCCGCAGGAGGTGCTCGCATGAGCCACCCGAGCCTGGAAGAGAAGATGGCCGCGCTGAAGGTCACGCCGGCCAACGACGATGAACGGGCCTGCGCCGATGCGCTGGCACCCGGCAGCTACGAGATCGGGGTGCAGCGGACCGCCGACATCCTCGACGAGGGCTACGAGATCTTCATGCGCTCGTCGCGGTCGTCGATGGGCATCGCCGGGGACTCGATCGTGGCGATGTTCAACGCCGCCGGGGACCTGGTCAACGCCTCGGCCGGGACCTACCTGCACGCGGTCATCCCGCCGATCGTGATCAAGTACATCCTGTCCCGCCACGGCGAGAACCCCGGGATCAACGACGGGGACATCTGGTACACCAACGACGCCCTGTACGGGGGGATCCACAACCCCGACCAGGTCGCGATCATGCCGGTGTTCTTCGACGACGAGTTGGTCGCGTGGACCGCGGCGCTCAGCCACACCACCGAGACCGGTGCGGTCGAGCCGGGCGGCATGCCGTTGTCGGCGACCTCACGGTTCGAAGAGGGCATGAACCTGCCGCCGATGCGGGTCGGGCAGGACTTCCGTCTCAACGACGACATCATCGAGATGTTCGCCGCGTTCGGGTTGCGGGCCGAGGCCAACGTCACCGTGGACATGCGCGCGCGGGCCACCACCGCGGACCGGGTGCGGGTGCGGCTGTTGGAGATGTTCCAGCGCGAGGGCCGCGACTTCGTGGTCGGGCTGCTGCGCAGGATGCTGGACGAGGCCGAGGCCGGCGCGCGGTCCCGGATCGCGTCGTGGATCGACGGCACCTACGAATGCAACACGTTCTCCGACGCCGCGGGGCTGAGCGAGTCGTTGATGCGCAACTGCGCGATGACGATGGTCAAGGAGGGCGACCACCTGCTGTTCGACTTCACCGGGACCTCGCCCGAGACCCCGTCGAGTTACAACGCCCACCCCCAGGCCGTCGTCGGGCACATGGCGAACTACATCTACGAGTACGTGTTCCACGACCTGCCGATCTCGTCGGCGACGTTCGAGCCGATCGACTTCGTGTTCCCCAAGAACTCGATGCTGTCACCGGACGAGCGTGCCGCGACGTCGTGTTCGGTGATGGCCGCGACCGGGGCGATGTCGGCGGTGGCCAACTGCGTGTCGCGGGCCCGGTACGGATCGGACGAGTGGGAGCAGGTCGCGGCCAGCCAGGGCAACGGTGGCAACGCGATCGTGCTGGCCGGGATGAGCCAGTGGGGCGCGATGTTCGCCGACATGATCGCCTACCCGATCAACACCGAGGGCCAGGGTGCGCGGGCCACCGGGGACGGGATGGATGCCTACGGGTTCCCGTGGTGTGCCTTCGGTCGGGCGCCCGACGTGGAGTCGATGGAGAACGAGTTCCCGATGATCGTGCCGTTCTCGTCGCACTGGAAGGACTCGGGTGGGCACGGCAAGTTCCGCGGCGGGGTCGGGACCGCGCAGTTGTGGGTGACCCACCACGTCCCGATGCTGTTCCAGATGGCGATCGCCGACAACTCCAACATCCAGACCCCGCAGCCACTGTTCGGTGGGTACGCCCAGCCGACCGTGCCGGGCATCGTGCTGGACGGGGTCGACGTGGCCGCCGCGCTGGCCGAGGCCGAGGCGGGGACGCTGACGCTGGAGAAGTTGCTGGACGGGTCGTTCGGGAAGGTGGTGAGCCAGCCCTACGGGTCCCAGATCCACCCGGTGATGGCCGACCAGTCGATCATCGTGGGGTTGTCGACCGGGGGCACCGGTTACGGGGACCCGTTGGACCGGACACCCGAGTCGGTCGCACGCGACGTCGTGAAGCAGTTGGTGTCGGTGGAGGTGGCACGCGACATCTACGGGGTCGTGGTGGATGCCGACACGGGGAGGTTGGACACCGATGCGACCGCCTCGCTGCGCGACGAGCACCTGGACCGGCGTCGGTCGCGTGGGGTCCCCTACGACGAGTTCGTGGCCGAGTGGGACCAGCGCAAGCCCGACGAGTCGATCCTGACCCACTTCGGTGCGTGGCCGTCCGGTGAGGTCGTCGAGCCGTTGATGCGCCCGTAGTCCGTCACCTGCTTGGATGGGGCCGCCGGCCACCCGCGCGGCCGGCGGCCCCGTCCACTCCTTCGACAGATTCGAGCCTGCGTGAGTGACCAGCCCCGTGTCCGTGTCCGTGCGTTGGCCCAGGGCCGCGGTGACGGTCGCGGCATCGCCGTGCCGTTGGCGTTGCGGGTGGCCGCGCGGATCCAGGAGCGTGACTGGTACGACTTCACCCACGATGCGACCCAGTTGGCCAACGGCATCCGCGACCTGGTCGACGCCGTGGCACCCGACGGCGTCCCCGTGACCATGCCCGAGATCGTGCTGTCGGAGTCCGGCCCGCTCCTGGAGCGCCTGGTCGTCGTGACGGCGTTGGAGGCCACCCGTCGCCTGCGTGCGTCGATGGGCGACCGCGTCGCGTTGGTCGCCTGCCTTCCCGGACCGGGCGCGCTGGACCGTGGCGCCGACGACGTCCTGGACCTGGGCAAGGCCTTCCTCGCCGCTGGTGTCGATGTCGTGGCGGTGTTCGACGACCACGACGGTTCCAGCCAGTTGGGCACGCTGGCCAACGTCGCCCGCTTCCACCAGTCCATCGCCGTCGGCTGCTGCGCCGACCAGGGCCTGCCGACCGTCATCACCGAGGTCCCCCTCGCCGATCCCGCCCCGATCGACGGCCTCGTCGTGTCCGACGACCTCCCCCCCGACGTCGACCTCCCCACCCTTGCCGACTGGATGGCCATCACCCATTCCTAGCCGCTGCGCCTGAGGCCAATCCAACCATCACGGGGGATCTCTGAGCTCGCGGCAACCTCGCCCATGCCTCTGTCCCCGCCATGTTGGTTGCCCTTCCCGATGTGACTTGGCCCCGCCTGGTGCAGGGGAAGTCACATCGGGGCGCGATTGTCACATCACGATCACGCCATCGGAAGGTCTCGGTTCGCGAGTTGTGCTCGGTGGCGAAGTCGGGCCTGACAGTCTCTACCCGACTGCGGCGATGGCAACTTGGTGGAGTGGCCTAGCGGGGTGGCGGGGGAGCCACGTTGGGTTCCTCCCAGCCATGGGCGAGGGCATCGATCATCGACAGCGTTGCAGACTTGGGTCGTTTGAGTTGGGCCGTCGTGAGGCCCACAAGCCGCACGGCGTGGTCCCCGCCGTCAATGGTGTCGACAACATCCCCTTCAATGTGCCCGGTGGCTTCAGCAAGAACGGGGCAGCCGTTCTCACCGGGATGCCATTCGACGCCCTCGAACTTGTCGATATCCCGGCCCGATTGGTAACCCCAGTGGGACAGCCAGTCCGGCTTGTCGGCCGGGATCAGATTGATTGCCATGTTCCCAGTTCGTTCGATCACCTCATGAGTGAGGTTCTCGTAGGACGTCATCACGACCACACGGCGAGGCTGGATGCTGGCCGACACGATGAAGGTGACGAGGCAGCCATAGGGATTGCCGCCCTCGGCAGTCGTCACGACGACGCAAGTCGAATTCATCCGGTCGAGGCATGCTCCAAGATGGTCCACAACTCGACCCTACGCGCCAATTGGGCGCCCTGCATGTCGGTCGCGCCCCTCTGCCAAGCTCAGTCATCGTCCGGGCACCACCTGAAGCGCCCCGGGTAAGCGCACTGCTCCATCATCTGACAGGATGGAGCCATGACACGACGAGCCCCGTATCCCGACAAGGTCCGTGAGCGCGCGGTCCGGATGGTGTTCGCGACCCAGGACGCCCACGATTCGCAGTGGGCAGCGATCTCCTCGGTGGCCGACAAGATCGGCTGCACGCCCGAGACGGTCCGCAAGTGGGTACGCCGAGCAGAGACCGATGCCGGAGAGCACCCCGGCCTGACCACCGATGAGCGTGAACGGCTTCGCCAGCTCGAGCGCGACAACCGCGAGTTGCGTCGGGCCAACGAGATGGCGGAATCCACCGGTGGGCGCACCGTTCCTGTGACGATCCGAGCACCTGGGTCTGCCCAGGGTTCGGTTGACGGTTGATAAGAACTTCAG
>JAGXFT010000015.1 GCA_024637135.1 Nitriliruptorales bacterium | reverse complement strand
GGCACTCGTGCGCGAGGGGCGCGTGGCCGAGGTGAACGCCCGCTACGTCGCCACGATGCTGTGGGGGACCTGCCACGGCATCGCCGTGCTGTGGAACGACGACAAGCTCCCGCACTTCTACGAGGACCACACGTTCGACGGTGTCCTGGACGGCGTGATGGGTGTCATCCGCGGCCTGCTGGAGGGCCGCCTCCCCTGACCGTCACGGTTTCGGGGAGGCGTGGGACCAGGGTCCGGCATCGAGCGTGACCTCGGCCCGATGGCGACCGAGGGGGTTCTCCTTAGGGTGGCCTTCGATGGAAGGCGGCGACGGACGCGCCGCGGGACGCACCCCCACCGGTGCCGCTGCCCCCGCGCGCCCATGGCCGCGATCCGAAGGTGTCGCGCCGGCCCAGGCGGCGGGCGACCGGACGGGCGAAGGACGACCCATGTCGATGGACCAACCGTGGCTGGACGAGCCGAGGGCGCTGTCCGGGACCGGCCGGTTCCACCTGCAGGAGTCGTTGCGTGCCAGACTGCCGTCGTCGGCTCGGGGTGATCGGTCACGCGCACGCCATCGTCGGCGCCATGCCCGAGCCCGGGACAGGGTCGGGAGCAAGCTGGCCAACATGTCGAGCGACTGGACGGCCCTGCACGACGTGCCGCTGGGACCCGGTGGCTCGATGCTTGACCACCTCGTGATCGGACCAGCGGGCGTGTTCCCACTGGTCACGACCATGGGGACCGGCCAGCTGGTGGTGCACCAGCACGGCATCCGCGTCCACGGTCACACCACCGACCTGGTCGCGCAGGCGCAGCGCACCGCCGAGGCCGTCCGGGCCTGGCTGGTCACACCACCGGGTGTCGACGTCCCGATCCGCCCGGCGGTCGTCGTGGTCGGAACGCCTCCCGACATCCGACGCCTGCCGCCCGATGTCGCGGTGGTTCACCTGCACGGCCTGCGGCAGTGGTTGCACCGCCAACCGTCCGGTGCACTGGACGACGACGGGATCCGGCGCCTCGTCACGACCGCGTGCTCGCCGGCGAGCCGATCATCCGTCGGCGACGACGATCATGGCCGGGTCCGGTGACGACGTACGGCTGACGACTTCAGCGATCGACCGTGGCGGCCGACACGGCCGACGGGCTCTCGACGGGCTCGTCCAGGGGCGCGAACAGGTCGGTGGGCAGGTCGATCCCCCCGTCGACGTCGTCCAGGCTCGGGACGGCAGCGGAGACCAGCACGGCGATCGCCAACGTCCACGGGACACCGAACACCACCGCGACCGCGACGGCGGCCCGCCGGCCCGGGGGTGACCCGCGCTCCTCGTCCCACCAGCGGCTCGCCAGCAACCACGGCCACGCGAGCAACCACGCGACGGCGCGCCATCCCCCCGGCCAGCCGGGTTCACGACGCCACAGCGGCCGCTCGTCCTGCGATCGGGAGGCCGTCACGACGACCACCGACGCCCACGCCGGCAGTCGACGTTCATGTCGACTCGTCGGGGACGGCGGTGCCCTGGTGGAAGCGCAGCCGCCAGCCCTCGGGCGTGCGCAGCCACAGTGACGACCGCCGGGTGTGGCGCTCGCTGCCGCCCGGGCCGAACTGGTCGGTGACCTCGTAGGTGACCAGCGCGACGTCGGTGCTGACCTGGTCGACCTCGAACTCCTGCAGCGACGTCGCCCCGATGGGCTCGGCCTCGACCGCCATGGTGGCGGCCCGGTCCCAGGTACGGCCGGACTGGCCGAACTCGAGGAAGTCGGGGTGCAGCACGGCATCGAGGTGGACGCGGTCGAAGCGCGAGTCGTCGTCCCACAACGACTCCTCCAGCGCTCGGAGCCTCGCGAGGTCGCCGGCGGTCGGGTCGGCGGCCATGTCGTCGGCCGTGGGCATCTCGTTCCTCCTCGGTCGGGCGATCGGTGTGGCGGGCGGTCGGCGTGCGGTCTGGGGGTTGGCCTCAACCAGCGCCACGGCCGTACCGGGAGTCAGGCCCTGCGGCGGTAGACGATCGCGTTGCCGCGCTTGTCGACGATCGTGACCAGGTCGAGCAGGCGCAGGCAGTAGGCCATCTGCTGGGCCACGCGTCGGTTGCTGCCCAGCCCGCGGGCGAGGTCGGCGGTGGTGAAGTCGGTCGGCAGGTCGTCGGGCAGCAGCGCGAGCAGGTCGTTCGGGGTCTCGAACACCAGGTGGTCGACGACCTCGACCAGTCGTCGTTCGCGGATCACCCAACCCTTGCGACGCCATGCCTTGTCCGGGTCGTGGGTGCGGACCTGGTCCTCGCGCGTCAGCACCACCTCGAGGGCGAGGTTGGGGTGGTCGAGGAGGTTCGGGAAGCTGACCAGTTCGGCGAACAGGTCGATCGCGGCGCCGTGCTTGGGCGACAGCCGGCGCGACAGGATCTCACCGGTGTCGCTGACCTTGAGGATGGTCGTGTCGACGGCGATGGGATGCACGATCCGGACGTCGTGGACGTCCAGCAGGTGGTCCAGCTTGCGGACCATGGACGCGAACCCGCTGGTCTGGATCTCGATCAGCGTGTCACCGCGGACGACGTCGGCGACGAAGCCCTCGACCGGCTGTTCGAACCGGTCGCCGGGCTCGGCGATCCAGCGCTTCAGGGCGGCGTGCAGCGGACCCTCGCGCAGGGTGCCGACGTGTGGGGTGGCGCCTGTCGCCACGCATCCTCCCGGCGGTCGGCGACCACGAGCCTACGAACGCCCCGCGCGGGTTCCCACGACCCGCCCCATCGGCGCGGGCGGAATGCCTCCCGGATCGGGCCCGAAGTCCCCGGATCTCGGGATGCCGGGCCCATGCGCACCGGAGGTCCGCCGACCATCCTGTCGCCCACGGCCCGCAGGGTCATTCGAGGAGTTGGCACCATGCCCGGAATCGGGACCTCACGGCACTTCACCTTCGACGGCGGCGCGGCCACCTACCTCGGCACGCTGCTGCTCGGGGTCGTCATCACGGTCGTCACGTTCGGCATCGCCTATCCATTCGCGCTGGTCCTCCAGAAGCGGTGGGTGTCCAAGCACACGTTCATCGACGGACACCAGCTCGTGTTCACGGGCACTGGCATCGGCCTGTTCGGCAACTGGCTGAAGTGGTTCCTGCTGTCGATCGTGACGTTGGGCGTCTACCTGCTGTGGGTCGTGCCGCGACTGCAGAAGTGGGTCGTGGAGCACACCGACTTCGCCGAGCCCACGGTGTCCGCCGTCGGCCCCGGTCAACGATCGCTGCCTGGCGGCCAGCGAGCGGCCATCGGCGGGGGTCCGGCGACCATGGCTCCCGGACAGTCGCCGGCCGCGACGCGGCCCCTACCACCGCCGCCACCGAGCTGAGCGTCGGCTGCAGGACCGCCGAGTCCCAGGGATCCGGGACTGCCGACCCATGACGGAGTCGTCTGGGCAGACCAGACTGGGCTTGCCCCCGACCAAGATCCTGTCGTGCCCCTCCGTCCTCGCCCGCGCACTCAACGACTTCGACGGGGCAGCCCATCGCGACTCGAGCTCGTGCCATCTGTCGCAATCGCCGCCCTGATCACGCTGGGCGCAAGTGGGTGCAGCTCCACGTCGAGCTCAACCGCGTCGTCGTTCGGACCTACGCAGTTCAACGGAGATGTCAACCCACGTGCCGGCGAACTGGGCATCGATGGATGCCATCCCGCGTATGACCCGTGCATCCCGGGTGGACTCGACCTCGACTGCGCCGATGTTGCGGGCCCGGTGTTGGTAGACCACCAAATCGGCGACCCCCACGGGTTTGACCGCGATCGTGACGGGATCGGCTGCGAGAGTTGAGGAGGCTCGTTCAGATGGTCTACGAACCCGCAGGATCGGTCATGGCCGGCCAGAGCGCACGAGCCAAGGCGCAGGAGCTGCGCGACGAGCAGAGTCGATTCACGCGCATCGTCACCGCTCTCTTCGACACGAGAACCGAACAGCGAGCCTGGAGACTGGGCGCGGTTCGCGAGGAGAAAGTCGGCCGGGCGTTGGCGAAGCTCCCCGACGGCTGGGCCGTGGTCCACGATCTGACCATCGGGAAACGGGGCGCCAACATCGACCACCTCGTGATCGGACCTCCAGGGGGTCTTCACGCTGAACACGAGGTACGTCAGCGGCAGGCTGACCGTGTATGACCGGGCCATCTTTCACAACGGGAAGAGACGGCCTATCTGCCGAAGTCACGGGCCGAATCAGCGGCCACCAAAAGAGCTCTGCAGCCGACTCTCGCTGTCGAGTTGGTTGTCACCCCGGTCATCGCTGCCCCTACACCAGCGCCGAGCACCCACAGACGAGACGGCCACGAACGAAGCCGGGCCGGAGAACCATGCACCCGCGACCAGCTGAACCGCCGCTGACGCCGTCACCCGCTGGCGGCGATTGGGCCACGATCGTTTGTACGTCAAAGATCCCGAGGGCAACCAACTGGGGTGGTTTGACCGCCGCACAAGCGAAGTCCACGCCGACGGAGAACATCACGAACGGGTGCACCTCGCGGCACGCGACTGGCAGAATGTGCATCGCACGTCACGGGACACAGGCTCACCGTCCTCCTCGACCATTGGTACATCGCAACCATGAGCGACACCTCCCCCCTCTCGGTTGGCGCCTATGAACAACTCATCACGGAGTCGTTGTCACGACGCCTCGAGGCCATGGAAGACCGAGCGCGGCGTGAGGACCTGGATCCCGCCGAGGGCAGTCGACGACTGAGCCTCCACGTCCAAGGTCTTCTCCAAACCGCCCTCGAGGCGATCCCGAAAGGCCGCCGACCAGCGGAGCAGGCAGATCTCTTGAACCACCTGCTGTGGTGGCTGGCCGACCACACGAACTCGGAATCCGATCCGATCGCCGACCCCGCTCAGGTGCTCCACGCGATCCACCCGCATCTTCTGCCGGGCCAAGAGCCCCCCGGTGAGCCGATCATTCCCGTGTTGGACCATGATCTCCTGGCCAACGCCCCGGATGAGCCTCGCTTTGCGCGCGCCCTGGCGAGCGAGTTTGCGACCGCCGATCGCATCGACGCGGTGGTCGCGTTCATTCGGACGACAGGACTGAACCTCCTCCGCGACGAACTGGAAGCAGCACACCGGCGTGGCATCCCCGTACGGCTGCTCACGACGACCTTCACCGGTTCGACCCAACGCGCCGCGCTGGATTGGCTCGCCAACCATGGTGTGGACGTCAAGGTGTCCTTCGACACGCGGACGACCCGCCTCCATGCGAAGTCCTGGATCTTCCATCGCGACACGGGTTTCTCAACGGCCTACGTCGGATCGTCGAACCTGTCCCGCTCGGCCCTCATCGATGGGCTGGAGTGGAACGTTCGCTTGGCGCGGGCAACTGCCAACGACATCTTCGACAAGTTGGAGGCCACGTACGAGTCGTTGTGGAACGACGAGACGTTCGAGGACTACGACCCGGCCCGCGATGGCGACCGTTTCGATCAGGCGGTCACTTCGGTCCGGACGGGGACGCCCTTGACCGGGGTCTCGGGCATCGAGGTCCGGCCCTGGGCGTACCAGCGCGAGATGTTGGAGGCCGTCGCGACCGAGCGCGAACGATTTGGGCGGACCCGGAATCTGGTCGTGGCGCCGACCGGAACCGGAAAGACGGTCTTCGCGGCGCTGGACTACCAAACCCTTCGACTGGGCCAGGGCGGCGTCAACGTCGGGACGGATCCAACCGTCCTCGTTGTCGCACATCGCGAACGCCTGCTCGACCAGTCCCTGCAGACCTTCCGTGATGTGCTTCGCCGCGGGGACTTTGGCGAGTTGCTCGTCGGTGGGCAGCGTCCGGCCGCGTGGCGACACGTCTTCGCGTCGATCCAATCGCTCCACGCCATGGGGATTGAAACCCTCCAACCAGATCAGTTCGACGTGGTCTACATCGATGAGTTCCACCACGCAGAGGCATCCACGTACCAGCGACTGCTGAAGCACCTTCGCCCGCAGGTGCTTGTCGGGCTGACCGCGACGCCCGAGCGAGCCGACGGCCCGAACGTGAAGGAACTCCTGGGCGGCGACTACGCCTTTGAGATGCGGCTGTGGGATGCCCTCGACCAGCAACTTCTGGCTCCGTTCCACTATTGGGGCGTGGCGGACAACACCGACCTGTCGGCACTGCAATGGCGACGTGGGGGCTATCGCACCGAGGACTTGGAGGGCGTCTACATCCTGGATGGGGCCGAGCAACGAACCGCCAAGGTCCTTGCGGCCCTGCACGACAAGACCGATGCGTCCTCGATGCGGGCCTTCGGCTTCTGCGTTTCCGTGGCCCACGCCGAGTACATGGCGCGCAAGTTCGCCGAGGCGGGCATCGCTGCCGAAGCAATGAGCGGCAAGACGCCGACGGACGAGCGTCGTCGACAGCTCCGTGAACTGGCCGATGGGACGTTGAACGTCGTCTTTGCGGTGGACGTCCTGACCGAGGGCGTCGACGTGCCCAGCGTCGACACCATCCTGCTCCTGCGTCCGACCGAGTCCGCCACGGTGTTCTTGCAACAGCTGGGTCGCGGTCTGCGCTTGCACCCTGGCAAGGACGTCTGCCAGGTTTTGGACTTCATCGGCCAGCAGCATCGGAGCTTCCGAGCCGACCTGCGACTTCGGGCCTTGACCGGACGGTCACGTGGCCAGTTGATCGACGACCTGGACGCTGGGTTCCCTCGGCTGCCGGCAGGTTGTCACCTCCACCTGGACAGCGTCGCCGCTGCCGCGATCCGCCAGAACCTCGAAGAGGTCGTCTCGACCAGTGCACGCTCACTCGCAAGGGACCTCCGTGAACTGTCGGACACCGTCGGCCACGACCTGTCCCTGGGCGAGTTCCTCGAACACGCCGTGCTCGAACTCGACGATGTCTACGCGAAGTCGAATTGGACCGACCTCCGTCGGCGCGCCGGCTACGACCTCCCCGAGCCCGGTCCGCGCGAAGTGGAGATGATGAAGGGGGTCCGCCGCCTCATCGAAATTGACGACGTCGAGCGAATCGGTGTCCTCGAGTACCTGGCGGAAGGAGTCGACCTGCCGACCGATGCACGATCGCAGCGACTCGCGTCCATGATTGGGTTCCTTCTGTTCGACGACGGGAAAGCTCCGCCGCATCTCGACGGCGTCACGGACGCGCTCATGCAGGAGCCTGCCCTTCGCCAGGAGCTCGGCCAACTCACGGACGTGCTCGATGCCCAGGCTGACCACATCACCCGGCCGAGTTCGCTGCCGGCGGAGGTGCCCCTGCACCTGCACGGGACCTACCGGCGCGAGGAGGTCCTCGTGGCACTCGGCGACCGATCGCTGGGCGACAAGACGTCGCATCGCGAGGGCGTCAAGTACATCCAGGACCACAACATCGACGTGTTCCTCGTCACGTTGGAGAAGTCCGACCGCGACTACTCCCCGACCACGCGATACCACGACTACGCGATCTCCCGCGACCTGTTCCATTGGGAGTCGCAGTCCGGCACGTCGCGCCAGTCACCGACCGGGACTCGCTATCTCGACGGCAGCTCGACGGTCTTGCTGTTCGTCCGCCAGACCAACAAGATCAACGGACGGGCTCCTGCATACGTCTTCCTCGGACCCGTCTCCCTCGTGGAGGCGCGCAGCGAACGACCGATCCAGATCACGTGGCGGCTGGCCACTCCCATGCCCCAGACCTGGTTCCGCGTCGCGAAGGCCGTGGCTGGTTGACCACCGTCGGGGGCCACGAGGCTGGTGACGGTGGTCAACCGAACGTGCCGACCACCGCCCACACGAGACCGGCAAGCGTGAACATCGAACCAAGCATCGCAAACAGCAACTGGCGATGACCGGCCGCCATCTCGACATGCAGATCACTGCCCAGCCCGGAAATCTCAGCGCGAAGGTCGGCCACCCGAGCATCGACCCGATGGCCGAGCGCGTCCAGATCTTGCTTGGTCGCCACGTCGGCCCACCCGACTGGCGGTGGCAACTCCATCATCGTGCCTGTCGACTCGGGTCCCACGGCCTCCACCAGGTCGTTGTACAGCTGGTGTCGTGCTGCTTCGTCAACGGCCATGATGCCACCCTCCAGACGCGGATGCACCATCGTGCCCGGTCATTGCGGCTCCGGACCAGCGCCTCGGCGGGCTGTGGAGACAGCACGGGCCGTCCCTCGGTCGGCGCGATGGCTGCCGCCGGCATGGCATGGGGCCGTGACCCAGGGGCCTCGGACCCAAGCTCGGTCAGCGGTCAGCGTGATCCGGGGCCTCGGTGCGGAGGCGACAGTGGGCCTGCATCAGTGCGGCGACGGTGCGATCGATGTCGTCGACGTCGGTGCGCCAGTGGCTGACCGAGATCCGGACCGCCGGATGGCCGTCCCAGGTGGCATGGCTGGGGAACGTCGCGCCACCCTGCTGCACGGCCGCGAGCACCGCCGGGGTGTGCAGGTCGACCTCGCCGTCGTGGGCGCGGAAGCGCACCAGCACCTGGTTGAGTTCCACCTCGTTGAGCACCTCCACGCCGTCCTGGGCATCGAGCAGCCGGGCGCACCGGACCGCCATGCGGTGGGTGCGGTCGACGACCTCAACGACGCCGGACCGACCCAGTGACGCCAGCACGGCCCACACGGGCACGCCTCGGGCACGCCGACTCATCTCCGGCACCCAGTCCCCCGGGTTCGCCATGCCGTCGCCCATGGCCAGGTAGTCACCGGACATCGAGAAGGCGCGGCGGTGGGCGTCCGGGTGGCGGGTCATCGCCATGCCGCTGTCGTAGGGGACATTCAGCCACTTGTGGGCGTCGCTGGACCACGAATCGGCCCGTTCGACACCGGCGAACGACGGGCGCAGGTCGGGCGACGCCAACCCCCACAGGCCGATGGCTCCGTCGACGTGCAGCCACACGCCGCCGTCGGGCTGGTCCGCACGGACCTCGTCCAGGACGTCCGCGATCGCATCGAAGCGATCGATCCCGCCGGTGTGGACGTCTCCGGCCTGGGTGGTGACGATCAGCGGTCCGGAGGTGTCGCGCACGACCTCCGCGAGGGCATCGGGGTCCATCCGCGCGTTGTCGTCGGTCGCGACCCGGACGAGGCGATCCTGCCCGAGGCCAAGGATCCGCAGTGCCTTGGTGACGGAGACGTGGGTGTGGTCGGGCCCGACGACGCGCACGGCCGGCCCGCCGACCAACCCGCGCGCCTCGACGTCCCAGCCGTGGGCGCGCAGGACCGCGTCGCGAGCGGCGGCCAGGCAGACCAGGTTGGCCATGGTGGCGCCGGTGGTGAACCCGACGCTGACGTCGGGATCCATCCCCAGCAGTTCTCGGACCCATCGGGCGGCGACGTGTTCGAGCGCGGTCGTGGCCGGGGTCGGCGTGGCCATGCCGGCGTTCTGGTCCCACGCGGTGACCAGCCAGTCCGCCGCGACGCCGGCAGGGGTGACGCCGCCCATGACCCAGCCGTGGAAGCGCGGTGAGTTGATGGCGAGCAGCCCGGGCTCGGCCACCTCGACCAGGTCGGCGATCACCCTCCCCGGGTCGGACGGGCCGCTCGGCAGCGCTCGGTCGAGGGTGGCGACCATCTCGTCGAGGTCTCGCTCCGGACGGATCGGTCGATCACCGACACCGGCCAGCCAGTCCTGTGCCGCGCGGACCGCCACGTCCAGCGAGGTCTCCCAGTCCGGTCGCTCCATGTCACACCTCCGTCGGGTCACGAAGCACCCTAGGTCTCATGGGGATCGACGTGGTGGATCCTCGCCGACCGTGCGCCATCCCCCGGCCGGCTATCGGC
>JAGXFT010000139.1 GCA_024637135.1 Nitriliruptorales bacterium | reverse complement strand
CGTCACCTCCAGGTCCGGGTTCATCCCCTCCTCGGGCCGTCGCACGAGTTTCAACACGTACTGGTCCCCGAACAGGATCGAGGTGTTGGACTGCTCGGCGCCCATCGGCCGCACCTCCAGGTCCTTGGCCGAGGCCGGGATGCGACGCCGGTCGGACTGCCACGTCGTCAGCTCGGCGTTGCGGGTGTCGACCTGGCGACCGGTGCGGATGGCGTCCAGCACCCGGTGGGCGACCGCGGGGTCCCACAGGCCGTCGTAGAGGATGCCGTCGACCGCCCCCTCGCTGCCCTCGCCGCCGCGGGCCCGCACCTCCAGCAGCACCGCCTCGGGATGGGTGTTGCGGACGTGGGCCGCGTCGTCGCCCTCGGCGAACGACACGGTCATGGCGTAGACGTCCGGGTCCCCGCTGGTGTACTCGACCTCGGCCAGCACCAGCGCGGCACTGCCACTGGTCGCCTCGATGCCGGCATGGTCCAGCAGCGACACGCGTCGGATCGTGCGGGACTTGCCGGCGAACCATCGCTGCGCGCCCAGCACCTCCTCCAACCGTCGGGTGATGGCCCCGAACCCGTCGCCGCGGACCAGTTCCGAGCCGTGTCGGGTCGTGGTCAGCACCGGTGCCAACTCCGACTGGATCGGCAGGCTGGACCCACCGGGATACGAGCGGTCGGTGGTGGCCGGGTCCTTGACGAGTTCGAACCAGAAGTACCCGTACGGGCCGGGCGTCAGGTAGTAGGGCAGGTCACCGATGGCGGGGAACGGGTTCGACCCGAACATCTCGACCGGGATCGACCCGGCCCAGTCCGACAGGTCCAGTTCACACGCCTGGGCGTAGCGCGACAGGTTCGCCACGACCAGCATGTCGGCGTCGCCGTGGGACCGGATGAACGCCAGCACCTTGGGGTTGTCGACCGGCAGGAAGGTGATGTCGCCCCGCCCGAACACCTCGTGCTGACGCCGCAGCCCGATCGAGCGCTTCATCCAGTGCCACAACGACCGCGGGTTGGCCTGGGCCGCCTCGACGTTGACGGTCTCGTAGTGGTACTCGGGGTCGATGATGCAGGGCAGGAACAGGCTCTGCGGGTTCGCCTTGGAGAACCCGGCGTTGCGGTCGCCGTTCCACTGCATCGGCGTCCGCACGCCGTCGCGATCGCCGAGCCAGACGTTGTCGCCCATGCCGATCTCGTCGCCGTAGTACAGCACCGGCGTACCGGGCATCGTGAACAGCAGCGCGTTCAGCAGTTCGATCAGCCGCCGGTCGTTGTTCAGCAACGGCGCCAGACGACGCCGGATGCCGAGGTTGATGCGCATCCGGGGATCGGCGGCGTAGGTCCGCCGCATGTAGTCGCGCTCCTGGTCGGTCACCATCTCGAGGGTGAGTTCGTCGTGGTTGCGCAGGAACAACGCCCATTGGGTGTTGTCGGGGATGTCGGGCGTCTGGGCGAGGATGTCGATGATCGGGAAGCGGTCCTCCATGGCGACCGCCATGTACAGCCGCGGCATCAGCGGGAAGTGGAAGTTGAGGTGGCACTCGTCGCCGTCCCCGAAGTAGGCCGCGGCGTCCTCGGGCCACTGGTTGGCCTCGGCCAGGAAGACCTTGTGCTCCCAGTTGGCGTCCAGGTGTGACCGCAGGTCCTTGAGGAACGCATGGGTCTCGGGGAGGTTCTCGCAGTTGGTGCCCTCGCGCTCGTACAGGTACGGGATGGCGTCCAGGCGCAGCCCGTCGACACCCATCGCCATCCAGTGGTCCAGTGCCGCCTTGACCGCGTCCCGGACCGCCGGGTTGTCGAAGTTGAGGTCGGGCTGGTGGTGGTAGAAGCGGTGCCAGTAGTAGGCGTCCGCGGCGGCGTTGTACGACCAGTTGGACCCCTCGAAGTCCTGGAAGATGATCCGGGCCTCGTCGTAGTCCGTCGGGTCGTCGGTCCACACGTAGAAGTCGCGCTCGGGACTGCCGGGCTCGGCCTCGATCGCCCGCTGGAACCACGGGTGCTGGTCGGAGGTGTGGTTGATGACCAGTTCGGTGATGACCTTGAGGTCGCGCGCGTGCGCCTCGTCGACGAACTTCTGGAAGTCGCGCATCGACCCGTACATCGGGTTGACGCTGTCGTAGTCGGCGATGTCGTAGCCGTCGTCGCGCAGCGGGGACGGGTAGAACGGCAGCAGCCACAACGCCGTGACGCCCAGGTCGGCGAGGTAGTCCAGCTTCGACGTCAGGCCCCGGAAGTCCCCGATGCCGTCGGCGTCGGAGTCGGCGAAGGCGCGGACGTGCAGTTCGTAGATGACCGCGTCCTTGAACCAGAGCGGATCGTCGGTCGGTGAAGGTGGGACCACGGGCGCTGCCTTGTGCCAGGAACGGGACGGCGGGAGAGGCCGCGTCGACTCCCGAAACTAGTGCCTGCAGCGGCGTGCACGGGCCGCGAGCGACCTCCATCCGGTCGCTCGCGCCGAGCGCGGGCCGTGCACCGCGGCTCGGCCGCCGGCGCGGCCCGGTGGACGCCGCACGGTGACCGTGTTCGCCGGGGCCGGAAGATCACCCGCGTGGCGTGAAGACGCGCGCGCGCTCCGGTCGGCCATGGTGGTGTGACCGGTCACCCGGCGACGGTGGAGACTCGCGTGCCGCCGCGGTGGCATCCCCCGACGAAACGACACATCCCCATGCCAGCCACGCAAGCAACCGCCAATCGATCCTGACGAGCGCTTCGACTCCTGGTCGCCGTGCTGACCATGCTCGCGACCGGCCTTCCCGCCAGCGCGGCCGCGTCATGGCCGGAAGTGCGACAGGGCGCATCCGGCTCGACCGTGCAGGCGATCCAGCACCTGCTGACCGCTCGCGGGTTCGCCACCACCGCCGACGGCCAGTACGGACCCGGGACCGCATCGCGCGTCCGCAGCTTCCCGTCCAGCCGCGGGCTGTCGGTGGACGGCTGGGTCGGCCCCCAGACCTGGCCGCGACTGGTGATCCAGGTCCGGCAGGGCTCGACCGGGTCGGCCGTGCGTGCTGCGCAGGTGATGCTGCGGGCCAAGGGCTACGGCGTCGTCGTGGACGGCGACTGCGGACCGCAGACCGCCAAGGCCACCCGAACACGCCCAGCGATCGGTCGCGGACCGACGACCGCCATGCGCGCCCGTGGCGCTCGAGCCAGCAGGCGTGCGACCCCCGACACGACCCCCCGACACGGGTCGCGACCCGCCGAACCGTCAGCCGCGGAGGTCGCGGCGCTCGAACAGGGGGATCGCGACGGCGACCAGCACGACGGTCAGGCCGACCAGCAGGGCGGCGTCGCCCCAGGGCATGCTCGCGGCCAACGGGTCGCCACCCAGGTACCAGTCGAACGGGGACAGGTTCGCCCACCCCGCCAGGCTCGGCGACAACGGCAGGAACGACCACGCGAAGTAGGACAGCACTGCCACACCGGTGGCGGCCACGATCGCCGGCCGCGACCGACCCGTGGCCGCTCCGACCACGAACGCCACGGCGCCCAGCCCCAGGCCCAGCAGCGTCCCGAGTGCCGTGGCGGCCGCGAGGTTGGCCACCGGCACGCCCAGGCCGCCGACCAGCACCCCGATCGTCACCCCGACGAAGGTGGCCACGCCCAGGACGACGGCGTACACGACCAGCGCTCCGGCCTTGGCCAACAGCACGTGTCGACGAGCGACCGGGTTCGCCAGCAGCACCTCCATCGTCCGGGCGGCCTCCTCCCCGGCCAGCGACTTCGCCCCCACCGACGCCAGCACGGTGACCATCCCGATCGGGATCGTGAGCGAGAACAACTCGGCCTGCAGCCACCCGGCCGCCGTCGACATGTCGGCCTGGCCGATCATCGCCATCAGCGTGTCGGGGAACCCGGCCAGGGCCTCGGTGAACGCCGGGGGCAGCAGGTTGTATATCGGGCCGTAGTACAACGACAGCATGAACAGGATCCCGGCCACGATGACCAGCAACCCCTGCTGGTCCGACGTCGCCTTGGCCGTGATCGACGACACCCGGGTGGAGCCGGCCACCCTGTCCGCGTAGCGCTGGGTCAACGGGTGCGTCCGCAGGCGGTCGAGGAACGTCACGCGACCCTGTTGGTCGCGCAGGTCCCGTCGGTTCACGCCGACCCACGCGACGACGCCCAGCACGACCGCGCCACCGACCAACAGTGCGAGGTGGCCGACGTGGATGCCGTTGGCCTCGGGCGTCGAGCCACTGAACCAGTACCACGGGGCCACCTGCGCGACGCCGGCGGCGGCGGGGAACAACGGCAGCAACGTGGCGGCGAGGTAGGACCCCACCATCGCGGCCGCCGCACCCCCGGACGCGGCCGTGCGGTTGCCGGTCCACGCCCCGATGGCCGTCGCCACCATCCCCCAGAACACCGCGTTGGCGCCCAGGTGGACGGCCAGCGCCCCGACCCGCACCCCGGACGCGTCGACGCCGAGCACGACCGGGGCAAGTTCCCCGCCCGCCCACAGCACCGCAGTGCCCAGCACGGTCAGCAGCACCATCGCCCCGACCTTGGCGGCCAGCACATCGGTCCGGCTGCGAGGGTTGCCCAACAGGACGCCCAGGGTGCCGTCACGTTCCTCGCCCGCCACCGAGCTGGCGCCGATCGAGATGGCGATGCCCGCCACGACCAGGGCGCCCATCAGGTTGTAGATCGAGCCGTAGGCGATCCCGCTCAGCCCACCGAGGTCGGGGTTGATGCCGACCGCGTCGAGCACCGCTGCCGGGAGCTCGTAGTAGAACGACGTGTCGATGTCGGCATAGATCGCCATCGTGAAGACCAGCAGCAACGCGATCGAGGCGGCACCGACCACCTCCCCGACCCAGCGGTCGCGCAGGGACTTGGTGAAGATCGAGGCCAACATCAGGCCCCCACCCCCCGGCGTGCATCGTCGGGACGAGCGCCGCCGGGAGCGCCGTCGGGGCGGTCGGCGTCGCGGTAGTAGGCCAGGAAGATCTCCTCGAGGTCGGCCTCCTCGCTGGTGATGTCCACCAGGTGGTGGTGCCCGGTCGCCGCGGCCAGCAGTTCCTCCATGTGCCCGTCGAAGTTCAACAGCACCGACCGGTCCCGCACCTCGACGTCGCGGACCCCGTCGACGGCGGCGAACTCGTCGCCGCCCACGGGCGCGTCGAACACCAACTCGATGCGGCGGATGGCCTTGGACCGCAGGTCGTGCACGCCCTCGACGTCGACCAGGTGGCCGTCGCGGATGATCCCGACCCGGTCGGCGGCACGTTGCACTTCCGACAGGGTGTGGCTGGACAGGAAGACGGCCGCACCGGTCGCCGCGGTCTCGCGCATGAGGTCCTGGAACTCCTGCTGCACCAACGGGTCCAAGCCATTCGACGGCTCGTCCATGATGATCAGCCCAGGTCGGTTCATGAACGCCTGGATCAACCCGACCTTCTGGCGGTTGCCGCTGGACAGTTCGCCGACCTTGCGGTCGAGGTCGGCACCGAACCGGGTCGCCAGCTCCTCGACGTGGGACCACTCGACGCCCCCACGCAGGTTGGCGAAGTAGGTGATCGTGTCCCGGCCGGTCAGCGTCGGGTACAGCGACAGGTCGGACGGCAGGTAGCCGATGTGGCGCCGGATCTCGACGGCGTCGGCGTGGGTGTCCAGGCCCAGGATCGTGGCCGTCCCCGACGTCGGCCGGATCAGGTCCAGCAACGTGCGGATGGTCGTGGTCTTGCCCGCGCCGTTGGGTCCCAGGAAGCCGAACACCTCGCCTCGTCGGACCTCCAGGTCCAGGTCGACGAGGGCCTCGACCTCGTCGTAGTGCTTGGTCAGACCCCGCGTGTGGATCGCCGGGGTGTCAGGAGTGGTGGTCATGGCCGTGCCTTCCTACGCCAACATCGAGTGAGCATCTCGTCGAGTGAGCGCTTCGGCCCCAAGGACTCCGGGGTGATCAGCACACTCGACGTGGGAGTGGGCGACGGTGGGACCTGGGGTCAGGACGTCGAGGGGTCCTCGGTCGCCGGTGGCGGCGGAGGGTCGGGGTCCGCGACGCCGGCGACGTGGTCGGACTCGGCCCGCCAGGCGGCACGGAAACGATCATCGGCAAACAGGCCGTCGACGTACAGGTCCAGGGTCGGGCCGGCCAGGCGCACGGCCAGGTCGACGGGATCGTCGATCCCGAGCACCCGTTGGGCCTGCGTCTGGAGGAGCATCGTCGCCAGGCCGTTGTTGAGCAACACGGCGGTCCGCGCCTCGTGGTCCTCGCCAGCCTGCAGCACCCCGGCGTCGACGCCGGCGGCCACGTACGCAAGTGCGTCCGCGAACATCCGGTCGTACAGCCGGCGCCCGAGCTCGGCGTCCTCGGCCAGCGCGCGCGCCAGGTAGGCCATCCTCGGCGCCATCTGGGCCGCCTGTTGGCGGTAGGTCGCGTCATCGGGGGTCAGTCTCCCGGTCATGGCCGCGACCTTGCCGGCGCGGATGTCGGCCAAGAGGTGCTCGTCGACGGCCTCGCGCAGCCCCTGCTTGGACCCGAAGTGGTGCAGGACCAGGGCGGGTGAGACCTCGGCCCGCTCGGCGATGTCGCGCACCGTGGCCGAGCGGAACCCCCGCTCGCCGAACAGGTGCAGGGCGGCGTCGCGGATGCGGGCTCGCGCCGTCCGGTCGCCGGGACCATCGTCGGTCTGGGTGCCCGCGGCCACGTCGCTGGACGTGTCCTCGTCTGCTGGGTGACCTGCTGCGTCTGCTGCATGGGCTGAACTCATGTTCAGTATCCTAAACAACTGTTCAGTGCCCGTCAAGCCGATCCGTCAAGCCGATCCGTCAACCCGATCCGTCAACCCGATCCGTCAAGCCGATCCGTCAACCCGACTGGTCAACCCCACCGGACAACCCGACCCGACAACCGGGTCCCGGAACGGCATTCCAACCAGCGCGCGTCCCTCCGCGACCCGCCGAGCACCCGGGAACCCCCGCAGACAGCAGCGACGACCCGCAGCCATCCGACATCCGCGAGCATCAGATGAAGGCGGACTCGATCCCGGAGTCGCGGACGAACGCGCACGGGGTCTCGGTGCCGTCGATGATGGCTCGCAGGCGGTCGAAGTCCACGGTCGGGGCCAACGCGAAGATGCTGGCGTCGGCGACCGGCGCGACCGCGAGTGCGTCCACGAAACCTCGGTTGATCACGTGCACCCCGGGCGGCCCGGGCAGTCGCGCCAACTCGGCCAGGCTGTGCAGGTAGGCGTCCGCCTCGTGCAACTGCGCATCGTCGCGCACGGCGGTGACCAGGTTGATGTCGCCACCCCAGTTCCGCCGCAACTTGTAGGCCAGCAGGATGGCCAGGTTCGAGTGCTGGAGGTCCGTGCTCACGGCCCACTCCGGGCCCTGCTCGCGGATCCACAGGTTGATGACCCCGCGGCCGCCCAGCCGGCCGGCGTGCTGGCTGGCCAGCACGAGCACGCCCATGTTCGCGTCGGCGGCTTCGGCCAGCACGGCCTCCGCATGGCGTTGGGAGTCGCCCGGGGACGGGAAGTCGAGGAACACGATGTTGGATCGTCCGGACCCGTCACCCGAGCCCCGCATCGACGACAGGAAGCCACCCTCGAAGGAGTCCTCGTCGATGACCGACCACGACGTCGCCACGTTGTCCTGGCGCAGGTAGGCGCTGGACCGCGCCAGCGCCGCCG
>JAGXFT010000138.1 GCA_024637135.1 Nitriliruptorales bacterium | reverse complement strand
GCCTCGACCCGGCCAACGGCGACGAACGCTGGCGCACGCCGGTGGGCGAGGACGGCAACTACATGTCGTCGATCCCGATCGTCGTCGACGGCACGATCGTCGTCGGCACCAACACGGGTGAGGTGGTCGGACTGCGCTGACGCTGACGACCTTTCGGCCAGCCGCAGTCGAGGACAACTGTTGTCCGGGATCCGTGGAACCCTGTGGCCGACGCCGGGGCCGAGCCGGCACCCACCCACGGCCCGCACCCGATGCGGGCGACACGACACAGGAGCACCCATGTCCGAACGCGACACGTTCATCCGCGCCGACCGTGAGTTGGCCGACGTCATCGACCGGATCGACGACGCGCAGTGGGAGGCGGAGTTGCCCCCGGACTTCCCCAGTTTCGGCGACCGGACCTTCACGGTGCGCGAGATCATCGACTACCAGGCCTACGACGAGGCATGGATCCCGTCGATGATGGCCGGCCGGCGGGTCGAGGAGGTGGGTTGGGACGCCTTCGGGGAGCCGTTCGGGGGCGAGCTGCTCGGTGACGACCCGGCGGCGCGCTACCGCGAGCTGAGCGCCGCGGCGATAGACGCCGTCCAGCAGCTGCCCGAGGACGAGCTCGACGAGCGTGTCGTGCACTTCACCTATGGCGACTACCCGGCGCGCGAGGCCCTCCGCCACGTGACCGCCTTCCGAGGCCTGCGGGTGCACGACCTCGCCGGTGCGCTGGGACAAGACACGGGAATGTCCGACGAACTGGTGGCGGGCCTGTGGGACATGCTCGGACCCCGCGCCGAGGAGTACCGCGCCTACGGCGTCTTCGGCCCGGCTGTGGCGGTTCCCGACGACGCCCCGCTGCGGGACCGGCTGCTGGGCCTGACCGGCCGACAGCCCTGAGCCCGCCGGTCAGTCCGCCACGACCGTGAGGCGGTCGATGGCGCGGCTGGCACCGATGAAGACGCCGGCCGGGCCGGCCTCGCGCCAGGTCCGTTCGGGGTCGACCAGCACCACGTGGGGCCACTCCAGGCCGACGGCCTCGGTGGCGTCCAGCCAGTCGTCGCGGGTGCGGGCCAGGCCGGCGGGCGCGATCACGGCCGTCACCCCCGGGTCCGCGCCGGCGAGGGCGGCGGCCACGCAGTCGTCGACCGCGGCCGGGTCGCTGGCCTCGACCTCCTCCAGGATCCCGCCGGCCACGGCCGAACGGATCCCGGGCGGCGGTCGGCCGTGGCCGACCCAGAAGCGGTCGATCCAGGCCGCGATTCCGGCCGGCAGCCGCAGGCTGGTGCGGAGGGTGGCCTGGGTCGTGGTGGCGAGGTGGTCGGCGGCGTCGGCCCCGGCGAAGGACTGGAGGGGGTCGCCCGACAACAGCAGTGTCCCGGTCCGTGCGCGCAGCAGCGCCAGCACGATGTCGGGGAGTCGCTGGTACTCGTCCACGACGACCAGGTCCCAGTCGTGCTGGTTGGCCCGCGGCGCCCCGTCGACCAGACGGCGCGCGTAGGCGGTGGCCGCCGCCTTGATCGGTCGCGGCAGCGTGGTCCCATCGGTCGCCAGCGCCACCAGTCGCGACGGGGTCAGGGCCGGGCGAAGCGCCGCCACGGCAGCGTCGGCGGCATCCCGCGAGCGCTCGCCCGGGACCAACTGCTGGTACTCGGTCGCGATCGCCGTGGCCAACGCGCGCTGGCTGTCGCGGTAGGACTGGGTGGCGGCGCGCGCCCGGACCCGGACCACCGAGTCGATCTCGTCGGCCGGTACCCGTCCGAGCGGGTGCGGCACCGCCCCACCACCGGCAAGCAGGTCGCGGCGGGCCGCGAACGCCCGGTCCAGCGCCCGGGGCAACGCCAGGTCCCCGTCCTGGTGGCCTGCCGCCGGGGTCGCCGTGTCGGTGATCCCCAGGAAGCGCAGCACGTGTTCCTGTGGCACCGGGGTCACCGACGCCGTCCCCAACAGGCGGGTCAGGGCCTCGGCCCGCCGCGCCAGCCGGGTCGTGCCGGTGACGAACAGCACCCGGTAGTGCGACGGCGTGTCCGACGACAGCAACCGGCGGGCAAGTTCCACCATCACGATCGCCGACTTGCCGCTGCCCGGTGGACCGGTCAGGACGACGTCGCCGTCGGTCGCCGAGACCATCGACAGGACGTCGCCCTGTTCCGCGGTCAGCGTCGCCAGCGGATCCGACATGCGGTCGCGCACGGCCGCAGCCCGCATCCGTGCCCGGATGGTGTCGGCCAGTGCCACGTCGTCCGCGGTCAGCCGATGGAGGTCGATCGTGCCGTCGGGGTGCTCGGTGGCCAACAGCCGGTCCGGGGCGAGCAGGTGGGCCTGTCCCACGGGGGCGTGCCACGGGACCAGCACCACGTCCTTTTCGTGGTCGAGCACCGCCATGCGACCCACCACGGGGTCCCCGCCGGCGGCGGTCGCCACCACCAGGGCGGCACCGTTGCGACGCATCTCGTCGGCCTGGCGCAGGAAGTCGGTGAACGTTCGCGCGACCAGGGCGTCGTCGGGTTCGCCCGTCTCGGTCAGCCGCAGCACCTCGCGCTCGCGCCGGGCGACGGTCGCGGCCAACAGCTCCCGCGCCTGGTCGACCCGCGTCGCCACCCGCGCGGCGACGGCGGGGTCGACGACGGCACCGGCCGGCGAGGACGACATGGATGGTTCCGATCGGCAACGACGACGATCCCACGACTGCGACGGTGAGAGTGGGAGGAGGGAGCACGCCAGCCTAGCCGGGGCCCTCACGAGGGCCGTGCCTCGGGCTCGGTCGCCAGTCCGTGCGGCCGAAGTCGGGAAGAATCCCGACGTCCATCGGCACCGCACGACCACCCGAACGACGGTGGGCGTCGTTCGGGGGCGGTACGGAACCAGGTTCGTCGGGAAGCGCTGGGCGGACGGGCGGTGGGCGCGGGCCGGGGGACCCGGACGGTCATGCCGGTGCGACCGTCACGCCCAGCCCGCGAGTCGAGGTTGCTTTCCCGGACCTGCTCGTCCATCCGTGTCGTCGGGGCGACCTGCGGGCCCGGTACTGGCCGGAGGGCCGGCCCGCGGTCGCGTCGCAAGGTCGCGACGAGGCGGAGCGATCCGCAGGACCCAGCCGTGGCGTCGGTGACGCCACGTCGTGGATCCGTCGTCGCCGCGGGTCACGGTCCAGGCCTTGGAGGTCTTGTGGTTGTGCCACCGGCGCCCGAGCGGGTGCAGGTTCGCCACGTCGGTCGCCCCGTCGGGCCACTCGGTGACGTGGTCCAGGTCGGCGCGACGGACCGGGCACGACCCGTCGGGGTCACGCACGGCCAGGTCACGCGTCCAGATGGCCTGGCGCAGCCACTGCGGTGGGACCTGGGTGCGGCGCCCGACGCCAACCACCTCGCCGCAGTCGTCGAGCACGACGCCACGCAGGTCGGCGCCACGGTCGTCGACCAGCCGCTGGAGCGCGCCGGCGGAGACCTTCATCCGCCCGCCCGCCAGGGTGTGCAGCAACCAGCCGGGGGTCCGCGTGGCGTCCAGGAGGGCCTCGAGGCCGATGGTGGCCAGCAGCAGGGGCCGCGCTCGTGGTGCGTCCGCCTCGGTGACCGAACCTGCCAGGGACCGTTCACACAGGTCCACCAGCCGGCGCGCCATCTGGGCGCCGTGCAGGCGAGTGTGTGAACGGCGCTGGTCATCGAGGCTGTCGAACAGGTCGTCGACCTCGTCGGCGTCCAGCTGGGCGAGATCCTCGGGCGCCATGGACGGCGGCAGCAGGCCGGCGTCCAAGGCCTCGGCGAACGTGGCGAATCCGACTGTCCCGAGGTCACCGACGAAGGATCCGCCCCCGAACAGCCGCGGCTGCAACGACACGAACTGTGCCTGCTCGGCGGCCTTCTCGGCACGCTCCAGACGCGACGGTTGCGCAGCGTCGACCCACTGCCACACGTCCTCAACGATCGCATCGGGTTCGAACGACCCCATGTCGATCATCGCCGCCGACACCAGATCGTCGAGTTCCGTCAGTCGGGAGACAGCGATCCGGCGAGCAGCCCGGCAGATGGCCGCCACCTGGAGCCATGACACCCACCCGTCGCACAACCCCACCAGCAGCGACGGCATCCGCTCCAGTACGTCGGCGGCACGCAGCAGCGCACGCGCGTCGGTACCCGGGATGCGACAGACGTGTTCGAGCCACACCTGCAACGTCATTCCACCCAGCCGGTCGTGAATCCCGTCGGCGTCGCGGACCTCGACCAGCAGCATCGCCGCGCGGCCCATCATCCGGTCTCGGCCCCCGAAGAGTTCGGCCATCTCGCGCAGCCGCCCACCGAGTGGGTCACCCGGTCCGGCATGCACCGAGGTGGCCGGGCCCACGCGAACCACGGGCCCAGTCTCCGAGGTCGCGGCGGACCGCTCGTCCGGGTCACCGTCGGGAGTGGAGTTCAAGTACCTCGTCATGCCATGAACGTACGAGACCGGTGTGACATTCAGGCCATCGCCATGTCCACCTGTGGACACCGAGCCAGACGTTGCCGGATCGGGGCCGCCCCTCCCGCGCGGGCAACGCTCAGGTTCCAGTGGCGTCGCGCTCGGAGGCGTCGACACCTGGTGCGATCGGCTCACTGCTCGACAGCACTCCCGTGCCAGAACTGCACGGGAGTGCCATCGGCCTTGACCGTCGCGGTCGCTTGGTGGGTGGCATCGTCGAGGTCAGGTGTTCACCGACCTGCAGGTCCCCGGCCGCCAACAGGTCGCTGACGCTGATGCCGTCCTGGCAGGGGTGAGGGGAACTCCGTGGCCACGGGCTCGTCGTCGTCCTGCGGGTTCCCGTCCGAGGGAGCAGCCGGCGTGGGCCGTCCGGGTCCGCGACCGGGACCGGGGACCCAACTGGCCGTGGCTCGACGCACCGCCACGTGGCGCCCCTGCACGGAGAGCGATGAACCGTTGGCGGGGGGCGTGCGAACACCTCACTGCCAACGACCCCGCAGACCGAGGACCATCCCATCGCCGGCGCCGACTCGCGATCCAGTTCCCGTTCGTCGTCGCCCGAGCCGACAACGCGTGGGGCATCGACTTCCGGACCCTCGAGCGGACCTCGTCCGGCAGCGCGGACCTCAAGGTCAACCTCGACGCCTGGGCGGCTGCCCTGTCGCGCGGCTCCAGCAACGATCGCGACAAGGCCGACACGAACGCGAAGGACACGCGAGGGACCGACAAGCACACGCCCTCCAAGGCCGCCAAGCGTCGCACCCTGCGCCTGCGTGTCACCACGACCCGGGACACCGCCGACGCCAACCCCGGCGACGGACGGTGCCGCGACGCCAACCGCCGCTGCTCGCTCCGCGCACGCCGGCGGCTCGCTGACCGTGGACGGCTCGACCATCGAAGGCAACGTCGCCGACGGTGCCGCCGGTTCCCGTGGCGGCATCCTCAACAACATGGGCGAGTTGGACGTGAACGACATCGCGATCACGAACACCACCTCCGACCGCGCAGGTGGCGGCATCGAGGCCAACGTCGGCACCACCGACCTCGACCGCGTCGACCTGGTGGGCAACACCACCGGGGACGCTCCGGGCAACGACGGCGGCCTGCACCTCACCGGTGCTGGCACGGTCGACATCACCCGCTCGCGGGTGGTCGCCAACACCGCAGCCAACGAAGGTGGTGGGCTGTGGACTCGTCCACGGGCACGATGACAGTGCGCACCACGGTCATCGGCCGCAACGTCGCCCCGACCGGGCCGGACGTGTTCAACGACGGCGGCACCTCCACCGTGGACGGCACCCCCGTCCCGGTGGGCTGAGGATGGTCACCGCCGCACCCGCAGCCCGACCGTTGCGGTCGGCCGTGGGTGCGGCGGTGCCTCGGCCACCACCGTGCCGCGCTCGGCCGAGCCATGGCCGGCTCGGCCGGTATCGTTTCCAATCGCCTTCCCAGGGGGGCCGACCGACCCGACCGGACACCGTGGACACAGCGAGCCAGCACCGCGACCAGGCCGCGTCCGACGCGGACCTGGTGGCACGCGTGGCCGCCGGTGACACCGACGCCGCGGTGCGCGAACTCTACGATCGCTACGGGCGACGGCTGTTCGGGTTCGCGTTGCAACGACTCCACGACGAACGCCTCGCCGAGGAACTGGTGCAGGACGTGTTCGTGCGACTCTGGCGCAGCGCCGAACGGTTCGACCCGTCACTGTCGACGGTCACGTCGTTCCTGTTCCTGCTCGCCCGTCGATCCGCGATCGACCTGCACCGCCGGGCATCCGCCCGACCGGTCGTCGCCAACCGTGACCTGCCCGATCGTCCGCACCAGGACGACACCCACGACCAGTCCCTGCTGGGCATGGAGGTCCGGGCCGCACTCGCCCACCTGACCGCCGCGCATCGGGAAGTCCTGTCCCTGCAACTGGAACTCGGCCTGACCGTGCGCGAGGTGGCGGAGCACGTGGGCGTACCCGTGGGCACGGCCAAGTCCCGTCGCTTCCACGCGCTGCGTGAACTGCGAGCCCACCTGGAGGAGCGTGGTCTGGATGGCTGACCGCAACCTTCCACACGTGGACGTCGCCGGCTGGCTGCTGGGCGACCTCGAACCCGACGAGCACGACCGCACCGGTCGACACCTCGCGGTCTGCGACACCTGTCGTGCCGAGCTCGACGACCTGCGCGACACGGCCGAATGGGTGCTGGCGGCCGGGCCCGACCCGGAGCCGTCGCCCGACCTCGCCGACCGCATCGTCGCGGCCATCGATGCCGAGGCCCATCCGACACCCGTCATCCCTCCCGAGGGCCTGACCGCCGCGGACCTCACCCGCACGGACCTGGTCCCGCCGACGTCGTCGATGCCCGCGACACCCCGGCCACCGACCACCGGGCCAGATGTCGGCCCGAGGCGCGACACCTCCGCGTCGGCACCCCAGTCGGCTCCCCGATCGGCACCCCGGTCGGTTCCCCGGGAGACCCCGCAGCCGCCGATCGACACCACGCCCCACCGGCCCGTGGTCGACGCCACCACGCCACCGGCCGGCGCGCCCGCCGACTCCGAGGTCCCGACCGCACCCCCGACCTCAGCCCCGACCGCACCGGACACCGACCGACCGCCGGTCCGTGACGACGACACCCGCCCCGGCGCCGGACGCGCACGCCGCGACACCTCGCGCTGGCTCCGTCCGGTGGCCGCAGTGGCGGTCGCCGCGGTGGCGCTGGTCGCATTCGTACTGGGCACGAACCTCGGTGCCGGTGACGCCGGTGAACTCGAACTGCAGGCCCGGCTGGTCGCGCCGGCAGACGACACCTCCGCGGCGGTGACCGTGCGCCGCCTCGG
>JAGXFT010000137.1 GCA_024637135.1 Nitriliruptorales bacterium | reverse complement strand
GAGGTCGTCGTGGGTCTCGCGGCGGACGACGACGCGGTCGACGCCGTCGCGGACGAACACCACCGGCGGGCGACGCAACTTGTTGTAGTTCGAACCCATGGAGTGCCCGTAGGCGCCCGTCACGGGGGTGACCAGCAGGTCCCCGACGGCGAGGTCGGCGGGCAGGGTGGCCTCGTACAACAGCACGTCCCCGGACTCGCAGTGCTTGCCCACCACGCGGGCGGCGGTCGGCCGGTCGGCGCCCGGCGCCCGCGCCAGGATCGCCTCGTAGCCGGACCCGTACAGCACCGGCCGAGGGTTGTCGCTCATCCCACCGTCCACCGAGACGTAGGTCCGCACGCCCGGAATCTCCTTGATGGTCCCCACGGTGTAGACCGTCACCGCCGCGGACGCCACGATCGCCCGGCCGGGCTCGACTCTCACCCTCGACTTGACATCGAGATCAGCACAGGCACCGAGCAGGACGCGCGCCCAGTCGGCGATCGACGGGGCCTCCTCACCGGTGACGTACGGCACGCCCAACCCCCCTCCGAGCACGAGTTCGGGCAGGTCCAGCGGCACGGCGAAGGCGGCCATGACCTCGGCGGCGCGAGCGAACGACTCGGCCGCGAACACGTTGGAGCCGATGTGGCAGTGCAGCCCGACCAGGTCGACCGAAGCGGACCTCCGGGCCCGGTCGACGGCGCGGTCGGCGTCGCCGTTGGCCAGGTTGAAGCCGAACTTCGAGTCGTCCTGGCCGGTCGCGATGAACTCGTGGGTGTGGGCGTGGACCCCGGGCGTGATCCGCAGCAGGATCGCCGGGGCGTGGCCGTCCGGTCCGACGACGCCGGCGTCCGCCAACGCGTCCAGGCGGTCCAACTCGTCGAAGCTGTCGACCACGACGAACGCCACGCCCACCTCGATCGCACGGCGCAACACCTCGACCGACTTGTTGTTGCCGTGCAGGACGCAGCGGTCGGCCGGCACGCCCGCCGCCAGCACCACGTGGAGTTCGCCCCCGGACGCGACGTCCAGCAGCATGCCTTCGTCGTGGGCCAGGCGCCCCATCGCCCGACACAGGAACGCCTTGGAGGCATAGACCGCACCGCCGTCGCCGAACGCGGTGGTCGCCTCCCGGCAGCGCGCGCGGACGTGCTCCTCGTCGTAGACGAACAGCGGGGTGCCGTGGCGCGCCGCCAGGTCATCGACCCGGCAACCCGCGATCGACAGCATCCCGTCGTCGTCGACGGCGGCGTGGTCGGGCAACAGGCCCAGGTCGAAGTCGGTCATCCACGGTTCCGTCGGCGGCGAGGCCGCAGGATACGCCGACGCCACGGCCGACCGACAGCAGGAGGCCGTTCCGCCCGGGTGGTGTCCGGGTGGAAGGGCCTCGGGGTGGAGGCTGGCCGGGGGCGGGGCCGTTCGGGCCGTGCGGTGTCCGGGTGGAAGGGCCTCGGGTTGGAGGCTGGTCGGGGCGGGGCCGTTCGGGCCGTGCGCTGTCCGGGCGGAAGGGCCTGGGGTCGGGGCAGGGGCGGACGGGTCGCCGACCGACGAGGCCGGGCGAGTGGGGTCAGCCCCCGAAGTCGGCGGCGAGGTCGGCGAACGGGATGACGTCGGCGGGGTCCGGGGCCTCGAGCGTGAAGACCTCGTCGTAGCCGTCGTTGGTGACCGTCAGGGTCATCCCGCCGGTTGCCTGGTGCAGGATCCGGACCCGGTCCTGGTCGTCGAGCCAGACGTCCTGGGTGATCGTGCCGACCAGCAGGTCGGTCGCGGTCTGGTCGAAGTCCTCGTCGGCGTAGAGCGCGGCGGACTCGCCCGCGTCGATGGCCAGTTCGTAGTGGTGGCGGGCGTCACCGTCGACGGTCTCGGTGCCGATGAACGTCACCGAGTTCGTGACGTCGGTGAACGCCCTGGCCGTCGAGGTCAGCTGGGTCGCCTCCAGCAACTGCCCGAAGAACTGGCCGTACGGGTCGTCCAGGTCGTCGGGGTCGGACACCATCCAGCGCCCGGGTTCGAGCGGCAGTTCGCCGCCCGTGCTGTAGATCGCCCCGTCCACGAAGAGGATGCGCTGGTCGGCACCGTCCGGAGCCGACACCGTCACGTCCAGGGCCGGCGGGTCGACCGTGCGGTCCGTGATCGAGTCGGTGGTGATGGTGACCCCGCCGACGTCCTGCTCCGTGTGCGACCGGGCGCCCGTGGTGTCGGCGACGCCCCGTTGGAGGCGCTAGGCGAACGCGGCCACGTCGGCCGCGCTGCCGGGCGTGGCTCCGTCGACCGAGGTTTCGCTGGCGTCGGCATCGTCGGTCGGTGCCGCTGGTCCGGCGGTCCCCGACGGGCTGGGGGTCGGGGGCAGCAGTTCGAGCGTCGATCCGTCGGGGACCGGGCGGGCCTGGTCGGCACCGGTGTCACCCAGGGCGCCACAGGCGGTGAGGGTGAACGCCACCAGGGCGGTCGGCACGATCGTTCGGAGGCGCACATCGGCTCCGGTGGGTCGGTGTCGAGGTGGGTCGAGGTGGGTCGAGGTGAGATGGACATGCGGACGCGGGGGCGGTCGCGCATGCAGCGTAGATCTGCCCGGCGGGGTGCCCACGGGCCCCCGGTCCCGTCCCGATCCGACGCGGGTCACGGCTGCCGAGCGGGAGGCAGCCCCTCGCCGACCGTCGCCGCCGGTCTCGGCCGAGCCGGCGCCGACCCGCGCCACCTAGGCTGGCGACGACCGCCCGACACGCCGGCCCGGCGAGGGGCATCTGTCGCCGCCGCCGGCCCGAACCGAGGACACCGACGATGCCCACGGTCCGCGCCACGGGAGCCGTCCGGGGTGGCATCGGACTGGCCGCCGAACGGCTGGGGCATGGTCCGGCCGTGATGGTGACGACCGCGTCGGACCACGTCGCCCTGCGCACGCCCACCCGTCCCGACCACTTCTCGGGCAACGCGCTGCACCTCCACGAACCGCCGACCGCGGTCCAACCGTGGCTCGACCGACATCGCCGCACCGTGGGTGCGATCCCGGGCGTGGATCGCGCGTTCGTGTGCTGGGAGGTGGCCGGCGACCTGGCCGGGACCGACCCGCCGGCGGCGGCACCCGACGACCTGCCCACCGATGCCGGGGTGGAGTTGGTGTCGGCGATGGTGTGGCGACCCGACCTCGCGGAGCGGCCGACCGACCGCGTGGCAGCACTCGCGGCCGTCGACGCGCGCGACCCGGACGACCTCGACATCCGGTCCGGCGCGGACGACAAGGTGCTGTCGGGATCCCGCGCGCTGTACCTCCAGGCCGGATGGGGAACCGACGTCGACTACTGGCGCTGGCACAGCGCCCAGCAACTCGACCTGGTGGTGGCGCGTCGCTGCGACATCTGGGTCGCCTACGTGATGGGGATCCCGGCCAGCCGGGTGAGCCTGATGCACGACCGGCACTCGCTGGCGATCGTCGAGGACGTCATCACCCATCCGCTCCACCGTGGCCGCGGGCTGGCGTCGGCACTGGTCGTCCACGCGCTGCGCCAGCACCTCGCCGACCACCCCGACCACGGGATCGTCATCCGTGCGGATGCGGACGGGTCGGCGCGCCACCTCTACGAACGACTGGGCTTCGCGACGGTGGCGACCGACGTCAGCATCAGCCATCCGGCGCGTCCATGACGACCAGCCGATGCCCTCGTGGACGGCCGGGGATCGTGGGCCCCGGGCCGACCCCGCCGGCACCGCGAGGTCGGTGCAACCCCGGGCGGTCACGCGACGTCCGACCCGCGACCGCCCCCGCAACCGGCAGGGCTTCCATGACTCGACGCCGACGACGCCTCCTGGCCGTCCAACTCGCGATCGGGCTCGTGGGAGCCCTGCTCCTGTCCGCCTGCGCCCGCACCACCGACCCGATCGTCGACGCCCCGACCGGCGTGGCGTCCTCGACGCCGTCCGCGCCCACCGCGACGCCGCCGCCCACGACCACCGAGCCGCCCGGTCCGGCCACGGGCAGCGACGGCGAACCGCTGGCGCCGGCCGAGGTCCCGATGGCGTGGGTCGAGGTGGACGGCGAACGCACGGAACTGGCCGCGGCCTCGTCCTGCTGGGACGGGTTGTGCGTGGACGGGTTGCCGGCCAACCTCCGCGACGACGTCCCGCGGGTCGACGTGGCACCGGGGACGGTTGTCACCGTGGTGCTGTCGGTGGTCCCCGACGAGGTCACCGTCCAGGCGTTCGACGAAGATGTCGTGGTGCTCGGGCCGGTCGAGCCCGCAGATGACGGCGCAGCGGTGGACTGGGAGGTGGCCGGCCCGGGGCCGTGGCGGATCGCGATCACCGGTGCGAAGGGCGATGCGTCGTGGTGGGTCGAGGTCCGATCACCGACCCCGGCCGCGACCGACGCCGGCGACGAGTTCGGCGTGGCCTTCCCGGGGCCGGACTGGACCCGGCCGGACGGCACGGCGGCCGACACCCGCAACGGGATCAACCTCATCGCCGGGTCCGACCACTGCGACTGGGAACGAGCCAGCCTGCTGCACGTGCCGTGGCCACTGGACACCGAGGTCACCGACAGCAGCGACCTGCGCCAGTACGTGTGGGACCCCGACGGCCAACTCGAGGAACTGGGCATCACCCGTGACGACCTGGTCGACGAGGTTCCCGACGATGCCACCGACACCGGCTTCCACACGGCCCACCAGCAGGTGTGGCTGGGCGACGACGCCGACGAGTTCGCGTACCTGGTCGCCGACAGTGGCGAGGTGCGTCGCCTCGAACGCCCGATCGTGAAGCCGGCCGGGATCCTGGCCTGCCAGTGACCGTGGCAGGCCGCTGACGGCCGAGCCCGCGGGAGTCCCGACTGCACGCCGATAGCCTGCGCCCCGGCGGTCGTGCCGCGGGCCGACGGATCCGACCCGACGGCCCGACCCGACGACCACGGACCCACGGCGATCCCCCTCGCCGGCCCACCCGCGACCCGGAGTGCAACCGCGATGGAGACCGTCCGGATCGGCATGCTGGGGTGCGGCGTCGTCGGCAGCGGCGTCGCCACGATCCTCGACCGCGCCGGGATCGACATCGCTGCCCGCGCCGGTGCCCACCTCGAGATCACCCGGATCGCCGTGCGGGACCTCGATCGGGACCGTGGGCTCCCACTGGACCCGGCCGTGTTCACCGACGACGCCGAGTCGGTCGTGATCGACGACGACGTCGACCTGGTGGTGGAGGTGATGGGCGGACGTGACGTCGCCGGACAACTGGTGCGCACGGCGCTGCGCCACGGCAAGCCGGTCGTCACGGCCAACAAGCAACTGATCGCGCACGAAGGGCCCGACCTGCTGGCGATCGCGGCCGAGGCCGGCGTGGACCTGATGTACGAGGCCGCGGTCGCCGGCGCGATCCCGATCATCCGTCCGCTCAAGGAGTCGTTGGCCGGCGACCACATCCGCCGGGTCATCGGCATCCTCAACGGGACCACGAACTACATCCTGACCCGCATGACCGAGGAGGGCGCGTCCTACGACGACGTGCTCGCCGACGCCCAGGACCTGGGCTACGCCGAGAAGCCCGACCCGTCGGCCGACACCGGCGGCCACGACGCCGCCGCGAAGACCGCGATCCTGGCGTCGCTGGCGTTCGACTCGGCCGTGGTCGACGGCGACGTCTACCGCGAGGGCATCGAACGAGTCACCGCCACCGACATCGAGGTGGCACGCCGACTGGGCTACGTCGTCAAGTTGGTGGGGATCGCCTCGGAGGTGGACGGCCAGGTCGCCGTGCGCGTGCACCCGACCTTCCTGCCCACCACCCACCCGCTGGCCAGCGTGCGGTTGGCCTACAACGCCATCTTCGTGGAGGCCGACGGGGCCGGCGAGTTGATGTTCTACGGGCCGGGCGCGGGCGGCGAGCCGACCGGCTCGGCCGTGCTGGGCGACGTCGTGGACGCCGTGCGAAACCTGCTGCAGACGGTGCGTGGTCCGATCGAGTCCACCCACCGGGCCGCCCAGGTGCGTCCCATGGAGGACCTCATCACCCAGTACTACCTGTTGCTCGACGTCGAGGACCGGCCCGGGGTGCTGGCCGCGGTCGCCAACACCTTCGGCGAGCACGCCGTCTCGATCGCGCAGGTGTGGCAGGAGGGCGACGCCGACCACGCGCAACTCGTGCTGATCACCCACCGCGCCCGCGAGGGCAACCTGCGCGCCACCGTCGACGCGCTGGAGGCCACCGGTGGCGTGCTCGCGGTCGCCAACGTGTTGCGGGTCGAGTCCGAGGGGCGCCGCGACTGACCCGTCGGTCCATGGCGCGCAGAGCGTCTGGGTCCGACGTCCCGGATTGGTGGGACTCCTGACCAATCCGCCCCGGCCATCGGTGCGAACCACCGTTGGATCGCCGGGAAAAGCCCGGGGGGCAAGACCAGGAGAAGTACACATGCGCAAGTCAATGATGACCATCGTGGCCGTGGCAGCCACCGTCGGCCTCGCCGGCGTGGCGTCCGCCGGACACGACACCAACCCGTCGCCCAAGGTCGCGACCTACAGCTACGACCTCAACCCGGTGCAGGCCGACTCCGTCGCGAACAGCCAGGCGGACGGCAGCACCCGGGTCAAGCAGCTCCCGAACGGCAAGGTGCAGGTCACCGTCGAGGCCAGCGGCCTGGCACCCAACGTGCCCCACGCGATGCACCTGCACGGCGTGGTCGAGGGCACCGACAACGGCTGCCCGGGCCCGTCGGCCGACACCGACGGTGACGGCTTCGTGAGCGTGCTCGAGGGCGTGCCGTTCTACGGCGGCATCCTGACCTCGCTGACCAGCACCGGTGACACCAGCCCCGACAGCGCGCTGGCCCTGACCCGCTTCGCCACCGCGGACGCCGACGGCAACCTGTACTACCAGCGCAACATCCGCGTGAGCGCCGACGCCTACGCCGAGGCCGGCACCGTCCAGGTCGTCGTGCACGGCATCGACATCAACGGCAACGGCGCCTACGACTTCGAGGCCGGCCCGAGCTCGCTCGGTGACGCCTTCCCGCTGGAGGGCACCATCCCGGTCCTGTGTGGCGGCATCGCCAACTGAGCACCGTCCCGGGCGGATCGACCCCCCCTCGACCCGTCCGGGACCGAACGCACCGGCCATCCATGGCCGGTGCGTTCGTGTGTCCGCGCCGGCGCGCCCGAGCCCGACCGACCGCGGCCGTGCAACGGCGGCCCGTACGCTGCCTCGCCGACCCGATCCCGTCCGGAGCAGGCATGGCCCTCATCGTTCGCGTGCCGGCGACCAGTGCCAACCTGGGGCCGGGCTTCGACTCGTTGGGCGTGGCGCTGGACCGGCACCTGGTCGTACGCACCGGCGACCGCACCGACGGCCCGCGCGTGGCCACGAGCGGCGAGGGCGCCGACCTGCTCGCCACCGACGACGACAACCTGGTCTGGCGCAGCCTCGTCCAGGGGTGTGACGCACTGGGCCATCCCGTGCCCGACCTGCGGCTGGAGTCGCGCAACGACATCCCGCTGGAACGTGGCCTGGGCTCGTCGTCGGCGGCGATCGTGGCCGGGCTGAGCCTGGCCCGGGCGCTGGCGGGTGGACCGATCGCCGACGACGACCTGGTCGAGGTGGCGACCGACATCGAGGGCCATCCCGACAACGTCGCCCCGGCCATCGTCGGCGGGCTGGTCACCGCGGGGCGCACCGCGTCGGGTCGGCTGGTCGTCCGCCGGGCCCAGCCCGCTGCCGGACTGGTCACGGTCGTCGCGGTGCCGTCCGTGCGCAGCCGGACCGACGAGTCCCGTGGCGTGCTCCCGGATGGCGTGTCGACCGCCGACCTGGTCAGCCAGGGGGCGCGGCTCGCCCACGTCGTGGGTGGACTGGTGGGGACCTGGCCGCTGGACGCCGGGTTGGCGGGTGACGTCTACCACGAGCCGGGACGCCTGGCCGCGACCCCGGTGTCGCAGGCGCTGGTCCACGCGTGGCGGTCCGCGGGGGTCTTCGCCGTGCTGTCGGGCGCCGGGCCCTCGGTCGCGGCGTTCGTCGAGCGGCGGCCCGACGTCGTGGAGCAGGCCATCGACATCGCCCGTCGGGCCGGCGTCGACAGTGGGGTCGAGGTGGACGTGCGCACGCTGGACTGGGACCGACGTGGTGCGGTGGTGTGCCCGGACGTCCCGACCCCGACCGGCTGACCTGCGGAGCGACCTGGTCGTCGACGGCGCCTCGACATCCCGGCGCCATCCCCGCCGACAAATCTCGCGGAAGCGGGAATGCGACAGGATCGACCGAACGTTGTTGCCGTCACGGTGGTCGGTCGAGTATCATCATCATCGTCTCCCGCACCGATCGGTCGCGGGTTCTCCCGGCCCTCACGTGGCTTCGCCCGGTGACATACCGGACCGTCCACCGCCGGCCGTCGGGATCGTCAACCGGCTGATCGCGCCGCCACCCACGTGGTGACCGGCATTTCGCGGGGCCATGCTGCACAGCGTCCCTGTCTCGTCAGTCGCCCTCGGGTGACGAACGGACCGGACCGTCCAGCCCCACGCCCGACTGCGTGCCTTGACCACCCCAAGACCATCCGGTGACCGCCGGTCGACGGGATTCCTTCTGGAGCCCGCGGACCCCGACACCACTCCCGATCGGTCGCTCCTGCGACCGGGTTGCGATTTCGTGACCATGGCCAGCCACCCTGGCCTGACCCAAGGACCAGCATTCAATGGACCGCTCCCTGCTGGAGAAGAAGGCGCTCGCCGAACTGCGCGCGATCGCCTCCACGCTCGAACTGAAGGGCTACACCCGCTTGCGCAAGGCCGACCTCGTCGACCTCATCATCGGAACCGACGCCCCCGCGGCCGCCAACGGCAACGGTGCGGCATCGTCCGACGACGGTGCTTCTCGGGCCGCCGACGACACCGACGACGCCACCGCCACGAACCAGGCGCCCGCCACGGGCCGTTCCAGCAACGGCTCCTCCGCCGACGGGGCGGCGACGCCGGAAACCGACGACACGTCGTCGACCACGGCTGACGAGCCCTCGAGCAACGACACCGACGATCTCGCGACCGCCAAGTCCGACGATGACGCCGGTGCCGGCAGCTCGGAACGCGAGCGGCCGAAGGCGATCGACCATCGCGAGGCAGCCGCGACACGGGCACGCGCCCGCAGCCGGCGGCGGGGTCCGTCGAGCGAGCAGTCGAACGACGACACGTCGGACGGCGACACCGCCCGGGGCGGCGACACCGCCCGGGACGGCAGCAGCACGACAGGACGGTCCGACGACCGCTCCGACGATTCCCAGGACCGCGACAAGGACGACGACATCAGCAAGGGCAGCTCTTCCAAGGACAGCGGTGGCGGCAACAGTGGCGGGGGTGGCGGCAGCCGTCGCCGCAAGAACCGCCGTCGCGGCAAGAACCAGGGCAACCAAGGCAATCAGGGGAACCAGGGGAACCAGTCCAACAAGGGCGGGGGCGGCGGCGGGGGCAACGAGGACCTGTCCAGCCTGGAGGTGCGCGAGGGCGTGCTCGACCTGCTGCCCGAGGGCTACGGCTTCCTGCGGGTCACCAGTTACCTCACCGGCGACCGCGACGTCTACGTCAGCCAGTCCTACGTGCGTCGGTTCAACCTCCGTCGCGGCGACCTGGTCAAGGGTCCCGTCCGCGCGAACAACCGCGGCAACGACAAGTTCCCGGCACTTGCCCGCGTCGACGAGATCGAGGGCATCCCGGCCGAGGACCACAAGCAACTGACCCGTCCCCAGTTCAAGGACCTCACGCCGCTGTTCCCGAACCAGCGGCTGCGGCTCGAGACCGAGGAGAAGGCCCCGATCTCGATGCGCATCATGGACATGATGTCGCCCATCGGGAAGGGCCAGCGTGGCCTGATCGTGTCGCCGCCCAAGGCCGGCAAGACCACGATCCTCAAGCAACTCGCGCAGGCCATCGAGACCAACAACCCCGAGGTCCACGTCATGGTGGTCCTGGTCGACGAGCGTCCGGAGGAGGTCACGGACTTCCAGCGCTCCGTCAATGGCGAGGTCATCTCGTCCACCTTCGACCGCCCCGCCGACGACCACACCCAGGTCGCGGAGCTCACCAGCGAGCGCGCCCAGCGGCTGGTCGAGCGCGGCAAGGACGTGGTGATCCTGCTGGACTCGATCACGCGCCTGGGCCGTGCGTACAACCTCGCCGCCCCGGCCAGCGGACGGATCCTGTCCGGTGGTATCGACTCGGCCGCGCTGTACCCGCCGAAGCGCTTCTTCGGCGCCGCCCGCAACATCGAGGACGGCGGTTCGCTGACCATCCTGGCCAGCGCGCTGATCGAGACCGGGTCCAAGATGGACGAGGTCATCTTCGAGGAGTTCAAGGGCACCGGAAACATGGAGCTGCGCCTGGACCGCCGCATGGAGCAGAAGCGGATCTTCCCCGCCATCGACGTCCAGCAGTCCGGCACCCGGCGCGAGGAACTCCTGCTGACCAAGGGCGAGCTGGAGGTCATCTGGAAGCTCCGGCGCCTGCTGGCCCAGATGGACACCGGCGCCGCCCTGGAACTGCTGATCGACAAGCTCCGAGCCACCCGCAGCAACAAGCAGTTCCTGCAAGCCATCGCGAATTCGAACGTCGGCTAGAGCTGCTTCAGCGAGG
>JAGXFT010000136.1 GCA_024637135.1 Nitriliruptorales bacterium | reverse complement strand
GGCGGTCGCCGCGGTGGCGCTGGTCGCATTCGTACTGGGCACGAACCTCGGTGCCGGTGACGCCGGTGAACTCGAACTGCAGGCCCGGCTGGTCGCGCCGGCAGACGACACCTCCGCGGCGGTGACCGTGCGCCGCCTCGGTAGCGGACGGGCCGTCGACCTGACCTCGGACACGCTGCCGATCCTGCCCGACGGCGGCATCTACGAACTGTGGTTCGTGGGACCGGGCGACTCGCCCGACAGCCCCAACCGGATCTCGGCCGGCACCTTCCACCCGGACGCGGACGGGACCACCGCCGTCGTGCTGCACGCCGCCGTGGTCCCCACCGACTTCCCCACGGTCGTCATCACCGCCGAACCCAACAACGGCGACCCGGCCGTCAACGGCCCCGAGGTCCTTCGCGCCAACGGCTGAGAGCGCCGCACGCCGACCGGACCCTGCGACCCCGGATCGCCCGGGACCCGCCGTTCCGACGACCTGCGGACGTCAGACCTCGCTCGCGCCCCGTCCGTCGCCCCGTCCGTCGCCCCGTCCGTCGCCGTCCGCCGCGAGCCAGGCCGCCCCACCGGACGGACCGTCCGGGCGCTGCAGGTGCCGGCGGCCGGGATGGTCGGCCAGCCGCACGTGCAGGTCGATCCCCTCGACCGGAGCCAGGGCGGTCATGGCGGCGGTCAACCGCGTGCCGTCCGGGAGCGTCCCCCCGGGGAGCACCTCCAGCAGCGGCACGAGCACGAAGGCCCGTTCGACCAGGCGCGGGTGCGGGATCACGAGGTCGTCCTCGGCCAGTTCGAGGTCCCCGTAGAGCAGGATGTCGAGGTCGAGCGTGCGCGGCCCCCAGCGGACCTCGCGCGGGCGATCGCGCCCGAACGCGGCCTCGGTGGCCTGGAGGTCGGCCAGCAGCGCGTGTGGCGACAGCGTGGTGTCGGCCAGGGCGACGGCGTTGAGGTAGGAGGCCTGGTCCACACCGCCCCACGGGGCAGTCTCCCACACCCCGGAGACGTCCGCGACCGCGATCTCGTCCGCCTCGTCGAGCGTCCACAGGGCGGCCTCGATCGTGGCGAGCCGGTCGCCCACGTTGGTCCCCATGCCGATGGCGACCCGGACCGGCACGTGCGGCTGATCGGTGATGGCACGTCCTCGGGGCGGGTTGGTGGGGCGGGTCGGCCCAGCCTACGTCTGCGCCCGGTCGCGGCCGATACCCGATCGTCGCGGGGGCCGACCCGGCCGGACTGGTCCCGACCGACGCGCTGCGGGGGTTAGCCTCGCCGCGACCTCGACGACGGGAGCTGGCGTGGACGACCTGCTGGTGCTGCGCGACGCCCGGTTCCCCGGCGATGCCGCGCTGGTGGACGTGGTCGTCGGGGACGGCCGGATCGCGGCCGTGCGCCCGGCCGGCACGATGCCGGGGCGGGTCGACGTGGCCGACGTCGACCTGGCCGGGCGCACGCTCCTGCCCGGGCTGTGGGACATGCACGCCCACCTGACGCAGTGGTCGCTGGCCCGCGGACAACTCGACCTGGTGACCGCGACATCGGCCCGCGATGCGGCAACGCGCGTCCGCGAGGCCCTGGACGCGCGCCCCGGGGCCGAGGACCAGGACCTGCTGGTCTGCCGGCGGATGCGCTCGGCCACCTGGCCCGACGTGCCGCACCGGATCCTGCTCGACCGGGTGGCACCCACGACGCCGGTCGTGGTGCAGAACATCGACCTCCACCTGGTGTGGTGCAACGGCGCGGCCCTGCGGCTGATGGGACAGCCCGACGACCCCACCGGGGTGCTCCGGGAGGCCGACGCGTACCGGGTCCTCGAGACCCTGACCGGACGCAAGACCGCGACGCAGGACGCACTGGTGGCCGCAGCCCTGGTCGAGGCATCGGCGCGCGGCGTGGTCGGCATCAAGGACTTCGAGTTCGGCGACGCGCTCCCGGACTGGCAACGCCGCCTGCGGGCGGGACGCCTGCCCGTCCGGATCGACACGACCGTCTACCGGTCCCACCTCGACGGGGCGATCGAGCGGGCGTGGCCCACCGGGACCGTCGTGCCCGACACCCACGGGCTGGTCCGGATGGGCCACCTCAAGGTGTTCGTCGACGGTGCCCTCAACAGCGGCACGGCCCTGTGCCACGATCCCGCCGTCGCCGGGTTGCCGGTGATCGCGGAGTCGGCCGAGGGCGAGGAGGTCGAACTGGCCGACCACGGGCACCTCGCGACGGCGCCCGACGACCTGCGGGCGCTGCTGGCCCGCGCGTGGCAGCACGGCATCGCGCCGTCGGTCCACGCCATCGGGGACCGGGCCGTGACCATGGCCCTGGACGCGATCGACCACGTCGGGTGCCCGGCTCGGATCGAACACGCCCAACTGGTGGCCGACGACGACGTTGCCCGATTCGGCCGACCGGACCTGGTGGCCAGCGTGCAGCCGGCCCACTGCACCGACGACCGCGACGTCACCGACGACCGCTGGTCGGACCGCTCCCACCGCGCCTACCGGTTCGCGGACCTGGTCGCCGCCGGCGCCCGCCTGGAGTTCGGGTCCGACGCACCGGTGTCACCGCTGGACCCGTGGGCCGCCATCGCGGCCGCCGTCACGCGCACCGACGACGACCGTCCGTCGTGGCACCCCGAGCAGTGCCTGGACGTCGCCACGGCGCTGGCAGCCTCGGCGCGTGGCCGAGAACGCGTCCACGTCGGCGACCCCGCCGACCTGGTGGTGTGCGACGACGATCCGACGACCTGCTCGGTGGACCTGCTCCGGACCGGTCCGGTCGCCGCCACGATGGTCGCGGGTCGCTGGACCCACGGTCGAGGCGCGATCGACGGCTGACCGCCACACGGGATCGTCGTTGGTGGCGCGGACCGGACACGCCGCGGGCCAGACCCCGCAGGGTCCGGCCCGGGTGGTACACCTTCACTGGCCTCGCCACGTGGTGCAGGCACACGGATGCACACGAGACCGAGCATGAGTGGTCGAGGATGCACGTCGACGGCCCCGTGCGGCTCCGTCGATGACGGTCAGCCTGCGGCGGCCGTGATGGCCGCGTCGACCGCGCTGGGCAGCAGGATCGACTCGATGATCATCACCGCGGCCCCGACGACGCCGGCACGGTCCCCCAGTTCGGTTCGCTCGATCCGCAGGTCGTGGGTCGCGAGCACGGTGGACCGCTCGTAGATCCGCTCGCGGACACCGGCCACGAGCTGGTTGGCGGCCAGCGCCACGTCGCCACCGAGCACGATGGCACCCGGGTTGAGGAGGTTGACGGCCCCGGCCAACACCTCGCCGATCTGGCGACCGGCGTCGCGGACCAGTCGGTTGGCGGTCGGGTCACCCGCCATCGCGCGACTGGCCACCTCCCGGGCGTCCTCCACCGGCGTGCCGAGCTCGGTCAGTCGGCGCGCGATGGCAGCCCCGCCGGCGACGGCTTCGAGGCAGCCCAGGTTCCCGCACCGGCAGATGGTGGTACTGGCCGATGCGACCTGGACGTGGCCCATGTCGCCGGCCGCTCCGTGCTGGCCGCGGTAGATGTTCCCGTTGGCCACGATGCCGCTGCCGATGCCGGTCCCGACCTTCACGAACAGCATGTTGTCGACCCGGTGGCGCCACCGGGTCCAGTACTCGCCGAGGGCCATGATGTTGACGTCGTTGTCGACCAGGACCGGGACCGGGTAGGCCCCCCGGAGCAGCGCCGGCACCGACACACCGTCCCACCCGGGCATGATCGGCGGGTCGACCGCGCGGCCGGCCGAGTACTCCACCGGCCCTGGCAACCCCACCCCGATGCCACGGACGTCGTCCCCGGTGCGGCCCGCGCCGTCGAGCAGTTCCGCGAACCGTTCCAACACCCACGCCATCACCTCGTCGGGCCCGGTGGCGATCGCCAGGTCCCCACTCACCTCGCCGAGCACCTCACCGGACAGATCCGCAACGGCCAGCCGGCTGTGGGTGGCCCCCAGGTCGGCGACCAGCACCACGCCGACGGTGGAGTTGAACGCGATCGTCTGCGGTGGGCGGCCACCACTGCTGGGGGCCTCGCCGGCCTCGTAGACGAACTCACGGTTGAGGAGCACGTCGACGCGCTGGGTGATCGTCGACCGCGACAGGCCGGTCAGGCGTGACAGTTCGGAGCGGGTGCTGGCCCGTCCGTCGCGGATCAGGGCAAGGAGTTCCCCGGGGCTGTCGGCGGTGCTGTCGCTGCCCATGTGGGACCTCGTGGTGAACGCGGAAGTCGAGTCACTTCGGCTGACGATCGACAAATGTTGCCGTCCGTAAGCGTAGCCATCGCCCTCGAAAGCCGTCCCGGCTCGTCACCGATGCGGGCACGATCACCTCGTGGTCGCGACCCGCGTGATCGTCACGGCGGCCTCGTCGGCCGGGACCGACAGCGGGGCCGACGGCTTGTGCACCGTCACCGTGACCTGCTCGGCGCGGGGGTGGGACAACACCTCGTCGGCGATCCGGGCGGCGAGTGCCTCGATCAGCTTCCACGGCTCGCCGGACAGGATCTCCCCGACCCCGGCTGCGAGGCGGCCGTAGTCCAGGGTGTCGTCGAGGTCGTCGGACGCCCCGGCCGTGGCCAGGTCCAGTCCCACCTCCACGTCGACCACGAACTCCTGGCCCAGTTCGCGCTCGTGCGGCAGCACGCCGTGGTGCCCCCAGGCACGGATGCCGCGAACGGTGATGCGATCCATGGATGTCCTCACGTGTCGGGGCGGGTCGGCTACTGCTCGAGCGTGACCGGGTCGACCGGGTCGAGCCGACGGCGGGCACCCATCGCGCGTCCGACGGCGACCGCCTGGCGGGTCGCGGCGACGTCGTGGGCGCGCACGACGCAGGCGCCGCCGGCGACCGCCAGGGCTGCGACGGCAGCCGATGCCGGATCACGATCGCGGGGCTCGTCGACCCCGGTGATGGTGCCGAGGAACGACTTGCGGGACGCCCCGACCAGGACCGGCGCCAACGCGGCGAAGCGATCGATGGCCCGCAACAGGTCGAGGTTGTGCTCGACGGTCTTGCCGAAGCCGATGCCGGGGTCGATGGCGATTCGGTCCATCGCCATCCCGGCGTCGACCAGGGCGCCGAGCCGTTCAGCCAGGAAGCCCATCACGTCGGCCACCACGTCGTCGTAGACCGGGGCCGACTGCATCGTGCGCGGCGTGCCCTGCATGTGCATCAGGACGTAGGGCACGTCCCGCTCGACCACCAGCGGCAGCAGGTCGGGGTCGAAACGACCCGCGGACACGTCGTTGAGGATCATCGCGCCGGCGTCCAGCGCCGCTGCGGCCACGGCCGCCTTGGTGGTGTCGATCGACACCACGACGCCCTCGGCCGCCAGCGCCTCGACCACGGGCACCACGCGCGAGCGTTCGGTGGCGGCATCCACGGCTGCGGCGCCCGGTCGGGTCGACTCGCCACCGACATCGACGATCGCGGCCCCGGCGGCCACCAGGGCGCGTCCGTGTGCGATGGCCGGACCCGGGTCGCCGTCCACGGCGAAGGCCAGTCCGGCGTCGGAGAAGGAGTCCGGCGTGGTGTTGACGATCCCCATCACGGCCGGGCGCGCCCGATCGAACTCGTGTCGTCCCGGGTCAGGGCCCACTCGCCAGGCCATCAGTGACCCCGTCCGTGGTCGCCCATGTGCGTCCCGATGCGTGGTGGTCCTCGTCGCGCCCACGATAGGCCGTCGCGCGGTCGGTGAGCACGACCGCCACCCCGTCACGGAGCCGGCGGGTGCGGGTCCTCCGGCACCACGTGCCGCCGTGCGCCATGCTGTGCCCGTGCCCGGCCGTTGCCGGGCGACCCTGACCATTCCCAGGAGCAGCCCCGCATGACCTTCTCGATCGTGGCGCACGACCCCGAGACCGGCCAACTCGGCCTTGCCGTCCAGACCAAGGCCTTCGCGGTGGGCCGGATCATCCACCATGTCCGGCCCGGCGTCGGCGCGGTCGCGACCCAGGCCGCCGTGCTCCCCGCCCACGGGCAGCGCACGCTCGCGGCCATGGCCGGCGGGGCGAGCCCGGCCGATGCCCTGGCCGACTCCCTGGGCCAGGACGAGGGCGCCCACCTGCGCCAGGTGATCGCGTTGGACGTGACCGGACGCACCGCCGGACACACCGGCAGCGGCTGCATCGCGTCGGCCAGCCACCACCTCGACGACACCTTCGCCGTGGCCGGCAACATCTTGGCCGACGACTCGGTCGTCCCCGCCATGGTCGCCGCCGCCCGTGCACCCGACCACCCCAGCCTCGCGCGCCGGCTGCTGGCCGTGCTGGTGGCGGGCCAGGCCGCCGGCGGTGACCTGCGGGGAGCACAGTCGGCGTCGATGATCGTGGTCGGTCCCGAGGACACCGGCGACCCGTTGCTCGACCGGCTGGTCGACATCCGCGTGGACGACCACGCCGACCCACTACCGGAGCTGGCGCGGTTGCTGGGCATCGCCGAGGCCCACCACGACCTCGAACAGGCCGAACACCTGCTGCTGGCGGGCGACGACGACGTGGACGCGGCCGTCGAGACCTACCTCCGGACCCTCCCACGGCTGGGCGACGATCCCGAGTTCCTCGTCTGGGCCGCCCTGTCGCTGGTCGTCGCCGGCCGCCACCGCGACGCCGCCGCCCTGATCGCCCGCGTCCACGACCATCCCGACGCCGAACGCTGGCAAGACTTCACTGGACGCCTGGCCGACGCCGGCATGCTTCCCGCCGACGTCGAAGCCACCTGGTGGTGAAACGTCCACCGCCGCCCACGGCGAAGGCGTCAGGGCTGGACGTT
>JAGXFT010000135.1 GCA_024637135.1 Nitriliruptorales bacterium | reverse complement strand
GTGTCGAACGCCCGGATCCCCAGCTTGCGCAGTGACTCCTCGTCGGTGGCGTCCATGACCACGGCGTGCGTCACCTGCTGCATGATGGGCTCGAGGGCTTCCTCGATTTCGTCGATCGCCACGACCTCGTGCCCGAAGTCGTACAGCGCGGTCGCGATGGACGAACCGAACCGGCCGGTCCCGATGACCAGGAACTGGTTGCGCATCAGCCGATCACCACTTCTTCGGGCAGCAGGCGGCCGCGCCCGCGGGGCTGCTGGTCGACCAGCGCCAGCGCGAACGTCAGGAACCCGATCCGACCGAGGTACATGAGTGCGATGATGACGACCTTCCCGGAGTTGCCGAGGTCGTCGGTGATCCCCAACGACAGCCCGACCGTACCGAAGGCCGACACCGTTTCGAACATCAGCGCGAGGAACTCCATCTCGGGTTCGACCAGGGCCAGCAGCGTCAGCGCCGCCCCCGCGAGCAGGACGGCGCCACTGACGATGGCCCCGGCTCGCACGACCGTGCGGGTGTGCAGGCGACGTCCGAAGGCCGTTGCCTCGGGCTGGCCACGGACGACGCTCCAGACCCCGAGCACGAGCACGTAGAAGGTGACGGTCTTGATGCCGCCCGCGGTCGACCCGGGGTTGCCGCCGATGAACATCAACAGGATGGTCAGCACCAGGCTGGCCGGGACCATCTGGGCGTAGTCGAGGCTGTTGAAGCCGGCGGTCCGGGGCGTGACGGACTGGAACAGCGTGGTCAACAGGCGTTCGTGCAGCGGCAGTCCGCCGATCGTGGCCGGGTTGTTCCACTCGAACACGAGCAGCACGACGAAACTGGCGGCGATCAGGAACGCGGTGATGGCCAGCGCCATCCGCGTGTGCAGCGTCAACCGCACCGGCCTCGACGACCGCACGCGTTGTTCGAGGTTGACGATGACGACGAAGCCGAGTCCCCCCAGGATGATCAACAGCATGATCACCACCGACACCGGCCAGTTCGTGGCGTAGCGGGTGAGGCTGTCGGGGTACAGCGCGAACCCGGCGTTGTTGAACGCACTGACGCTGTGGAACACCGCGTGCCACACGCCGCGAACCGGCCCGACGTCGGCCGACATCGGCCCGTACAGCAGCAGCGCGCCCAGCAGTTCGGTGCCGAACACGATCACCATGATCGCCCGCAGCAACCGACCGAGGCTGCCCAGGTCGATCGCGCGGACCTGTTCCTGGACCCGCAACTGGTGGCCGAACCCGAGCCGACGACCGGTGGCGACCGCCAGCAGGGTCCCGAACGTCAGCACCCCCAGTCCACCCAACTGGATCAGCAGGAGGATGATCGCCTGCCCGAACGGGCTCCAGGCGCTGCCCGTGTCCACCACGATCAGGCCCGTGACGCACACGGCCGACGTGGCGGTGAACAGGGAATCGAGGAAGTTCTGGGACTGGTCGCCGTGGGAGATCGGCAACCACAGCAGCAGCGTCCCGGCCAGGATCAGCCCGATGAAGGACGCCGCGACCAACTGGGCCGGGCTGAGCGGCGGCTGCAGGAACGCCGGGAGCAGCGGATGGCGACCACCTCGCCGATCGACCCCGACCGGACCCCGACCGCTGCGCACGCGGTCGCGGCTCCATTCCCGCGACGGCTCACTGCCGGCCATGGTGGTCCTCCGTGCGGGCCGCGGCAAGCGTCGACGTGCCCGGTTCCGTCGATCGGGCCGACGGCGCACGCCGGGCGTGGGCCCGGGCGGATGATAGTCCCCACATCTGGCGGTCAGGCACGGTGGTGGGGCAGCACGAACAGGTGGTCGCGGTGGACGACCTCGCGGACCCGGTCGGACCCCAGGGCCCGTCGCGCGTCGGCCGTGGTGTGGCCGACCACGCGGCGGAGGTCGTCGGCTGCCAGCGTCGTGAGGCCGCGGGCGACCTCGGTGCCGTCGGGCCCGTCGATCGCCACGCAGGCCCCGGCCGGGAAGTCGCCCTCGACGGTGGTCACGCCCACGGCCAGCAGCGAGCGGCCACGGCCGGTGAGCGCGCCCACCGCTCCGGCGTCCACGACCAGGCGGCCGCGGACCCGCAGGGCGAACCCGATCCACAGCCGGCGCGCATCGGACCGGTCGCGAGCGGCGAAGCGCGTGCCGACGTCCCGACCGGCCACGGCATCCCCCACGACGTCGGGCCGGGACGCGTTCGCGATGACGACGGCCCCGCCGGAGGCCGTGACGACCTGGGCGGACTCGACCTTGGTGCGCATCCCGCCGGAGCCGAAGGCAGAACCGGTCCCCCCGATCCGGTCGAGGTCGAGGTCGGCGACATCGGCCACCGTCGGGACCACGGTCGCCCCGGGCTCGTTCGGCGGTGCGTCGTAGACCCCGTCCACGTCCGACAACAACACCAGCAGGTCGGCGTGCAGCATCGATGCCACCAGCGCGGCCAGGTGGTCGTTGTCGCCGTAGGCCAACTCGTCGAAGGTGATGGCGTCGTTCTCGTTGATCACCGGGATGGTGGCGAGCGACAACAGGCGGGTCAGCGTCTGGCGGGCGTTGAGGTAGCGCCCACGGGCCACGAAGTCGTCCTGGGTCAGCAGCACCTGGGCCGCCGACAGCCCGTGTTCGGCGAAGGCCTGCTGCCAGGCGTTGATCAGTTCCGCCTGGCCGACCGCGGCGCAGGCCTGCAGTCGCTCCCGGTCGGTCGGCCGGTCCGCCAGTCCGAGCAGGCCCATCCCGGCCGACACCGCCCCCGACGACACCAGCACGACCGCCGACCCGCTGGCCCGCACGGCCGCCAGTTGGTGGCCCAGCGACGCGACCATCGCGCGGTCCAGCAGGCCGTCCTCCCCGCGCAGCGACGACGAGCCGACCTTGACCACCACCAGGCCTGGCCGCCCGGCCGCGGCCCCGTCCGACGTCGTGGCCACGTCAGTCCTCCCGGTCCGCGGGCACGGTGGCCGCCGCGTCGGGATCCACGTTGTCGGAGCCCTCGTCGTCGGGGGCCCCTTCGTGGAGTCCGTCGTCGGGGGCCTCCCCGTCGGCCATGGGGTCGTCGGTTGCCTCGGCGACCTCGATCCGGCCGACGACATCGTCCGGGTCGGCGTCGTCGAACTCGCCGGCGAGGATCTCGGCACGCTCGTCGGGGGGGAGGTCGTCGAGCTCGGGTTCGAACTCGAAGAGCATGTCGCCGATGACGACGTCGTCACCGGAACGTGCCCCGGCCTTGACCAGCGCCCGCACGACCCCGGCGCGACGGAGGCGGCCCTGCAGGTACCGGGCCGCGTCGGGGTTGTTGACCGGCAGCATCTGGACCCAGCGCTCGACCTGGCGACCGACCACGGCCAGGACGCCGGACGGGTCGCGCCCGATCCGGTAGGCCGGTCCGTGATCGTCCAGGGTGATGACGATCGGGGCCTCGCCGCCGTCGTCGGTGGCTTCCGGGTCGCCCGCGCGGGCGGCCGCGACCAGGTCACCGAGGCGGTAGCGCAGCGCGTCGAGGCCGGCCCCGGACACGGCCGAGACCTCGAACACCTCGTAGCCGCGTGACTCCAGTTCGGACCGGACCATCTCGGCCATCGCGGCGCCGTCGGGCACGTCCACCTTGTTCAGCGCCACCACCTCGACCCGCTCGGCCAGGGCCGGGTCGTGTGCGACCAGTTCGGCGCGCAGCACCTCCAGGTCGCTGATCGGGTCGCGGCCCGGGTCGAACGGCGACGTGTCCAGCACGTGCAGCAGCACCCGACAGCGTTCGACGTGGCGCAGGAAGCGGTGGCCCAGTCCCTTGCCGTCGCTGGCACCCTCGACCAGCCCGGGGACGTCGGCCAGCACCACGTCGATCGGGCTGCCGTCAGCGTGGTCGCCGGCCCGCATCACGCCCAGGTGGGGGGTGAGGGTGGTGAACGGCCAGGCCTCGATCCGCGGCCGCGCGGCACTCAGGCGCGACACGAGCGAGGACTTGCCCGCGGACGGGAACCCGACCAGCCCGACGTCGGCGATGACCTTGAGGTCCAGGCGCAGCGTGTACTCCTCGACCTCCTCGCCGTACTCCGCGAACCGCGGGACCCGCCGGTGGCGGTTGGCGAAGGCGGCGTTGCCGCGTCCACCGCGGCCACCCTCGGCCACCACGAACTGCTGTGCGTGGCGGGTGAGGTCAGCCAGGATCCGTCCGTCGGTGGTCCGCACGACCGTCCCGATCGGCACGGTCACGACGGTGTCGTCGCCGTCGGCCCCGGACTTGCGCTGCGACGATCCGTGGCCGCCGTCGTCGCCGCGTCGATGCGGGCGCCGCGAGATGTCCAGCAGCGACGCCTGGCCGCGCTGCGCCTCCAGCACGACGTCACCGCCGCGACCACCGTTGCCACCGTCCGGGCCGCCGCGCGGGACGTGCTTCTCGCGGCGCATCGAGGCCGCGCCGTTGCCGCCGCGACCACCCCGCACGTGGATCGAGGTGGAGTCGACGAACTCGACGGCATCGGACACGGAATGGGCCTTCGTGGTGGTGGTCGGGGCGCCGTGGCGACGACGTCGGGTGGCACGGCTCGACCCGACGAAGGGTCGGTCACCCGTGCACACGATCATGCCGCGCGGTCACGACCGAGGGGCGCGAACGGGCCGGAAACACCACGAGGACTCCCCGGTGGGGAGCCCCCGTATCACGCACCGGCGGGTGCCCCCGCCGAAGCGCCACGAATCCGACGGGTGCGCGTGCACCCGCAGGTTGCCGTGTTCGAAGCCCTACGAATCCGACGGGTGCGCGTCGACGTTGGCGAAGGTCCGGGCACCGGACTTGCGGAACCGGACCGAGCCGTCGACGAGCGCGAACAGGGTGTCATCGCCACCGCGGCCGACGTTGTCGCCCGGGTGGATCTTGGTCCCGCGCTGGCGGACGATGATGCCGCCTGCACGCACGACCTCACCGCCGAAGCGCTTGACGCCGAGTCGCTTTGCCTTGGAGTCGCGGCCGTTGTTGGACGAACCGCCGCCCTTCTTGTGCGCCATGGTGGATCCTTCTCGAAAATCCGGTCCCCGGGGCTGGCCGGGGTGGTCCGGGCGGGGTCAGATGCTGTCGATCTTGATGGTCGTCTGGTGCTGGCGGTGACCGCGGCGCTTGTGCTGGCGGGACTTGTTCTTGTAGGTGAAGACCCGGATCTTGTCACCACGACCGTGTTCGGTGATGGTGGCGCTCACGGTGCGGTCCGACACGTCGGACCCGGTGGTCACGTCGCCGCCGTCGCCGACCAGCACGACCGGAAGGTCGATGGAGTCGCCGACATCGCCGATGAGCTTCTCGACGGTGAGGTGCTGGCCCTCCTGGACGCGGTACTGCTTGCCGCCAGTCGCGATGATCGCGTACACGGTGGCCTCCTGAACGTGGTGGGACGGTGCAGACGCGGGCGCGCGTCGCCGAGGGCGAGCAGCGCGGGGCGGCTGCGGGAACGGGTACGGGGTCGGACGAAAGGAACGGCCCCGCGCCGGCGGAACCGCATCGGACGACAGGCTATCGCAGGTGCCGGGACCCTGCAGCCCGGCCCTGCCGGCCGCTCCCCCGGCGGATGCCTGCGAGGTCGGCTGCGGGGTCGAGCGGACCCCGGTCGGGCTCCGGTCGGGCTCTGCCCCCGGCATCGCATCGGTCGGTCGCCTCCGCGGGAACGGCGCCGCCGAGGATACGGTCCGGGTCCGACGCCCGGAGGGACCGACCATCGTGGACGACGCCGTCCGATGCGGCCTGCTCGCACGGGCCGACGAGCCCCTGCCGGGCACCGCTCCGGTGGCCGCGCACTGGCTGCTGGTCCAGGACCACGGCCCGTGGGGCCGGGACGCGCTGGCCGACGGCGCGCTGCCCCGCGCCGTGCGCACCCACCTCGCCGCCCAGACCGCCCGCCTCGACGTCCGGTACCAGGCGATCCGGCGCCCCGACCGGCGTCGCCGTCCGACCAGGGCGGTGTTCCTCGTCAACCTGGTCGCGGGCTGGACGGCCCGGCTCGACCTGCTGGTGGAGGACCTCGTCGACCTCGACGTCGCCGCCGTCATCGCCGACCAGCCACCGGTCGGCGCCGCCGCCGTCACCGAACCGATCGTGGCCGTGTGCACGCATGGCCGTCGAGACGCCTGTTGTGCCCAGTGGGGGCGGCCGCTGGTGACGGCGTTGGCCGTCCTGGGCGGGGACGCCGTGTGGGAAACATCCCACACCGGTGGGCATCGCTTCGCGCCCAGCGTGCTGGCGTTCCCGAGCGGTGCCGTGCACGGGTTCGTCGACGGGGTGGACGACTTCTGGGCCGCGGTTGGCACCGGCCGGCTCGACCTGTCGACCTATCGCGGCAACGCCCGCTGGGAGCGTCCCGAACAGGCAGCGGAGGTCGCGGTCCGACGGAGGTACGGCCTGGTGCGTCCCGACGACATCGCCGGTGTCACCCGGACGCCCACCGATTCCGCGGACGGGGACCATGCCGCCGACGGGGACCATGCCACTGTCCACGTGACACGACGCACGACCAGCGCCGACGTCATCGAGGAGATCGTCCTCCGCCGCCGCCACCTCCCCGACGCCCCGGTCTCCTGTGGTGGCGACCCGGCCCCCCGTGGCACCTGGGACGTCATCGCCTGACCCAGCCACCGCTGCCCTCGGCGGCGTGTCGATCCACGGCTCGCTGCGGGCATCCGGAGGCACCGACGCGGCGGCCGGTTGCGGGGCGGCAGCGTCGTCCGCGGGCCGTGGTCCCCTTGGTCGGCCGATCCCGGACCGCCGCCCGCAACCCCCACCTCCCCACCAGACACGACTGCTGCCGGGATCAGGTGCCGGACTCCCACGACGCGAAGAGGTCGGCGTAGACGCCGCCGGCGGTCACCAGGTCGTCGTGGTGGCCATCCTCGACCAGGCGCCCGGCGTCGAACACCAGCACCCGCTCGGATGCCTGGGCGGTGGACAGGCGATGGGCGATGGTGACGGTGGTGCGGCCACGGGTCAGGCCGTCCAGCGCCCGCCGCAGTCGCACCTCGGTGGCCGGGTCGACCGCCGAGGTCGCCTCGTCCAGCACCAGCAGGCGGGGATCGGCGACGTAGGCGCGGGTCAGGGCCACCAACTGGCGCTCCCCCGCCGACAGGGCACCACCACGGTCGCCGACGGGGGTGTCCATGCCGCCCGGGAGGCCCTCGACCCAGTCCTGCAGGCCCAGGTCGCCCAGCGCGTCGCGGAGGTCGGCGCGGGTCGCGTCGGGACGGCCGTGGAGCAGGTTGTCCCGGATCGACCCGGCGAACAGGGCCCCTTCCTGTGGGACCATCACGACGTGGCGGCGCAGGGACCCGAACGCGATCTGGTCGATCGGCAGGCCCTGCACCTGCACCGACCCGGTCGACGGGTCCATCAGCCTGGTCAGGATCTTGGCGAAGGTGGTCTTGCCGGACCCGGTCTCGCCGACGACGGCGACGTGTTGTTCCGGCGGGATCGCGACCGACACGTCGTCGAGCACCACCGGCCCGGACGCCTCGCGGGCGGTCTCCCCGGGACGCGGGTAGCGGAACCCGACCTGCGTGAACGACACCCCGACCGGGCCGTCCGCCAGCACCAGGCCGTCGGCACCGGGGTCGGCGACGTCGGGCTCGACGTCCAGCACGTCCAGGACCCGACGCCAACCCGCGACCGCCGTCTGGCCCTCGTTGACCGTCTCCGCCGCGATCTGGACCGGCTCGACGAACAGCGAGATCAGGAACAGCATGGCGATGACGGTGCCCGGCGACTCGGTTCCGGAGCCGATGAACAGCGCCCCGACGACGACCACCGCGGCGGTCGCGGCACCCGAGAAGGACTCGCCGGTGCCGGAGAAGTACGCCGACAACCGACCGGCCTCCAGCGCCGCGTCGTGGTGGTCCTCGATGGCGCGGTCGAGCCGGTCCTGGGTGTCGTCCTCGATCCCGTAGGCCCGGATGGCGGGGGCGCCGACGACGACCTCCGCCAGCCGCCCGAGCAGCACCCCGACCCGTTCCCGCACCAGGGTGTAGGCGACCGTCAGCCGCCCCTGGAACCACTTCGCGGCCAACACAAACGGCACGAACAGGACCAGCACGACCGCGGTCAGGCGCCACGAGTAGGCCGCCATCACCACGCTGGCCACGACCAGTTGGGCGCTGGCCGTCAGCAGGTTCAGGCCACCCCACTGCATGAAGCGGGAGATCTCGTCGATGTCGGAGGTCACCCGCGCCACCAGGTTCCCCCGGTGCTCACTGGCCTGGTGGAGCATCGACAGGTCGTGGATGTGGCCGAACGTGCGCACGCGCAGGGTGGCCAGCGCGGTCTCGACCGCGGTCGCGAGCCGGATGTTCATCGCGCCCGACGACAGGGCGGTCACCAGCACGGCCACCGCCGCCCACGAGACCGACCGGATCACCAGCGGGACGTCGACGGCGCGCCCGTCCAGTCCGAGGCCGTTGTCGATCGTCTGCTGGATCGCGATCGGCACCACGACCCGGCCGGAGGTCGCGAGCAACGCCAGCAGCACCGTCACGACCAACCCACGGCGCAGTTCCGGGGACAGGCGCAGGCCGCGACGGACGGTGTCCATCGCGTCGCTGCGGTCGACCCGCTCGGGGTTGGGGACGGCGGTCGTGGCGGCGCTCACGGTCGCACCCCGACGTCGGCCCGGTCACCCGTGCCCGGGCCACCACGCGTGCCCAAGTCGGCGCGATCGGTGTCGTAGGCCTCGACCAGCCGGGCGTAGGCGGGGTCGGTGGCCAACAGGTCGTCGTGGCTGCCGCGGGCGACGACGGCTCCGTCGGCGACGAACGCGACCTCGTCGGCCAGCGCGATCGATCCGGACCGGTAGGCCACCAGCACGACGGTGGTGTCGAGGTCGGCCACGCGCAGGCCGTTGAGGATCGCCTGCTCGATCGTCGGGTCGACGGCAGACGTGGCGTCGTCGAGCACCAACAGCCGTGGTCGGCGCAGCAACGCCCGGGCCAGCGCGATGCGTTGTCGCTGGCCACCGGACAGCGTCGCCCCACGTTCGCCGACGACCGTGTCGTAGCCGTCGTCGAGGTCGGCCACGAAGTCATGCGCGGCGGCCAATCGGGCGGCGGCCTCGACCTGGTCGTCGGTCGCCGGCCGACCCAGCGTGATGTTGTGCCGGACGGTGTCGTCGAACAGGAAGGCGTCCTGGAACACCAGCACGGCGTCCTCGGCCAGGGTCGTGCGGTCCAGGTCGGTCAGCGCCACCTCGTCGAGTCGGACCTGGCCGGTGTCCGGGTCGTACAGACGCACCAGCAACCACGCCAGGGTGGTCTTGCCGCTGCCCGTCGCCCCCACCACGGCCAGGGTGCGCCCCGGTCGGAGGTGGAGGTCGAGGTGTTCGACCCCGCGGGTCTCGGCCGGCCCGGCACCGTTGGTGCTCGCGTCTGCCAAGGCGGGATCCGGATCCGCCGCCTGGGCCGCCTGAGTCGAAGTCGGGGCCGGGGCCGGGTCGGGTGTGGCGCTGGCGGCCGCGAGGTCGGTGTCGTCCTGGACGTCCAGGTCGGCGCGGGTGGTCGCGGGGTGTTGATAGGTCACCCGGTCCGCGTCGACCCGGGCCGCGCGCTCGGCGGCCAGTCCGCGGGTGCCGAACGTCACGTCCTCGTCGGCATCCAGGACGCGGCTGACCCGGTCGAACCCGACCACGGCCTGCGGCAACTGTCCCAGCAGCCACCCGAACACCCGCATCGGCATCGCGACGAGCCGGAACAGGTAGGCGAAGGTGATCAGGGATCCGGCCGTCAGCAGGCCCTGTTCGACCCGCCACGCGCCGACCGCCAACACCGCCAGGATGCCGAGGTTGGGCAACGCCTGGACGACCGGGTCGAACACCGCCCGGAGGCGCCCGAGGCTGATGAGGTGGTCGCGCAACCGTCCGGTCTCGTCGTCGAAGCGGGCGATCTCGGCGCCCTCGCGTCCCAGCGTCTTGACGACCAACGCGGCATCGAAGCTCTCGTGGGCGACCTCGGCCACGTCGCCCCGCGTCGACTGTGCCCGACGCGACACGGCCCGCATCCGGCGGGAGAACGAGTAGTTCGCGGCCCCGATCAGGGGGCCGACCACGAACCCCACGGCCGCCAGCCACGGATCGGTGACGACCAACAGGATCGCGGTGACCAACAGCATGACCGTCGCACCCAGCGCCATCGGCAGCGGGGCCGCCACGAACGCGGCCGACTCGACGTCCGACGACGCGTTGGACAACAACGTGCCGGTGGCGTGGCGGCGATGCCACGGGATCCCGAGGGCGAGATAGCGCCGCGTGACCAGGCGTCGGTCGTGGCGTTGCAACCCGTACTGGGCGACGTAGGCCCCGAGGCGGCGGCCGACGACGCCGACGGCCTTGAACAACGCGACGGCGACGATCGCACCGGCCGCGAGCATGATCGCGCCCACGGTCGCGGGCTCGGTGGCGGCCGGCAGCAGCAACCGGTCGGCGACTGCCCCCACCACCAGGGCGGACACGATCGTCATGGCGGCGTACAGCAGCGCACCCAACGCGCCCCAGGTGAACCCGCGCGGAGCCGTACGCAACTGGCGGCGAACCAGGTTCCAGCCGTGCTGCAGCGACGCCGGGTCGGGGCGCGGGCCGGACGACTCGCTGGACATGGGTGGAACTCCCGGGACACGGTGGTCGGGCCAGCCGGTCGAGTCGATCGTCGACGGCGCCAGCCCGGTCGGCCACCGTATCCCCGGCCCGGGACGCTCCTGCCCCTTCGGGCGGCGGTGGGTTCGGAGCCCACTCCTACACTCGTCGCAACGTCACATCTGTCCACGATCCGGGATCCCGAGCATGTCCTTCCTGTCCACCGTCGGCCGCATGGCCCTGTCCACCATCTTCATCCAGTCCGGGGTCACCGGCCTGCAGAACCGTGGCGACGTGGCGGCCGTGGCGGCCGACGCCGGGCTTCCCGAGCCGACAACGCTGGAGACCGCCCACCACGCCACGAACGCCGTTGCGGGCGCAACCCTCGCCCTGGGCATCTTCCCCAGGCTGTCAGCCTTCGCGCTGGCGGCGAACCTCGTCCCGGCGACGGTGCTGGGCCACAAGCCGGCCGACGCCGACGACGAGCAGGCCAAGCAGGCCCAGACGATCCACGCGGCCAAGAACATCTCGCTGCTGGGTGCCCTGCTGATGGTCCTGGGTGGCGCCGACGACGACCCCGTGGTCGTCGAGGAGCCCGACGAACTCCCCCTCGTCGAAGCCGACGAGATCGAGTGAGCCACCCCGCTCAGTCGAACTCGGTGGTCCAGCCAGTGCCGTCGCAGGTGGCGCAGCGGTGGCCGAAGGACTCGATCAGGCCGTGCGACACGTTCTTGCGGGTCATCTGGACCAGGCCAAGGCGTGACACGTCGGACACACGGGTCTTGGTCCGGTCGCGCAGGAGTTCGCGCTTGAGCGTGGCGACGACCTGGTCCTGGTTCGCCTTCTTCAGCATGTCGATGAAGTCGATGATGATGATGCCGCCCATGTCGCGGAGGCGGAGTTGCCGGACGATCTCCTCGGCGGCCTCGAGGTTGGTCTTGAACACGACCTCTTCGAGATTGGAGCGCTTGCCACCGGTGTACTTGCCGGTGTTGACGTCGATCACCTTCATCGCCTCGGTGACCTCGATGATCAGGTACCCGCCGGACGGCAGCCAGACCTTGCGCGACAACGCCTTGCGCAGTTGTTCGGTCACGTTGTAGGCATCGAACAGGTCCGCGAACCGCGGTCGCTCGTCGTCCTCGACCGCGTCGGGGTGCTCACGTTCCCACCGGGCGGCGCCGTAGAGCTGGACCTTCTCGGCGTCGCTGGAGCGGTCCGTCGGGGTCACCTCACCGAGGTACTCCACGACCGCGTCGTGGATCCCGGCGTCGTCGATGATGGCCTGGTGGTAGTCGGACCCGAAGCTGTCCCGCACCAGCTTGACGTGCAGCGGTGGCTCCTCGTAGACCGACGTGAGTGCCTTGGCCGTGGTGGCCTTCTCCTCGATCGTCGCCCACACCCGCAGCAGCCGGGACAGGTCGGCCTCGAGCTGCTCGGCGGGCGCGTCCTCGGCGGCCGTGCGCACGATGACCCCGTGCTCGGACGGCTTGACCTTCTTGACCACGGCGCGGAGCCGGTCGCGTTCCTTGTCGGTCAGCTTGCGGGAGATGCCGAAGACGTCCGAGTTGGGCGCGAGCACGGTGTAGCGACCGGCCAGCGACAACTGCATCGTCAGCCGCGGGCCCTTGGTACCCATCGCGTCCTTGGTGACCTGGACCAGCACCTTCTGGCCTGGCGACAGGGCGTCCTCGATGCGCGGCGACGAACCCTCCTCGACGTCGAGGTCGTCGTAGAGCACCTCGCCCGCGTAGAGCACACCGTTGCGGCCGGTCCCGATGTCCAGGAAGGCCGCCTCCATGCCCGGCAGGACGTTCTGGACCCGGGCCATGTAGATGTTGCCGACCAGGGTCTTGTCGGCGACGTTGGTCACGTGGTGCTCGACCAGGGTGCGCTCCTCGAGCACCGCGATCTGGGTCCGGTCGCCGTCGGCGGACACCAGCATCGTCTTGGGCGGGCCGCTGCGCAGCGCCTGGCGCAGGTCCTCGGAGATGCCGGCGACATGGCGGCCGCCGGACCGACGCTGCTTCTTGGCGGCCATGCGGGTCCCGCCGCCGCGACCGTTTCCGGACGATGACCCGGACCCGCCGCCCGACCCGGACGTCGACCCCGACCCGGGCGTCGACCCGGACCCGGACGTCGAGTCCGACCCCGACTTCGAGCCCGACTTCGAGCCCGACCCGGACCCGTCGCGATCAGTTGTGTCGGACCCGCGACCGGACGAGCCGGAGGATCCACCTCGACCGCTGGTGGACCCCCGCCGACCGCCACGACGACCACCGCGTCGTTTGCCGGACGAGGACGACGAGTCGTCGGAGGAGTCCGAGGAGTCGTTGGACCCCGAGGTGGAGGTGTCGGACCTGCGACCGGAGCCGCCACGTCCTCGACCACCACGACGACGACGGCCGGACGAGCCGTCCGACGACCCGTCCGAGGTCGTCGACGAGGACCCAGCAGCGGTGCCAGCGTCGGAGGTGGCAGTTGTGTCCGGCGACGTCGTGTCGACGTCAGCCGCGGGGGCAGGGTCGTTGGTGGGCACGTCAGGCTCGCTTGTCAGGCGGCCTCCACTTGGCGGCCCGCATCCAGGGGCTCGACCTGCTGGGTGAACGCCTCGAGGATGCCGTCGTCGACGATGCGTCCCTGCGCGACCCGCGTGTACAGGCGGGGTTCCGGCAGGGGCATGTCACCGAGGGAGTCGAGCGCGACCACCAGGTCGGTCGGGCGGATGGTGGGACCGTCGTTGCGGAGGACCGCACGGAAGGTGGCAAAAGTGGTGTTCGGGGGGGTGCCGGTGTCGGCGTGCTGGCAGGAGGTGGCGACGGCGACCAGGGGTGGCCGCACGTCGAGCACCTTGTCGCCCTTGGGGCGGTGGCGGACGACCTGGACGGCGTCGGCCGCCATCAGCGCGTCGCCGCGGCGGCGGAGTTCGTGGGCCAGGTCCGCGGCCTCGTCGGCCGTCGCAGCCGGCCAGGCCGTTTCCCACAGGGTCGCCTGCAGGTACTTGGCCAACCGGGGTGAGCCGTCGGCGACGACCAGGTAGGTGGTGATGTCCATCCCGGTCGGGAGGGTGGCGGACAGCCGTGCGAGCACCAGCCCGGGGTCGATCTCGCTCGTCAGCGTGAGTTCGGCGTACTCGCCGGTGGACGCGTGCCCGACCGGCAGGGCGTCGGGGAACGACACCTTGGGATGCGGGGTGAATCCCTGCGAGTACGCGATGGGGACCTCGGCGCGCCGGATCGCCCGTTCCCACACCGAGCCGAGGTCGCGTGCGGAGATGAACCGCACGCGGCCGAGCTTGGTGTAGCGGATCCGGAGTCGCATTCAGGCGTCCCCGTCCAGCCGCGCGGCCGAGGTCGGCAGGTCGGGGCTGCCGCCCAGGGGACCCGCGGCCGGGCCGCTGTTGATGATCGGCAGGGTCGGGCCACGGGTCTCGGGGTTGGTGTAACCGGTGTCGTGGGCGATGTCGAGGCCGGGGCAGACCCCGCAGTCGTAGCACGGGATCCAGCGGCAGTCGTCCAGCGGCTTCTCGGCGATCGAGTCGACCCAGTCGTCCCACAGCCACTGCTTGTCGAGCCCGGCGTCGAGGTGGTCCCACGGGAACGCCTCGTGCTCGTCGCGCTCGTGGTGGGACAGTTCCTCCAACGACAGGCCGCTGTCGGCGATGGCCCGGTGCCAGTACGGGAGCGTGTCCGACTCGTGCCAGCCGTCGAAGGTGGCCCCCAGGCGCCAGGCCCGCTCGACGACCGGCGCGACCCGACGGTCGCCCCGGGCCAACAGTCCCTCGATGACCCCTTCCTGCGGGTCGTTGGTGCGCAGTCGCAGGCCCTTGTAGGGCTTGATGATCTCCAGGACGAGGTCGAGCTTGCGCTGGATCTCCTCGGGCGTGTCCTGTGCCGCCCACTGGAACGGCGTGTGGGGCTTGGGCACGAACCCGCCGACCGACACCGTCGCCTTGTTGCCGCGACCGTGCTTCTGCGCGATCTCGTAGACCTTGATGCCGAGCTGGGCGATCGCCTCGACGTCCTCGTCGCGTTCCGTCGGCAGGCCCACCATGAAGTACATCTTGACGTTGCGCCAGCCGTTGGCGAAGGCGATCTCGGCGGTGCGGAGCATGTCCTCCTCGGACACCATCTTGTTGATGACGGCGCGCATGCGTTCGCTGCCCGCCTCCGGGGCGAAGGTCAGGCCGGTCCGGCGGCCGTTGCGGGCCAGTTCGTTGGACAGGGTCACGTTGAACGCGTCGACCCGGGTCGAGGGCAGCGACAGCGAGGTGGTGGTGCCCTCGTAGGTGTCGGCCAGGTTGCGCGCGATGTCGCCGATGTCGGCGTGGTCGGCCGACGACAGGCTCAGCAGGCCGACCTCTTCGAACCCGGTGTCCTTGACGCCCTCGGTGACCAGCTTCTGGATGGTCTCGGGGCGACGCTCACGGACCGGGCGGGTGATCATGCCGGCCTGGCAGAAGCGGCAGCCGCGGGTGCAGCCCCGGAAGATCTCGACCGAGAAGCGCTCGTGGACCGTTTCGGTCATCGGGACGATCTGCTTCTGCGGGTAGGGGAAGTCCTCGAGGTCCTGGACGGTCCGCTTGGGCACGCGCGGCAGCGTGCCGGGGTGGGTGGCCACCGTGGCGCGCAGGCGGCCGTCCGGGGCGTAGCGCGGCTCGTAGAAGGACGGGACGTAGACACCGGTCACGCCCGACAGGCGCTCCAGCAGCTCCACGCGCGACGTCAGCCGACCCTCGACCCGATCGGTCTTGGCCGTCGCCAGGACGTCGTCGATCTCCAGCACGGCCTCTTCGCCGTCGCCCATGACGACCGCGTCGAGGAAGGGCGCGAGTGGCTCGGGGTTGAACGCCGCATGGCCGCCGGCCAGCACGATCGGGTGGTCCAGGTTCCGCTCGTCCGACCGGATCGGCACGCCGCCCAGGTCGAGCAGGTTCAGCAGGTTGGTGTGGCCCAGTTCGTGCGGGAGTGTGACGCCGAACACGTCGAAGGCCCACAACGGGTAGTGGTGTTCGAGCGAGAAGGTCGGGATGCCGCGCGCCCGCATCTCCTCCTCGAGGTCGAACCAGGGGGCGTAGGCCCGCTCGGCGAGGCTCGTCGCCCGCTCGTTGAGCAGTTCGTAGAGGATCTGGATGCCCTGATTGGGCTGGCCGATCGCGTAGGTGTCCGGGTAGCACAGCAGCCACCGCGTCCGGGCGCTCGCCCACGGCGTGACCGACATGTTGTGCTCGCCACCCACGTACTGCGCGGGCTGGGACACCTTCGGCAGCACGGGCTCGAGCACGTCCCAGTACGACGGCGGGACCTGGGGGTCGTGCGGCCGCCGGATGGCGGCGAGGTCGGCGTCGAAGTGGGACGGGATGGTCAGGGTTGCAGCGCACATGTGGCGCTCCGTTGTGTGGTCGTGGGGGCCGGCGGCGATCGGCGCTGCGACGTGTCGCGGCGACGTTCGTGACGGGGGGTGTCGACGGCCACGGAGCGGCTCGACCACCTGCCGACGTCGTGTCTTCAGGCTAGCGCACGACGCCCGGTCCCACCCTCGGCCCACCCCGTCAGGAGTCGAGTCGGACGGCCCGCCCATGGGGACGCGAGACGACTAGCGGAACCGGCGCATGTGGATGTTGAGCAACAGGCCGATCAGCGCGAACCACATGATCAGCGACGTCCCGCCGTAGCTGACGAACGGCAGTGGGATGCCGGTGATGGGCGCGATCCCGATCGTCATGCCGACGTTGACGAACACCTGCAGTCCCAGCAACCCGACGATGGCCGACGCCACGATCGCGCCGAACAGGTCCTTGGCGATCATCGCGATCCGCAACCCGCGCCACATCAGCACCGCGAACAGCGCCAGCAGGACCAGTGACCCGACGAAGCCGAACTCCTCCCCCACCACGGTGAAGATGAAGTCCGTGTGGTTCTCGGGGATGAAGGCGGCCGCGTTCTGGGTGCCCTGTCGGAACCCCTGGCCCGCGAGTTGGCCCGAGCCGATCGCGATCATGGACTGGTTGAGCTGGTAGAGCGCGTCCCCTGCCTGGGCGCTGTTGCCCTGGTCGAGGAAGGCCGTCAGCCGCTCGAGCTGGTAGCTCTTGATGAAGCCGCCGATGAAGGCATAGGCGACCGCGCCGATCCCACCGACGGCCAGTCCCGCCAACCACCGCAGTGGCAGCCCACCGACCAGGAACATGACGAACAGCAACCACACGATCACGATCGCCGAGCCCAGGTCGGGCTCGAGGAAGATCAGGCCGGCGGGGATGCCGGCCAGGGCCAGGCACGCCAACAGGGTGCCCAGCGTCGGCTCACCACCACGTTCGTACAACAGCGCGGCGATCGCGATGATCACCGCGATCTTGGCGATCTCGGACGGTTGGAGGTTGAACCCACCCAGGCTGATCCACCGTCTCGACCCGTTGACCAGCGTCCCCACCGACGGGATCAGCACGACCACCAGCAACACGATCGACACCCCGTACAGCAACGGCGCCAGCCCGCGGATCCAGCGGTAGTCCAGGACGGCGGCGACGACCATGCCGACGCCGCCAAGCCCCAGGGCGAGCAACTGGCGCCACACGAACCCAAGGCTGGCCTCGCCGCCCTGTCCGACGCGGGTCGTGGTCGCCGAGAAGATCAACGCCACGCCGATGCCGGCCAACAGCAGCGCGGTCCCGACCAGGATCGGGTCGAGGTGGCGGATCGGCTCGTAGGCACGCATCCAGCGGCTCTGGACCTGCTCACGCATGATCCGTTGGGTGCGGTCGTCGCCGTAGGTGGAGGAAGCCATCAGTCGACGTCGTCCGGACCGGCCTGGATCTCGGTCACCTTCAGGTCGAAGATCTTCTCGTAGATGCTGCGCACGATCGGCGCCGACGTCTGGGACCCGCCACCACCGCGCTCGATCACCACGACCACGACGTACTCGGGGTCGTCGGCCGGGGCGTAGGACGCGAACCACGAGAACGGCACGTTGTCGCGGTCCTCGGTCGTGTTGAAGCCGGCCTGGCCGGTGCCGGTCTTGCCCGCGATCGGGTAGCGCCCCAACGGGAAGCCCTCGAAGGGGACCCGACCGGTCCCGCGGTCCGACATGACGACGTCCTCGAGCCCCTGCTGGAGCTCGTCCCACCAGGCGTCGGGGGCCTCGACGTCGTGGAGCACCTCCGGCTCGATCACCTCGATGACGTCGCCGGACGGGTCGCGGATCTCCTGGCCCAGCTTGGGCTTCATGATGGTGCCGCGGTTGGCCATGCCGGCATAGGCCGTCGCCACCTGCAACGGCGTCACCAGCACGTCGCCCTGCCCGATCGACATGTTGACCGCGTCGCCACCCCGCCAGATCCCGCCGGAGATGCACAGGTCACGGAACAGTTCCCAGTTCTCGTCCTCGGGGTCGAGGACGTCGTTGGCCATCGTGCAGGAACCGTTGATCGAGTCGCCGTCGGCGATGCTGAGGTCCTTGGTGTCGAACCAGTAGTTCAGGCGCCACTCGCGGCCCGGGATCACCCCACTGGCCTCCTGCGGGATGTCGAGGCCGACCTGGTCGCCGAAGCCAAGTTCGCGGGCGGCGTCGCCGTACACCTCGGTGATCTCGTCGACGGGGACGCCGTCGGACTCCTGGGCGCGCTCCTGGGCCCACTGGTCGGCGGCCAACCTGTAGAAGAAGGTGTCGCAGGAACGCATGAGTGCCTGGGCGAGGTCCATCTCGCCCTCGGGCTTGGGGTTCCAGTTGTTGAACTCGCGACCACCCACCTCCAACGAGGCCGGGCAGTCGATCTCGGTGTCGGGGGTGACCCCGCCGCGGCCGTCACCGGCGTCGCGGTCACGCAGCGCCCCCAGTCCGGACGCGATCTTCCACACCGAGGCCGGCGGGTAGGTGCCTCCGACGGCGCGGTTGAGGCCGGGGCGACCCCACACGTTGTCGTTGTCGAACACGTACTCGAAGTAGTCCGGGGAACCCGACGCCAGCCCGCGCGGGTCGAAGGTGGGGTACGACGCCATCGCCTTGATGTCGCCGGTCCTGGGATCCATCACGATCGCGGCCCCGCCGGTCGCCTCGACCGGCACCTTGGACTCGTCGTCCAGTTCGTAGGTGAACTCGTCGCGCGCCGTCATGATCCCGTCCTCGAGGATCTCCTCCACGGAGGACTGGAGGTCGGGGTCGAGCGTCAGCACGACATCGTTGCCACGGATGGGTGGACTGTTGGACAATTCCCCCACCATGGTGTTGCTGGCATTGACCTCGATCCGCCGGACCCCCTCGGTTCCCTGCAGCGCCTCGTCGTAGACCCGTTCCATGCCGGCCTGGCCGATGATGTCGCCGGCGTCGAAGCCGGACCACTCGTCGGTGCCGAGCTGGCGGTCCTGGATCTCGCCGATGTAGCCGACCAGGTGGGCGGCGACCTGGCCCTGCGGGTACTCGCGGATCGGCAGGCGCTCGGCCACCACGCCGGGGAACAGTTCGGGGTGTTCCTGCACGGCGAACACGACCTCGGGCGCGACGTCGACGGCCACCGGGACGGGGCGGAACACCGACCGGCCCAGCGACTGCATCGACTCGACGAGGTCGACCTCCTCCACGTCCAGCAGCTCCGCGAGGCGGGTGATGGACGCGGCCACGGCGGGGTCGTCCAGCGGTTCGCCGGCGGCGTCCAGGAAGCGTTCACGCTCGACGCTGACGGCCAGCGCGATCCGGTTGCGGACCAGTTCGCTGCCGTCGGAGGCGAGCAGCCGCCCACGCGGGGCCTCGGAGGTGACCTGGGTGGTCCGGTTGGAGACCGACAGGTCCTCGAAGATGTCGCCGGTGAGCACCTGGAGGTAGTACAACCGCGAGGTCAACGCGACGAGCAGGCCCACCATCACGATGGTGAGCACGCTCAGGCGAAGGCCCGGGGAGTACTCGTCAGTGGCCATGGCAAACGGACCTGCGTTTCGGGGACGGCTGGCGCGACGGCCGGGCGGGAGTCGACGTTGCGGAAGCCCGGCCTGCGTCGACCCGCCCCGTGGTCGGTGCTCAGCCCCCGGCACCCACGTTGGACGACGTCGACACCTCGATGGGGAACTGTCGGTCAACGTACCGAGTCAGTGCGAAGGCTCCCGGCGCCAACAGGATCGCGTAGACGGTGGCCACGAGCGACGCCTCGGTGATCAGCAAGGCCGACGCCGACTTCTGGGCAAGCAGCGCCGACAGCAACCCGTAGCCACCGACGCCGAGGAAGGTGCCGGCCCCGGCGAACAGCGTCGGCGCGGTCAGCGACTCGGGCGCGAGGTACGGGCGTGCTGCCCCGACGCCGTACCCGACGCCGAGGTACACCAGCGCCGACAGTCCCAGCGGCGCGGTGGACGACAACAGGTCCGTCAGCAGCCCGGCCGGCAACGCCACCCGGACCCCGCTGATGGCCCCGTCGTCGAGCGCGAACGCGATGACCAGCAGCAGCAACAGGTCCGGCGTGAACCCCGACACCGTCAGCACCGGCAGGATCGACACCTCGACGAGGGCCACCACCACCATCACGAGCCCGATGACCAGTGCCCGCGCCATCAGGTGTCCGACCCGGTCGGGGAGGGCGACGGCGTGCCGTTGGGTGCGGGGATCGTGGGGAGTTCGTCGGCCGGTCGCTGGGGGTCGACCGGCGGGGCGGTGAACTCGGGACTCGGGTCGAGTTCGATCGGTTCGAGGTCGTCGACGGGATCGGTCCGGACCACCGACACCAGCCCGAGCGTGGAGAAGTCCACGAACGGCAGGACGTCGACCGTTCGCGACAACTGGCCGTCCTCGACGTCGGCACGGGTGACCACGCCGACCGGGATGCCGGAGATGTAGGTGCCGCCGAGGTAGGACGACGTGACGAGCTCCTGGCCGACCTCGATCCCGACGTCGGTGATCAGCGGCTCGAAGATCAGGGGCTCGTTGCCGTCGCCGGCCAGGGACCCGATGACGCCGGTCTGGGCGACGCGCACGGCCGCGCCGAAGTTGGGGTCGATGGTCAACAGGACGCTGGACGTCGTCGGGCTGGTCGCGATGACCCGTCCCACCAGGCCCTCGCCGTTGACGACCGGCATGTCGGGGCCCACGCCGTCGTTCTCGCCGACGTCCAGGGTGGCCGTCCACTCGAAGTTGGAGGCACCCTGCGCGATGACCTGGGCCGTCACCGTGTCGAGTTCGTTGCGGTCACGGAAGCCCAGTTGCGCCCGCAGTTCGTCGTTCTCGCGCACGACGTCGTCGTAGGACAGGCGCCGCTCCTCGGTCTGGGCCAACTGGGCCCGCAGGCGGGCGTTCTCGGCCCGGATCTCGACCAGTTCGCCGACGTTGGACGCCGCCGACGAGATCGGTCGAACCAGCGTCGACAACCCGTCCTGGACCGGCCCCAGCACCACCCCCACGCCGCCGCGCAACCGGCTGGCGAGGTCGTTACCGGTGGGTTCGGACCGGAAGTCCAGCGTGACCAGCACCAACGCGAGCACCACGAACAGGGCCAGCAGGATCCGCGCGCGTCGCTTCTGGAACATCAGGCGTTCCACCGGTCGACGCGCCACGACGGCACCCGACCGGGCGCCGTCACGACCACGGCCGCCCCCGAGGTGCCGGGAGCGGCCGGAGCCACGCGTTCGTCTCGGTCAGCCACGTGAGGACGAGATGAGCACCTTGCGCAGTGCCTCGAACTCCTCGAGGCACTTGCCGGAACCCACGGCGACCGCCGACAGCGGCGAGTCGGTGATGTGGATCGGCATGCCGGTCTCGTGCTTGAGGCGCTCGTCCAGCCCGCGCAGCATGCCGCCGCCGCCGGCAAGCACGATGCCCTTGTCCATGATGTCGGCCGCCAGTTCCGGCGGGGTCTTGTCGAGGGTGTTCTTGACCGCGTCGACGATGGAGTTGACGGGCTCCTCGATGGCCTTGCGGATCTCCTCGGACGACACGACGATCGTCTTGGGCAACCCGGAGACCAGGTCGCGACCACGGATCTCGGCGTGCGGTTCGTCGGGCAGCGGGAAGGCCGACCCGATCGCCATCTTGATCTCCTCGGCCGTGCGCTCGCCGAGCATCAGCGAGTACTCCTTCTTGATGTAGGAGATGATCGAGTCGTCCAGTTCGTCGCCGCCGATGCGGATCGACTGGCTGGTGACGATCCCACCGAGGGAGATGACGGCGACCTCGGTGGTGCCACCGCCGATGTCCACGACCATGTTGCCGGCCGGCTCGTGGACCGGCAGGCCGGCCCCGATCGCGGCCGCCATGGGCTCTTCGATGATGTAGGCGGCGCGGGCGCCGGCCGACATCGTGGCTTCCTCGACGGCGCGCTGCTCGACGCCGGTGATGCCCGACGGAACGCACACGACGACCCGCGGCTTGGCCAGGAACCGACGCTTGTGGACGGCCTGGATGAAGTAGCGCAGCATCTTCTCGGTCACGTCGAAGTCGGCGATGACGCCGTCCTTCAGCGGCCGGATCGCCATGATGTGACCAGGCGTCCGGCCGATCATGCGCTTGGCCTCGGAGCCGACCGACAGGATCGCGCCGTTCTTGGTGTTGATCGCGACGACCGAGGGCTCGTTGAGCATGATGCCGCGGCCGCGGACGTAGACCAGGGTGTTGGCGGTGCCGAGGTCGACGGCCATGTCGCGGCCGAGCATGTGGATGTTGGGGAACGTGGGAGCCACGAAACTTCACCTTCGAACGTGAGGTGGGCGATGTCGTCCCGCCGGGGTGGCGGGCTGCGGCAGGGAGGAGGACCAGCGAGGAGCGCGCGCGGCCGACATCGGGCGATGCCCGAACGATATCCGTGTGCGGCGCCGTGCAACACCCGACGAGTGGCCACTTGCACGCTGACCGCCGGGGGCGGCGGTCCGACTCCTACCGTAGCAAACGGATGTCGCCTGTTGCGCAAGTGGCGAGTGTGGTTGCTGTGTCGACGGCGGCCAGGAGGCGCACGCTGCGGGTCGCGCGGTCGTCCACAACGACCGACATCCCCGACGCCGCCACGATCACGCGTGACCACCATGGTCCGACCCGCCGACCGAGGATCACCGTGTCGACCACGACTCGTCCACCGACCGATCGCGACCGAACGTGGGCGACCGGACCGTCCGCCGGCGCCACCCAGGGTGCGGCGTCGTGTGCGGCGTGCGTGGCCGAGACCGCACGAACGCTGGCCGCTGCCGGCGAGGCGGACGCGTTGGTCACGTCACCGCAGCGGGCGGCCGACGTGCTGGCACCGTTGCTGGCCGGCCGGGACCGCGAGCGGTGCGCGACCGTGCTGGTCGACACCCGGCACCGCGTGCTGGACGTCCACGTGGTCAGCATCGGCTCGTTGGACCACACGTTCATGGCGCCGCGCGAGATCTACCGGGACGCACTGCTGGGCAACGCCGCGGCCGTGGTCGTCGGCCACAACCACCCGTCGGGTGATCCGACCCCGTCCCGTGACGACATCGCGGTCACCACCCGGTTGGCCCGGGCGGGCGAGGTGGTCGGCGTCGACCTGCTGGACCACCTCGTCCTGGCCGGCGACCAGTGGCGCTCGCTGGCCCGTGCCGGCCACCTGTGACGGACTGGGTCCCGGATCCCGGCCGGAGCCAGTGCCGACGTCAGCCGAAGAAGATGCCCAGTTCGCGCTCGGCGGACTCGGGCGAGTCGGAGCCGTGGACGATGTTCTCGCCGATGACGGTCGCGAAGTCGCCGCGGATCGAGCCCGGGGTCGCCTCGATGGGGTTGGTGGCACCCATGATCGTGCGCAGGCCCACGATCGCGTCGTCGCCGGTCACGCGCATGGCGACCAGCGGACCGGAGGTGATGAAGTCGACCAGTTCGGCGAAGAACGGCTTGTCCACGTGCTCGCCGTAGTGCTCCTCGGCGGTGGCGCGTTCCAGGGTGCGCAACTCCAGCGCCTCGATCGTGTAGCCCTTGCGCTCGATCCGGCCGATGACCTCGCCGACCAGGCCGCGGGCGACGCCGTCGGGCTTGACGAGGATCAGGGTCTGTTCGACGGCCATTGGTGGTTCCTGTTCGTGGAGTGTGGGTGGGGTGGGTGCCGCACGACGGCGGCAGTCGTCGCGCCCACGGTAACGCGCGCGGCGAGGCGTCGACCGGCCCGGGCGACGGGCCATTCAGTCCAGCGGGAGGTGGACGTCGCGGGCCGCGCCGATGGTGTGCAGCGACCCTGTCACGACCACCCCGTCACCCTCGCCGGCGACGCCGGTCGCCAGGTCCAACGCGGTCGCGACGTCGGGCGCCTCCTCCACGGCGACCCCGGTGCCGTCGAACACCGCCCGGGCGACCTCGGCCAGGTCGGCCGCGGTGGCGGCGCGCGGCGACGACGGCGTGGTCACCACGACGTGGTCGACGACGTCGTGGAAGGCACCGACGATGCCGGCCAGGTCCTTGTCGGCGAGGCAGCCCAGCACGAGGATGACGTTGCGAAACGCGAAGGCCTCGTCCAGTGCCGACGCCAGCGCCCGCGCGCCGTGCGGGTTGTGGGCCCCGTCCAGGACCACCGTCGGGTGGCGCGAGACCACTTCCAGCCGACCGGGCGAGTCCACCCGCGCGAACCCGGCACGGATGACGTCGTCCTCCACCTCCAGGAACTGCGTGCCCAGGAACGCCGCGAGCGTGGCCAGCGCGATCGCGGCGTTGTCGGCCTGGTGCGCGCCGTGCAGGGGCAGGAAGATCTCGTCCACCACGCGCTCGCCGACCCGCAACGCGACCAGTTGCCCACCCATGGCGATCCGGCGGTCCTCGACCCCGTGGAAGTCCGGCCACGTGGCGACCGGGGCACCGACGTCGGCCGCCGCGGTGACCAGGATGGCCTGCACCTCGTCGGCCTGGGCGCCGAGCACGACCCGGCTGCGGTCCTTGATGATCCCGGACTTCTCCCGTGCGGTCGCGGCCCGGTCCCCCAGTTCGCGGTGGTCGACGTCGACCGGGGTGATGACCGCCACGTCCCCACGCACGACGTTGGTGGCGTCCCAGCGCCCGCCCATGCCGACCTCCATGACGGCGACGTCGACGGGCAGGTCGGTGAACGTCCACAGCGCCATCGCCACCAGCAGTTCGAAGTAGGTGACGTCGTCGCCGGTCGCGTCGACCAGGTCCGCGACCCCGGACACGGCCGCCAGCGTGCGGGCGAAGTCCTCCTCCGACAACGGCTGGAGCCCGACCTGGATCCGTTCGCGCACCGACTGCAGGTGCGGCGACGTGAAGGTCCCGGCCGTCAGCCCCAGTTCCGACAGCAGCGCCGCGACCATCCGGGTGGTGGAGGTCTTGCCGTTGGTCCCGGTGACGTGGATCGTGGGAAGGTGTTCCTGCGGGTTGCCCAGCAGGTCCATCAGGGCGGTGATGCGCGACAGGTCCGGCTTCATCGCACCGGGGCCGCGTTCACCCAACAGGCGACGGGCGGCAGCGAAGTCCACGAGCATCCCTCCGACGCCGATCACGGGCCGGAACGGTAGCGCCCCGGTCGCGGCCGGACGGCCGCTCGGGATCCCCCCGACGGCACACCGGTGGTCACTCCGGGGGGCGCTGGGTGACGAGGCGTTGGATCTCGGCGCGCACGTCGTCGGAGACGGGGCCTTCGCCGAGCAGCCGTTCGGCGACGTCCGGCCGACCGTGCAGGGCCGCCGCGACGGCCGTGATCCCTCGCAGGCGGGCGTCCATGTGGACCTCGCCCGCGGCCATCAGGACGGTCGCGATCGCGCCGCTGTCCGGGTGGGCGGCAAGGGCATGGGCGACCAGCACCTCGTTGAGTGCCAGCCCGTGGCGGGGGTCGGCGACCATCCGGTAGGCGGCCCGCTGGTCGGACCGCAGCAGCCCGGCCAGGGCCAACGAGCCCCCGACGGTGCGCAGGCGCCGGTCCCGGGCGGCCGTCACGGCCCGTCCGGCGATCGCGGCGCTGGCCGCGTGGTCGCCCTCGGCCTGTCGTTGCTGGGCCTCGTGCAGCAGGTCCACGGCCGTGGCGTCCGGCGACGTCCGGGTCGGCTGCGCGTGCTGGTTGCCCTGCAACAGGGACTGGAGGTTCGCGAAGCCGAACCACCCGGCCAGCAGCGCGGCGATGGTCTGGTCGTTGAGCAGGCACCACACCAGTCCGGCCCCGGCGACCACGACCGAGACCACCTCGGCGATGCGGGTCCGGGTCGTCGGGCCGCCCGGCACCAGGTTGCGGAACAACTGCCCACCGTCCAGGGGCAGGATCGGGACCAGGTTCAGGAAGCCCCACAGCAGCGACACGACCACCCACACCGACGCGGCGAAGGTGAACAGGTCGCCGTCGGTCACGATCCCGAACCGGCCGACGATCGGCAGCACTGCGAACCCGGCCACGATCTGGATGCCGGGGCCGGCGGCGGTGACGAGCAACTCCCAGCCCCGCGACTGGCCCCCGTGCCCGTCGGGCGTGTACCTCGTGACCCCGCCCATGCCGGCCAGGTCGACCTCGGGCTCGTGACCCGCCAGCAGCGCGCCGACGGCGTGCCCCAGTTCGTGCAGCAGCACCGACGCGGCGCCGACGACGACCCAAACCGCCACCAGGATCGGGCTGGCCAGGTCCAGTCCCAGGAACGCCAGGACGAACAGGAAGCTGAGGTGGATCGTGACCGGGATCGGCCCGATCCGGAACGACAGCAGTCCCTTCCCGCGGCTCCCGGCCGTGATCGGTCCGAGGGGGTCAGGCACGATCGACCTCGACCTGCTGCGTCATGCCAGGTCCGCGAGTGCGGCCATCTGGCGTTCCAGTTCGGCGATGGCGCGCTCGGTCTCGGCGGCCCGCTCGCGCTCGGCGGTCACGACCTGTTCCGGTGCCCGCTCCACGAACTGGGTGTTGGCGAGCTTGCCGCGACTGCGCTGGAGGAAGTCCCGGGCGTTGTCGCGTTCCCGTGTCAACCGGGCGGTCTCGGCGGCCACGTCGATCAGCCCGGCCAGTTCGACCTGGGCCTCGCCGGCCCCGAACACGATGGTGGAGGTGCCGGCGCGCTCCTGGATGGTCTCGGTGAAGGTGAGTTCGTCGAGCCCTGCCAGGGCCTGCACCAGCGCGGCCTGGTCGGACAGCAGGTCGGCGCGCGACGACGCCACGGCCAGCGGGAACCGCCGTGACGGTGGCACGTCGTTGGCCGAGCGGAAGCGGCGCACCTCCGTGACCAGGTCCACGATCACGTCGAAGTCCGCGATCACGTCGTGGTCCACCTCGGCGCGGGCGGTCGGCCACGGCTGGACCATCAACGAGTCGCGGCCACCGTCGGCACCGGTCAGGTGGCGCCACAGTTCCTCGGTCACGAACGGGATCAGCGGATGCCACAGGGTCAGCACGTCCTCGAGCACCCGGGCGAGCACGGCGCGGGTCCGGGCCTTGGCGTCCTCGTCGTCGCCGTAGAGCACCACCTTGGCGGCCTCGAGGTACCAGTCGGCCAGTTCGTCCCACGTGAAGTGGTAGAGCGTGGCCGACATCCGCGCGAAGTCCCAGGTCTCGTAGTGGCGATCCACGTCGGCGCGGGTCGCCTCCAGCCGGGACAGGATCCAACGGTCGGCCAGCGACAGGTCGTCGAGCGGGGGCAGGTCCCCCGGGCGGGTCCCGTCCAGGGTCTGCAGCGCGAACCGGGTCGCGTTGAACAACTTGTTGAGGAAGCGGCGGGCACCCTCGACCCAGTCGGGCGACAACGGCACGTCGGTCCCGGGCGAGCAGTGTTGGAACAACGCCAGGCGCAGCGCGTCGGCCCCGTGGGACTCGATGAACTCCATGGGGTCGATCACGTTGCCGAACGACTTCGACATCTTCTTGCCGTTGCCGTCACGCACCAGGCCGTGGTTCCAGATCGTCGTGAACGGCACCTCGTCCAGGAACCACAGTCCGATCTGCAGCATCCGCGACACCCAGAACGTGTTGATGTCGTAGCCGGTCTCCATCACCGAGTTCGGGTACCAGGTCTCGAGCTCCGGGGTGTGGTCGCCGGGCTTCTCCCAGCCGAACACGATGAACGGCCACAACTGGCTCGAGAACCACGTGTCGAGCACGTCGTCGTCCTGGCGCAGGTCGGTCGCCCCGCAGTCGACGCAGGCCGTCGGGGTGTCGCGGTCGACCGTCACGTGGCCGTCGGGGCAGTACCAGGCCGGGATCCGGTGGCCCCACCAGATCTGGCGCGACACGCACCAGTCGTGCAGGTTCTCCAGCCAGTCGACGAAGAACGTCTGCAGTCGCGGCGGCAGCACGCGGGTGTCACCGGCGTGCACGGCCGCCAGCGCCTTGTCGGCCAACGGCCGCACCTCCAGGAACCACTGGTCGCTGAGGAGCGGCTCGACCACGTCGCCGGTGCGCGAACACGTGCCGACCTGGTGGGTGTAGTCCTCGCGCGTGACGAGCAGCCCTGCTTCGTCCAGGGCGGCCACCACCGCCTCGCGCGCGTCGAAGCGATCGAGGTCGGCGAACGAGCCGGCGTGATCGTTGAGCGTGCCGTCGGGCTCGATGACGGAGATCGACTCGAGGTCGTGGCGCTGCCCCATGTCGTAGTCGTTGGGATCGTGGGCCGGCGTGATCTTGACCGCTCCCGAGCCGAACTCGGGGTCGACCCAGTCGTCGGCGATGACCGGGATCTCGCGGTCGAGGAAGGGATGTCGGACCGCGCGGCCGACCATGCCCGCGTAGCGCTCGTCGTCGGGGTGGACCGCGATCGCGGTGTCGCCCAGCATGGTCTCGGGCCGGGTGGTGGCCACCGTGATGCCGGCACCGGGTGCGCCGTCCGGGTCGGCCCAGGGATAGACGAAACTGGTGAGCGTGCCCCGGGTCTCGACGTGGTTCACCTCGATGTCGCTCAGGGCGGTCATGCACTGCGGGCACCAGTTGATCAGGCGGTTGCCGCGGTAGAGCAGGCCCTGTTCGTGCAGGGTCACGAACACCTCGGTCACGGCTCGCGAGCGCTGCTCGTCGAAGGTGAAGGCCTCCCGCTCCCAGTCCAGGCTCGCGCCCAGCCGGCGCAACTGGTTGAGGATCTGGCCGCCGTACTCGTCGACCCACTCCCACACCCGTTCGAGGAAGGCCTCGCGCCCGAGGTCGTGGCGCGTCAGGCCCTGCTCGGCCAACTCCTTCTCGACCACGGTCTGGGTCGAGATCCCGGCGTGGTCCATGCCGGGCACCCACACGGCGTTGCGCCCGGTCATGCGGGCGTGCCGGACCATGACGTCCTCGGTCATCATCAGCCCGTGGCCGATGTGGAGCGCGCCGGTGACGTTGGGGGGCGGCAGGATGATCGCGAACGGTTCGCCGGGGTCGTCCGGTTCGGCATGGAACAGGCCGGACTGTTCCCAGTCGGCGTACAACCGCTGCTCGACGCCGTCCGGGTCGTAGGCGGTCGGCAGGCTGGCGGGTGCCGCCGTCATGGCGGTGTCGTCGGTCATCGCGGCGGGCCTCGGAGATGGGAGGTCGTCGACCGTCGCACCGCGGCCGATCGGGCCGCCGCGACGGGACGCGGGGTGGCTCGCGAGGGTAGCCGCCACCCCTGCCACCCTCGTCAGGATCGGGGTCGGCTCGTCGGGTCGACGACACCGGGTGACCGGCCGTGGATCAGGCCGGCAGGAAGACGTAGTTGTGCTCGTCCGGGTCGTGCGCCTCGACTGCGACCAGGCCGTCGTCGCCCAGCACATGGGGCCGGTAGCCCAGTCCGACGACGCGGTCGAACAGCGTGTCGGCGTCGGTGCCCTCGCGCCGCAGGAACGGGTCGAACACCTCCAGCAGCAGGATCGGGCGGTGCTCTGCCAGGGTGCGGGTCGCACCGTCCAGCACGGCCGACTCGCCACCCTCGACGTCCACCTTCAGCAGGTCGACCCGGTCGAGGTGGTGGCTCGCGACCACGTGGTCGATGGTGGTGACGCCCACCGAACGGGTGGCGGCCGGCAGGCGGGCCAGCAGGGTGCCGTCGTCGCCCCCGTGCGGGTGGCTGCGGGTCGGCACAAGGGGGACGCGCAGGGTCAGCTCACCTGGTCGTGCACCGGCCGCACCGGTCACCACCGTGACGTGGTCAGCTCCCAGCACGCGCCGCCATCCGCGCAGGATCCGCGCCGACCCGGACCGGGCTTCGATCGCGACCACCCGGCCACCCGGCCCGACGACGTGGGCCGCGACGAAGGTGTGGGCACCGCCGGCCGCACCGACGTCGATGACCGTGCCGTCACGTGGCACCAGGCCCCGGAGCACGAACAGTTCCTTGTCGAGGAACGGGACGCGGTCCACCAGGCGCCGCACACGTGGCGACGGAAGGTCCCCGTCGGCGGGATCGAGTCGGGCGACGGCCACGGGTCAGTCCCCCGCGGGCGAGGCCACCACCCGGCCGGGCGTGGCAGGAGCGGCCAGGGGGGTCACGGCGTCTCCTCGTCGAGCAGCCGGTGCGGTGGGGCGGACGTGCGGTGGTGGTGCTGCGAGGGGCCCGATCGGGGCCCGGCCTCAGGCGCTCTTCTCGGTCGGCGCCTCGACCTCGCGCAGCGGCGAGGCGTGCGGGACCAACGTCGGGTTGGTCTTGGTTCGCACGGCCTCGGCGGTGATGACGCAGCGCTTGACGTCCTCGCGGGACGGCAGTTCGTACATCGTGTTGAGGAGGATCTCCTCGAGGATGGCCCGCAGCCCGCGGGCACCGGTCTGGCGCAGGATCGCGAGGTCGGCGATCTCGGCCAGCGCCTCCTCCTCGAACTCCAACTCGACGTTGTCGAACTCGAAGAAGCGTTCGTACTGCTTGATCAGGGCGTTGCGCGGCACCGTCAGGATGTCGACCAGGGCATCGCGGTCCAACGGCTCGACGTAGCTGATGACCGGCAGGCGTCCGATGAACTCGGGGATGAGTCCGAACTTGTGCAGGTCTTCGGGGAGCACCTGGGCCAGCAGGTCGCCGAGGTCCTTGTCCTTGCGCTGACGGACGTCGGCACCGAAGCCGACCCCGCGACGGCCGAGGCGCTGTTCGACGACCTCTTCCAGACCGGCGAAGGCCCCACCACAGATGAACAGGATGTTGGAGGTGTCGATCTGGAGGAATTCCTGGTGCGGGTGCTTGCGACCGCCCTGGGGCGGCACGGAGGCGGTGGTGCCCTCGAGGATCTTGAGCAGTGCCTGTTGGACGCCCTCGCCGGAGACGTCCCGGGTGATCGACGGGTTGTCGGACTTGCGCGCGATCTTGTCGATCTCGTCGATGTAGATGATGCCGGTCTCGGCCTTCTTGAGGTCGAAGTCGGCGGACTGGATCAGGCGCAGCAGGATGTTCTCGACGTCCTCACCGACGTAGCCGGCCTCGGTCAGCGCGGTGGCGTCCGCGATCGCGAACGGCACGTTGAGCATGCGGGCCAGGGTCTGCGCCAGGTAGGTCTTGCCGCAGCCGGTCGGGCCGATCAGCAGGATGTTGGACTTGGAGATCTCGACGGCGTCCTCGCCCTTGCGTCCCTCACCGGCCTGGATGCGCTTGTAGTGGTTGTAGACCGCCACCGCCAGGCTGCGCTTGGCCGATTCCTGGCTCACCACGTACTCGTCGAGGAAGTCGGTGATGTCGCGCGGCCGGGGCAGTTCCTCGAGGCCGAGGTCGACCGGCTCCGCCAGTTCTTCCTCGATGATCTCGTTGCACAGTTCGATGCACTCGTCACAGATGTAGACGCCGGGGCCGGCGATGAGCTTCTTGACCTGCTTCTGCGACTTGCCACAGAAGGAACACTTCAGCAGCTCGCCGCCCTCACTGAACTTGGCCATGTGGCACCCTGACTCCCGGCATCCCGAATGGCAGCGTACAGACCGGCTGCTCGCCGACGCGACCATCCGCCCCGGTGATGTGGACGGGGATGATCAGCGGGTGACACGGTCCTTCATGGCCTTGCGCGGCTCGAGCACGCGGTCGGCCAGCCCGTAGTCCACCGCTTCCTGTGCCGTCAGGATGAAGTCGCGGTCGGTGTCCTTCTCGATCTTCTCCACCGTCTGGCCGGTCTTGGCGGCCAACTCGTGGTTGAGCTGGTCACGCAGGCGCAGGATCTCGCGGGCCTGGATCTCGATGTCGCCGGCCTGGCCCTCGGCACCACCGGAAGGCTGGTGCAGCAGCACGCGCGAGCGCGGCAGCACGAAGCGCTTGCCCGGCGCACCGGCCGCCAGCAGCACGGCAGCCGCGGAGGCGGCCTGGCCGAGGCAGATCGTGGTGACGTCCGGACTGATGAACTCCATCGTGTCGAAGATGGCGAACAGGGCCGTCACCGACCCGCCCGGGGAGTTGATGTAGATGTTGATGTCCTTGTCGGGGTCCTCCGACTCGAGATGCAGCAACTGGGCCATGACGACGTTGGCGATCTCGTCGTTGACCGGCGTGCCCAGGAAGATGATGCGCTCCTGCAGCAGGCGGGAGTAGATGTCGAAGGCCCGCTCCCCCCGGTTGGTCTGCTCGATGACCGTGGGGATCACGTAGTTGGTGGGCGACGGCAGTGCGATGCCGGAAGGTGTGGAGGCCACGACGTCTGTCCTTGTCTGCAGAGAAACTGCTGGAGGGGCAAAGGTAGCGACAGGGCCACCTGCCCCCGTGGCGATGTGAGCCGGGGCGACGCACCGAACCTGCCGTGGCGACACCCCGGAGATCACTCCTCCTCGGATGCCGCTGCGGCGGCGTCCTCGCCTGCGGCATCCTCGGCGGCGTCGTCGTCGGCGGCGTCGTCGTCGGCGGTGGCGGCGTCCTCACCGGAGTCCCCCGTGTCGGCCTCGACCGCGTCGACATGGACAGCGGCCGCCTCGGCCTGCGCAGCGGCGGCTGCTGCCGGGTCCTGCTTGAGGCCCAGGCGCACGAGGGTCTCGTCGTCGGGGGCGCCATCGAGCACGGCCGTGTCGGTGATGGCATCGAGTGCCTTGCGGCG
>JAGXFT010000134.1 GCA_024637135.1 Nitriliruptorales bacterium | reverse complement strand
TCCCGCAGCCGGCCACCGATCGGGTCGCCCGGTCCCGCGTGCACCGGCACGGCCGGGCCCACGCGAGCGGTCCGATCGGGTACGGGCGAGTCGGCCGGGGACCGGTCGTCGGAGTCACCGCCAGGGCTGGAGTTCGGATGCGTCGTCATGTCATGAACGTACGTGAGGGGTGAGACATCCCAGCATCCGACTTCGCCACCTGTGGAACGCCGAATTGCTATGGCCGCACGGCGGATCCGATCGCAGATGCGACGACCGCGCCATGGCAGCATCCTGTCGGGGGCGGAACGGGGAACGCGCCACTGACGTCCGACCACGCGTGTCGGCGGCGGTCCACCGCCACACCTCCCGGTCCAGGAACTACCAACCCGACCACGACATCGACACCGACCCCGCACCATCACCTGGGCCCTGCCGGGCAACACGATCGAACTGCGCGCCACCACCCCCCACCACCAGACGCCGGCGCCACCCGCCGGCGCCTCAGCCCGAACCGGTCATCGGACCCTCGCGGGCCCCACGCCGGGCCGCCACCAACTCGCGGCTGCGGCCCGTCACCCACCAGTCGCCCGTGGCGCGTCGTTCCTCGCGGGTGCTGAAGCGGTAGTCGACCAGCCGCACCCGCAACCACGTCGGCGCGGCCCCGTCGAACGGGTCGTGGCGCAACAGGGTGCGGACCAGCTCGTCGCCGGTGGCCAGTCGGTTCAGGAACGTGTCGAACCACCCGGCGGCGTAGTGGGGCGACAACGGCACGAACCACAGCAGCCAGTCCAGCCGTCGGTGGTACGGGGCGACCTGCGGCGGTCGTCGGCCCGGATCGGTCGGCTTGCCGGGGAACTCGTAGGCCAACCAGTCGGCCTCACCAGGAGCCTCGACCGCCGCGCCCTCGATGACCACCTCGCGGCGCGACCGGGTCACCGAGCCGAACGCCCCGTAGGCATTGACCAGTCGCCACCGGTTGAACGACGCGTTCATCCGCTGCCGCCGCGACACCAGGTTGCGCGCGGACGGCACGCTCAGGACCACCAGCAGCGCGCCCACGGCAACGACGACCACCACGAACCAGGCCGGACTGGCGACGACCCCCGGGGCCGGACCGGCCACGTACCCGAACCAGGCGTCCGGCAACGCCGCCAACCCCAACAGCAGCGTGGTCGCGTTCAGCCATGAGTAGTTGCCCGACACCAGCAGCCACGCCTGGGTCACCACCACACCCGCCCCGGCCACCCCCGCGATCGGCTGGGGCAGGAACAGCAACCACGGCAGCCCCAGTTGCACGACGTGGTTGGCGGCCACCTCGACCCGGTGCACCCGGGCGGGCAGGTGGTGGAACCACCACGACAACGGTCCGGGCATCGGCTGGGTCTCGTGGTGGAAGTCCAGGCAAGTCAGGTCGCGCCAGCATCGGTCCCCGCGCCACTTGATCAACCCGGCCCCGAACTCGACCCGGAACAGCAGCCACCGCAACAGCACCAGCACCACCAGCGGCGGGGCCACCTCGTCGTTGCCCAGGAACGCGGCCAGGAACCCGGCCTCGACCAACAGCGACTCCCATCCGAACCCGTAGAACGTCTGGCCCACGTTCACGATCGACAGGTAGGCGAACCACAGCACCAGCCACGCCAGGACCGACACGGCCAACGGGACCAGGTCCCCAAGTCCGACCGCCAATGCCGCGGCCAGCGTCGCCCCCGTCGCCGCGACCGCCGCCACGAACCGGTCGTCGCAGCGCCAGTGGAACAGCGTCGGGTTCGACCACCACCCGGTCCGTGCGACCACCCGCCGGGCCGGCAACAGCCCGCGCTGCCCCAGCAGGGCCGGGAACTCGAACCACGCGTTGGCGAACGCCAGCACGTACACCAGCGCGAGCCCACGCTGGACCAGCGTCCGAGCCACCTCGTACCCGGGCGCGGCCACCCATTCAGACACGGTCTCCACGTCAGCCACGCTAGGCCGGCGGGAGGTCGACCGGACGGTGTGCCAGCGGGGACAGCCAGACCGCCCAGACCCTAGGGTTGGCGACATGACGACCAACGCGGACCTCCTCGCCCAGTACCGACGGGTACTCCCGTCGTTCCTCTCGCCCTACTACGCCGACCCGATCTCGATCGAGACGGGCGACGGCAGTTGGGTCACCGACGTCGAGGGCACGCGCTACCTCGACTTCTTCGGCGGCGTGCTGACCACCATGATCGGGCACAACCACCCGCGCGTGAACGCAGCCCTGCACGCCCAGGTCGACAAGGTCCTGCACACCTCGACGCTGTACCTGTCCCCGCCGATGCTGGACCTGGCCGAACGGATCGCCGACCTGTCGGGCATCCCCGACGCGCGCGTGCTGTTCACGACCTCGGGCACCGAGGCCAACGACACCGCCATCCTGTTGGCGACGTCGTACCGCCGGTCCAACCAGGTCCTGGCGATGCGCAACAGCTACCACGGGCGCTCGTTCACGACCCAGGCGATCACGTCGCACTCGTCGTGGTCGTCGACCTCGTTGTCGGGGCTGCAGGTCACGTTCGTGCAGGGCGGCTACCGGCTGCGGTCGCCGTTCGCGGACTTCGACGACCAGGCCTACACCGACGCCTGCGTGGACGACCTCGTGCAGTTGCTGGACATGACCTCGTCGGGCGACGTCGCGGCAATGATCGCCGAACCGATCCAGGGGGTCGGCGGCTTCGCGGTCCCCCCCGACGGGCTGTTCGGTGCCATGCACAAGGAGTTGGCCAACCGCGGGATCCTGTTCATCGCCGACGAGGTCCAGACCGGGTGGGGCCGCACCGGCGAGCACTACTGGGGCTACCAGGCACACGGCATCACGCCCGACATCCTCACCTTCGCCAAGGGGGTGGGCAACGGCATCACCTTGGCCGGCTGCGTGGCCCGAGCCGAACTGATGGACACCATCGACGTGCTGAACTTCTCCACCTTCGGCGGCAACCCGTTGTCGACCGCCGCCGGCATGGCCACCCTGGACGTGGTCCGCGACGACGACCTCCAGGCCAACGCGCTGGCCATGGGGAACCGGTTGCGGGCCGCACTCGACCCGGTCGCGGCGGCGACCCCGTGGATCGCCGAGGTCCGCGGACGCGGGCTGATGCAGGCGGTGGAGGTGTGCCACGACGGGACGCTGGAACCGGACCCGACCCGGGCGGCGGCACTGCTGGAGGCGTGCAAGGACAACGGCCTGCTGGTCGGCAAGGGCGGGCTCTACGGCAACGTGATCCGCATCACCCCGATGCTCAACGTGACGGCCGCCGACGTCGACGACGGCGCCGCCCGCCTCGTCGCCGCGATCCACACCCTGGCCTGACCGGGTCCTCCTGCCGATCCGACTCACAACTGGGCAACGATGGGGGCGGGACGACGGGGGGTGAGGGTCAGGCGTCGCGGGCCGGGGTCTCGGTGTCGCGTCCGGCCTGGTCGTCCACGGACAGGGTGGTCGAGCCCACGGGGTCGGGCACGGGCCCCCCGCCTCCTCCACCGGACGGCATCGGCGACGTGTCGTCGGCAGCCACCTCCTCGCCGCCGCCGGCAACCGGGGACGGGTCGCCACCCGGCTCGTCGGCGGACGCGCCCATCGCCTGGAAGCTCGACCGCCGGGGCATGAAGGCCCACACCAGCGCGGCATTGAGCAGGGCCACCGTGGCAGCCGCGGCGAAGGTGACGACCCCCGCGCTGGTGAAGGCGTCGCTGACCCGCGCGACCGCGTCGGCCGGGGCCTGGGGTGATCGCGCGAACTCCAGCGCCGCCGCGACCGACGACGTGACCGCCTCGCGGACGGGTGCGGGGGCACCGTCGACCAGGCCATCGAGGCCGTCGCGGTAGACCACGTTCGCGATCGAGCCAAGCACGGCCACGCCCAACGCCCCGCCGACCTCGCGGGTGGTGTCGTTGACCGCCGAGCCGACCCCGGCGCGGTCCAGTGGCAGCGACGACATGATCTGGCCGGTCGTCGGCGGCATCACCATCCCGACGGACGCGCCGAACAGCATCAGTGGGCCCAGCAACGGCCAGTAGGTCATGCCCGGGTCGAGCAGCCACGCCAGCAGGAAGAACGCCGTGGCGGCCCCGACCAGCCCGCTGGCCACCACCTTGCGTGGTCCGAAGCGTTCGACCAGGTCCGACGACCGCGGCGCCGACGCCACGATCATCAGCGACATCGGCAGGGTCGCGAACCCGGCCTGCAGGGGGGTGTAGCCCAGGACGAACTGCAGGAACTGGGTCATGATGAAGAACAGCCCGAAGTTGGCGAAGAACGCCAGCGAAATGGTCAGCGCGCCGGTCGAGAAGCGCCGGTCCCGGAACCACGACAGGTTCAGCATCGGGTGGTCGACCCGGTTCTCCCACCACCCGAACGCGGCCAGCCCGACGGTGCCGAGGACGAACCCGACCAGGACACGGGTGCTGGTCCAGCCCTCGACCGGGCCCTCGATGATCGCGTACAGGACTGCGCCCAGGCCGACCACCGACAGCACGGCACCGACCGGGTCCAGGGGCGTGTGGGAGTTGTCCTGGGAACGTGGCAGGATCCGCGCGCCGACGGCCAGCGCCAGCGCGACGATGGGCAGGTTGATGAGGAACACGGAGTGCCAACTGAAGGTGGTCAGCAGCAGGCCCGAACTGATGACGCCGATGCCGGCACCGGCACCGGCGAACCCGGCCCAGATCGCGATGGCGCGGGGCCGCTCGCGGGGCGGGAAGGTCGCGGACAACAACGACAGGGTCGAGGGCATCACGAACGCCGCACCCACGCCCATGAAGGCGCGGGCCCCGATCACCGGCCACGGGTCGTCGACCAGCGCCGCAGCGGTCGCACCGACCGCGAACAGGGTCAGCCCGAGTTGCAACGCGCCCTTGCGGCCGAAGCGGTCCCCCAGCGCCCCGAACGGCAACAGCAGACCGGCGAACACCAGTGCATAGGCGTCGACCAACCACTGCAACTGCGACTGGGTCGCCTCGAGCGCCCGCGCCATCGACGGCAGGGCCACGTTGAGTGAGGCGTTGCCGGCCACGACCAGGACCAGCGACAGGACGAGCACGGACAGGATCGCGGTACGACGCTCGTAGCTGTCCGGGTCGATCCCGGCCTCGGCCAGTTCCTGGGCAGTGGCGGTGTGGGCGGGTGGACGTGAGGACATCGTGGTCTCGTGGACGACTGCGTGAGGTGCCGGAAGCCTCCGACACGCAGGGGCATCAAGGCCCGGGCGACCGCCGCCTATTCCCGCTCCCGCCTGACCGGCCCGGAACGGATCAGGCGGGCACGGTCACCTCGTCCAGCAGTCGGCAGCCGTGGGCCCAGCGGTCCGCGTCCACGGGTTCCGGGTCGGGCTCGAGCCATGTGACCACGTCGTCGATGGCCGCCGCGAGCAAGCCGTGGAGGGCCCGGTCCCGATTGGGGACCTGGGCGCGCAGGATCGCCTCGACCGCACATCGCACCGCCGTGGGTGCGGCATGGCGACGGAACGCCCGGGCCGGCGGCACGGCCTGGCCGGCCAACTCCCGAGCCCACGCGGCCGCGTCCGGGGCCGCCGCCAGCGCGCGCTCGGCCTCCTCCAACAGCAGCCGCTCGGGGCGACCGTCCAGGTCGGCCAGCACACGTTCGGTCGTCAGCACCGCGACCGCCAGCGCCCGCTGGTCGTCGGCCCGTGCCAGCGGCAACGCGGTGATCGCACAGCGCCGGGCCACCAGGGCGTCGAGGTGGAGGTCGGTGCCGGCCAGGCCGACCACCGATGGGACCAGTGGGGCCAGGTGCGGGCGATGGTGGTCCGAGACGCCGTCGTTGACCAGGCGGGCGAGCGATGCCAACAGGGGATGCGTGCAGCGCGGGTGGTCGCTCCATCGTTCACCGGCGAGCCACGACGCGAACTCCATGAAGCAGCCGCCGGCGGCCGGCGTGCGGTGCTTGCCGCGCGACAGCACGGGCAGGAGGTCCGGAGCGAGGTCGGCCATCGCGCACCCTTCGGCGTGTGTCCCCAGTATGGACACCACGGTCGTTGGGCGCCACCCCCACCCGACCCGGCCACGACCCGTCACCCGTACCGTGCCGTCCTCGACGACCACCGAGGCCATCCGTGCACCACGCCACCCCACGCACCACGGGACACCAGTGACCGCGGTCGTGCTGGGAGCCGGCGGGGCCGGGGGGTGGGCGTTCCACGCCGGCGTGGTCGAGGAACTCCAACAGGTGGGACGGCCGCTGTCGACCGCCAGGACCGTGGTCGCCACGTCCGCCGGTGCGCCGGTCGCCGCGTCGATCCTGGCCGGTGCCGACCCGGGCGACGTGGTCCGCGCCCTGCTGCGGGCGCCCACACCGGACGAGATCGCCGACTTCCGGGCCACGATGGCCACCGCGCGTGCGACGTGGTGGCGCCGGGTGCGACCAGCCGCACCCCGACTGCTGGGCCAGGTCCGACCGGGCGGGGCAGGGGTCGGCGTGGCCCTGGCCGGGGTCCTGCCGACCGGGCTGTTCCCCACGGCCCCGCTGCGACGCTCGCCCGGGATCGAGGGCCTGGGGCGGGAGTGGCCGGACGGGTTGTGGATCCCGGCCGTGCGGCTGTCGGACGGCCACCGGGTCGTGTTCGGCCGCGATCGCACCGACGTCGACGTCGCCGACGCGGTCGAGGC
>JAGXFT010000014.1 GCA_024637135.1 Nitriliruptorales bacterium | reverse complement strand
CTCAACATCGCCCCGACCCGAAGCCGCGCCGACGTCATCCTCACCAAGGGCCCCGAACACGGCGTCGAGCGCGTGCAGTTGCGCAAGATCTGAGTCGGGCATCCGATCGGGCGGGGTTTCCCGCCAACAGCAGGAGTGGACGGCGGTGGGGTTACGCTCGGCGCGGCTCGTCCCGGCGTCGGGGGCGAGGCCCAACGCTGACGACCACTCCCCCACGAGGACCCGCCATGGACGACACCGACGCCCGCCACGATGCCGTGCTGCTGACCTCGTTCGGGGGCCCCGAGCAGCCCGACGACGTCATGCCGTTCCTGCGCAACGTCGTCGCCGGACGCAACGTGCCGGACGAGCGCCTGGCCGAGGTGGCCGAGCACTACTTCGACCACGACGGACGCAGCCCGATCAACGACCAGAACCGGGCCCTGATCGCCGCGCTGGAGGACGAGTTCGCCCGCCGTGGGATCGACCTGCCCATCCTGTTCGGCAACCGCAACTGGGACCCGTTGCTGGCCGACGCACTGGCCGACGCCGACGCGGCCGGCCACCGCCGCCTGCTGGCGCTGGTCACGAGTGCGTACTCGTCCTACTCGGGGTGCCGGCAGTACCGGGAGGACCTCGCCGCGGCCCTGGTCGAGGCCGACGTCGACCTGGTCGTGGACAAGGTCCGGGTCTACTTCAACCACCCCGGCTTCGTGCACGCCCAGGCCGACCGCGTCACCGACGCCCTGGCCGACCTGGCGGCCGCCCACGGCGACGACGTGGCCCGGGACGCTCGCCTGGTGTTCGTCACGCACTCGATCCCGCTGTCGATGGCCCGCCATGCCGCCTACGAGGCCCAGCACTACGAGGCCTGTCGACTGGTCGCCCAGGAGGTCGCAGGCGGGGGCGACGGGGGCGACGGGGGCCCGACCCGGTCCGACACCTGGCGCGGGGTGTGGGACCTCGTCTACTGCTCCCGCTCAGGACCTCCGCAGGTGCCGTGGCTGGTACCGGACGTCAACGACCACCTCGCGGCACTGGCGGCCGACGGTGCCCGGGCGGTCGTGGTGGTGCCGATCGGGTTCGTGTCGGACCACATGGAGGTGATCCACGACCTCGACGTCGAGGCCGCCGAGACCGCGGACGAGCACGGCCTCGCGATGGTCCGGGCCGGCACCGTCGGGACCCACCCGGCCTTCGTCGCCGGGCTCGCGGACCTCGTCCAGGAGCGCCTCGTGGGCACGGCGGACACCGTCGACCGCGCCGCGCTGGGCACGATGGGCCCGTGGCACGACGCCTGTCCCCTGGACTGCTGCCGGATCCCCGACCGGGACTACGCGGCGACGGTCGCCGATGCCCCACCGTCCCGACGGCCCGCCTGATCCGACGCAACGAGACGAGGACCCGACCGCCTGGCGGTCGGGTCCTCGCATGGTGGGGTCGGTCAGGCCTTGCCCATCCGGCTCATCACGAAGATCACGATCAGGACCCCGATGATCGAGCCGATGATGCCGGCGGCGTTGACGACCAGCTCCCCGCCGAAGATCAGCGCACCCAGGATGCCACCGACCAGTGACCCGATCATGCCGATGACGGCTGTCTGGACGAAGCTCATCGGCTGGGAGCCGGGATACACCGCGCGGCCGATGTACCCGGCGATGATGCCGATGATGATGAAGATGATGATGCTCCAAATCATGTGAAGCCCTTCCTGGAGAACGTCAGATGTCGGGGCGGTCGCCCCGTGTCAAGGTCACGGTGCTGTGACGAGGTCCCGATGTCAACGACCTCGGACGGCCGTCCGACAGGGGGGTCGACGGCCGCCCGTGTGCCCGTCGACGCGAACGGCCGGCCGGTGCCCCGGTCGCGCGGACGGGGTGGATCCTCGCACGTGCGCGACACATCTGCGACCCTCGTGCACCATGGACACCCGACGCACCGCCGATCCCGACGACCGCCGTGTCGTGGACCACGACGACGGTTGGGGACCACCGCTGGAGGGCGGGCAGGTTCCCCGCACCCGGTCGCGTGGTCGTGGCTGGCGGCGGGTGCTGCTGGTCGTGCTGGTCCCGATCCTGGTGCTCGCGGCCTACGGCGCGGCACTGGCGTGGCACCTCACCTCGTCCATCGAGCGGATCGACGTCCCCGGCCGCAGCGATCGCACGGGGTCCCGGGTCAACGTGGCCGTGGTCGGCTCGGACTCCCGCGCCGACCTGACGCCGGAGCAACGGCGCGAACTCACCACCGGTGACGCCGAGGGCGCGCGCACCGACTCGATCATGGTCCTGTCGGTGGCCGGCAGCCAGCCGAGCCTGACCTCGTTCCCGCGGGACCTGTGGGTGACCCGGTGCGACGGCAGCCAGGGCCGCATCAACGCGGCACTGGGCATGGACGGACCGGGGTGCCTGGTGGACACCGTCGAGTCGCTCGGTGACCTGCCCCTCCACCACTACGTCGACGTCAACTTCGGTGGGTTCCAGGAACTGGTCGACGCGGTCGGTGGGGTCAGGATCTGCGTCGAGAAGCCGCTGGACGACCCGCTGGCCGGCATCGACCTCCAACGTGGCTGCCAACAGATGGACGGCGCGACCGCGCTGGGCTACGTGCGCACCCGCAAACTCGACAACGACCTCGAGCGCATCCGGCGCCAGCAACAGTTCATCGCTGCCCTGGCCAGCGCGGTCGCCACGCCCAGGACACTGGTCAACCCGGTCCGGGCCTGGCGCACCACCGGCGCCGTCGGCGCCGCGATCCGGGCGGACGACGACCTCGGCATCGTGGAACTCGCCCGGCTGGGGTTCGGCGCCCGCGCGATGGCGTCGGGCGACCTGGACACCGCGACGGTCCCGGGCACACCCGCCCGCATCAACGGGGCCGCGGTCCTGGAACCCGACCTCGTTGCGGCCGAGGAGGTGTTCGAGCCCCTGCGCCAGGACACCGGCGGAGTCGACGCCGGCCCCGCGGAGGACCCGATCGAACTGCCGGCACGGGACCAGGTTGCCGTCACCGTGCTCAACGGTGGCTCCGTGACCGGGGGTGCACAGGCAACGGCCGACGCCCTGGCCGGGCTGGGCTACGCGATCACCGAGGTCGGCAACGCCGACACGACCGCGACGACCACGATCGTGGTGGGCGCGGACGGACAGGCGGCCGCCCAGCGCCTCGCCGCCGATCTGCCCGTCACGGCAACCATCGACGACGGTGGTGAGGTCGACGGACGCAGCGTGCAGGGGAACCAGGTCGTCCTCGTGCTGGGCGACGACCTGGACCCCGCCGACGTGTCCACCGACGGCACGGGCTGAACGACGTCCGAGCGGCGTTGCGGGAGTGTCCCAGCGTGGGTCACGGGGAGGGCGTCCGCTACGATCGGGGCTGCTCGCGATTCGTGGCCGCACCATCCGGTCGCACCCCGCCAGCACTGCCCCCGCCCACCTGCCACGACGGGACGTGCGTGCACGACGACGACCCCAACGCCCCCGGCGACGCCACTCGTGACCTGCCACCGGACACCACGCCGTTGTTCGGCGGTCGGTCCGCGTCCGCCGGTGCCACGACCACGCGCCCGCGCGACCTCGGACCCGACGACCAGCCGGCCGACGTCGAGGGCCCGGTCATGCACGACGACGCCTCGACGCGTCCACAGGCCGCCACGACCGGCACTGATCCGGATGCCACGACGGTGGTCGAAACGGTCCCCACCACCGATGCCGGACCGACGGTCGTCGGCGACCGGGCCGCCTCCGGCGTCCCGCCGACCGACGACGTGGTGATCGACCACGACCCCGACGAGCAACCTCGGTGGGGCTGGCGTCTGGCAGCCGTGCCGGTGGTCGTGCTGCTGGTCGCCGCCGCGTGGGTCGGGTGGCTGTTCGCCGAGCGCGCCGGCGAGGCGATGCCCGGCGTCACCGTCGAGGGCTTCGACGCCAGCGGCATGACCGGCGACGAGATCTCGTCGCGTCTGGATGACATCGTCGCGACCCGCCGTGACGCCACGGTCACGGTCACCGCGGGAGACGCCGTGTACGACTACCAACTGGGCGAGCAGGGCTACGACGCGGACGTGGCGGCGACCGTGGACAGGGCCCTGTCGTCCGGCCGGGACGGACCGTTCGGATCCGTGGTCACCCACGTCGAGGCGTCCCGTGGCCAGACGGCGTGGAACATCGACCTCGCCGGCATCTCGGTCGATCGCGACGTCGACGACTTCCTGGCCCGGATCGACGAGGAGATCGACGTCCCGGCAACGGCTGGCTCGGTCACCATCGACGCCGAGAACCTGGCGGTCGACTCGGAGGTCCCCCAGCCGGGTGCCGACGCCAAGGTCGACACCGTCCGCGCCGAGCTGGTCAGGCTCCTGGGCACCGGACAGGACGGCGACCTCGCGATCCCGGTGGAGACGCTTCCGCCGCTGGTCGAGCCCGCCAACGTCCAGGCCGCGGTCGAACGTGCCACCGCCGTGCTGGCCGACAGCTACGTGCTGGTGACCGGCAACGACTCCCTGACCATCGACCCGTCCGAGGTGGCCCCGTCGCTGTCGATCGTGGAGACCGATGACGGCTACGACGTCGCCCTGGACCGACACGGCATCCGCCACGTGCTGGCCGACGGTCGCGGCGACCGCTTCGCAGTGTCCCCGAAGTCCGCCAGCTACACGGTCGTCAACGGCTACCGGACCTTCGACGAGAAGGGTTCCGCGACGTTCGACCCCAGCCCGGCGCGGGTGGACGTCGTCGAGGGACGGACCGGCCGAGCGTTCAACCCGGACGTCGCCACGGACCTGCTGGTGTCGCTGTTCGACGCCGGCGAGCACCGCGGCGAGTTCGACCTGGACGTCGTCGCCCCGTCGTTCAGCAACGAGGAGGCGCGAGACGCCCGGCCCGACGCGCTGCTGGGCACCTTCACGACCTACCACGAGGCCGGCGGCAACCGCGTCTTCAACATCCACCTGCTGGCCGACCTCATCGCCGGTGAGGTCCTGCCACCGGGTGACGACTTCTCGGTCAACCGCGACATCGGCGACCGCAACGAGGAGAAGGGCTTCAGGCCGGCCGGGGCCATCAAGGAGGGCGAGATCATCGACGACGACGTCGGTGGTGGGGTGTCGCAGTTGGCGACCACCTTCTACAACGCCGCGTTCTTCGCCGGGATCGACGTCCTGTCCTGGAAGCCCCACAGCCTCCCGATCGACCGGTACCCGCTGGCCCGGGAGGCCACCTTCAGCTACTCGGGCGGCCTGGACATCCACATCCTCAACGACACGCCGGGCGCGCTGGTGGTCGAGACGTCCTACACCAGCACGTCCATCACGGTGTCGATCTTCGGCCAGGACGACGGTCGCGAGGTCACCGCACGGATGGGCGAGCCGTACGACTACGAGGACTTCGAGGTCATCCGTCGCACCAGCGACGAGACCCCGTCCGGCCAGACCCGCACGGTCCAGACCGGCGGCGAGGGGTTCACCGTGGACTACGAACGCATCATCCGCGGCGGGAACAGCGCCGGTCGCGAGGAGTTCAGCTGGGCGTACAGCCCCAAGCCGACCATCATCGAGACCGGGTCCGGGTGAGCCGATCGACCGGCAACCGCCACGCGCGCCACGGCGTCCGACCCGGTACCCCGGACCCACTCCCGGACCTGCGACCACCGCACGGAGGCCACTGCCGACGATGAGCGACCTGCCGCCACCGCCACCGCCCCCGCCACCCACCTCGTCGGGCGGTGGTCCTCGCTGGCAGTCTCCCGGCCTGCCGACACCCCCGCCGCCACTGGATGGCGGGCCGACGGCCTCCGATGACGGCAGCGACGAGCCCTCCCGCACTCCCTGGATCGTGGGCGCGTTGGTGGCCGTGCTGGTGCTCGCGGGCCTGGGATGGGCCGTGGCCCGGGACGACGACCCACTCCCCAACGCGGCACCGTCGGCCACGCCCACCCCGGCCCCGTCCACTCCGAACGCGACCACGAACGCGACAGACGACCCCGCGACCCCGGCACCGGACGCCGGTCCGTCACCGTCGGGCAACCCGCTCGACGACCTGTTCGGCGAGGGCGGGCTGGACGACCTGTTCGGCGAAGGTGGCCTGGACGACCTGCTGGGTGGTGGGGGGATCGACCGTGACCTGCTGGCGTGCCTCGCGCCGGACGGGGGCCAACCGTCGTTGGAAGGCACGCCGCTGCCGGACGACCCGGCCGAGGCCATCCGGACCATCGGCGACCAGGTCGCCGACCTGCGCGACCTCGAGTTCACCGACCCCGTCGACCTCGAACTGCTGTCCAGCGACGACCTCGCCGACCGGATCGTCGACCTGACCGACGAGGACTACCCGGTCGAGGACAGCGACACCGACCAGGCGATCATGATCGCACTCGGCCAGGCCGACCCCGACATCGACCTGCGTGCCACCTTCCTGGACCTGCTCGGCGAACAGGTCGCGGGGTTCTACGACCCGGACACGGGCGAACTGGTGGCCGAGTCCGCCGGCGACCTCGCCCCGGCGGACCGCATCATCGTGGCCCACGAACTCGACCACGCGCTGACCGACCAGGCCCTCGGGCTGCCCGACCTCGAGGGCGACGCCGACCTGGACGCGGTGATCGCCCAGCAGGCACTGGTCGAGGGTGACGCGACCGTGCTGATGCAGCAATGGGCGGGCGTCAACCTCTCGCTGGCCGACCAGCTCTCCCTTGCCGTCCCCGGGGTCGAGACCCAGGCCCTGGACGACGCCCCGTACGTCCTCCAGCAGCAACTGCTGTACCCGTACGATGCCGGCCTGTCGTTCGTCTGCTCGCAGTACAACGACGGGGGCTGGGCGGCCGTGGACGCCATGTACGACGACCTGCCCACCACGACCGCGCAGGTGCTGTTCCCCGAGCGCTACACGGCCCGGCAGGAGGCAGTCGAGGTCGCCCCGCTGGCGCTGGACGGGGCCACCGAACTCCGCAGCACGACCTGGGGTGCGGTCGACCTCAAGTGGCTGCTGGAAGCACCCGGGGACGATCCCACGGCCGGGCCGGACGATGCCACCGACCTGGCCGCGGACTGGGCGGGCGGCAACCTGACGGCGTGGGACGCCGACGGTGGAACGGTCGTCGCGCTGCGGGTCGCACAGCGCGTCGACGGCGGTCTCTGCAACGCGCTGGCCGCGTGGCACGGGTCGGCGTTCCCGGATGCCGACACCGCCGCCACCGACGGGTCCGAGACCGCCGCCTGGGAGGGTGGTGGCCGGGCCGGCACCGTGACCTGCGTCGACGACGTCGTGACCGCGGTCGTGGGCCCGGACCTGGACACGGTGCGCCAGGTCAACTGACGCGCGGCCGGTTCGGGGTTCGGGGGCAGGTCAGTCCGGGGTGGACCGGGCGAGGCGGCGGCGGACCAGGTCGATCTGGTCGTCGAGGTCCGCTCGCCATCCCTGTGCACTGTGCGGGGGCAGTTCCGCACGGGCCGTCTCGAGGTCACGCAGTCGCGCCCGCAGGGCCGCCACCGACGTGGGCGACGGGGCCGACCGGTTCGCGTCCTCGCTCACGTGAACAGGTCGTCGAGGCGCGCCTTGGTGTCGTCGTCCATCGCCTCCAGCACGTCCAGTGCGGCCATGTTCTCGTGGACCTGCTCGACCCGCGAGGCGCCCGTGATGACGGTGGACACGTGCGGGTTGGACACGACCCAGGCCAACGCGACCTGGGCCATGCTGGCGTCGAGGCCGTCGGCGATGTCCTTCAGCGTGCCCAGGTCCTGGTGGTAGGACTCGTCGGTGAGGCGCTCCTGCAGCCACTCGAAGCCCTCCAGCGCCCCACGCGACCCCTCCGGGACCCCGTCGAGGTACTTGCCCGTCAACAGGCCCGAACCCAGCGGTGAGAACGTGGTGAGGCCCAGCCCGATGTCGTCGTAGAGCCGGGCGTACTCCTGCTCGACCTTGCGGCGCTCGACCAGGTTGTACTGCGGCTGTTCCATGACCGGCTTGTGGAGGTGGTGGCGGTCCGCGATCATCCACGCGGCCCGGATCTCGTCGGCCGTCCACTCGGACGTGCCCCAGTAGGTCGCCTTGCCCTGGCTGACCATGTCCGACATGGCCCACACGGTCTCCTCGATGGGCGTGTCGGGGTCGGCCCGATGGCAGAACACGAGGTCGACGTGGTCCAGCCCGAACCGTTCCAGCGACCCGTCGATGGCCTGGGACAGGTACTTGCGGTTCAGCGTGTTGCTCATGTTGACGTCGTCGTGGATGCCCCAGAACAACTTGGTGGACACCAGGTAGCTCCAGCGCGGCCAGTCCAGCTCGCGCAGGGCCTTGCCCATGATCGTCTCCGACCGACCGCCGGCGTAGGACTCGGCGTTGTCGAAGAAGTTCACGCCGTACTCGCGGGCGGCCGACATCTGCTCGACGGCGGCGTCGACCGCGACCTGGTTGTCGTAGGTCACCCACGAGCCGATGGACAGGGCACTGACCTTGACTCCGGAAGTGCCGAGTCGGCGGTACGGCATGTCGGCCATGGGAGGGACTCCTGGTGTTCGCGAATGGTGGGTGTCGTTCCGGCCAACCATCGTAGGACCGAGGTCCGGTCGGTCAGACCAGTTGCCATGTCGCGGTCACCGTCACCGAGACGACGTCGGTGGACCCGGCGATCGGGACCGCCTCGGCCATGGCCAGCGACCGCATGGCGGGACGGGGCGGCTCGGCACCGGCGCCCTCGACCAGCTCGACCAGGTCACCCAGTTCACGCCCGGCCAGCGCGGCGTGCTCCCGGGCGGCGGCACGCGCCCGGGTCACGGCGTCGGCGCGAGCGCGACGTGCCAGGCCCTCGCGGTCCGCCGACCGTTGCGACACCGACCGGACGGTGACGGCATCGCCGGCGGCCGTGACGACGTCACTGACCACTCGCCCGACGTCCGCGATCGGCACCACGGTGACGACCACCTGGTTCGCCTGGTGGCCGCGGGGACGGCCGTCCCGGTCGTGGTCGGCGCCCAACCCCAGGTCAGCGGTCGCATGCTCGGTCGCCGGGCCGCCCTCGATCACGTCGAAGACCACCCGCACGGCGGCGACCAAGGCGTCCAGTGCCTCCGCGGCCGATCCTCGCCGGACCTGCACGAACAGGTCGACGACGGCCTCGTCGGCGGGGCCGCCCGCGCTGCCATGGCCCGTCACCGTGATCGACATGGGTTCCTCTCGGGATCGGTCAGCGCTCGACCCGGTCGCGGACGCCAGCGGCGACGTCCACCGTCGACCACATGCGCAACGGGGTGACCGACACTTCGCCCGCGTCCGCTGCATCGAGGTCGGTCAGCAGATCTCCGGTGGGTCCCGGGAGCACGGTCAGGCCACCATAGGTCGCCTGCCACCGGCCCTCGTCGCCGTGGGGTCGGAGCATGGCGCCGTAGCGGGTCTCGGCCATCGTGGTCACCCGTCGTGGGGTGGCGGTGTCGGCGGCCCACGGCAGGTTCACCGAGACGAGGTCGCAGGTGTCCAGCAGCCCGCTGGTGAGGATGTCGTCGACGATGTCACGGGTGAGCGCGGCCAGTCGCCGCCAGTCCACGGCCGACTCCTCCGCCGCCACCAGTCGGCGCCAGCCCGCGAAGTCGTCGTCCATGGTGCCGGTCGACACGGCGATCGCGTGGTGGCCGAGCAGCACGGCCTCCACGGCCGCCCCGATCGTCCCCGACGAACTGGCGAACGCGGTCCCGTGGTTGTGGCCGAGGTTGATCCCCGACACCACCACGTCCGGCCCGGGTGCCAACAGGCTGCAGCCGACCTGGGCCGCGTCGGCCGGGGTCCCGTCGACCGTGGTGACACCGTGGTCCCCGCGCCCGGTGGCGACGGTGCCGACCGAGGTGAACCGGGTCATGGACTTGCCGCTCCACGACCGTTCACCGTCCGGCACGACCACGTGCACCTCGCCCAGGTCGGCCAGCGCATCGGCCAACGGCACCAGCGCCGGCGAGTCGACCCCGTCGTCGTTGGTGACCAGCACGGTCCCGACCCCGCTCATCGACATCCTCCCACCCGCATGGTCCGGACCGCGTTCATGCCAGCGACTCGCGGAGGGCACGGACCACCATGTCGATGGCGACGGCGTTGCGACCGCCGTGGGGGATCAGGACGTCGGCCCAGCGCTTGGACGGTTCCACGAACTCCAGGTGCATCGGACGCACCGTGGACTCGTACTGGCTCAGCACGGACTCCACCGTGCGCCCACGCTCCGCGACGTCCCGACGCAACCGCCGCAGCAGGCGCAGGTCGGCCTCGGTGTCCACGAACACCTTGACGTCCAGCAGGTCGCGCAGGGCCGCGGAGGCGAACAGCAGGATCCCCTCGGCCAGCACCACCGGGCGGGGTTCGAGGTGGTGGACGCGGTCGGCCCGGGTGTGGGCTGCGAAGTCGTACGTGGGCACGTCGACGGCCTCGCCCCGTCGCAGGGCGTGGAGGTGGTCGGTGAACAGGTCGTCGTCGAAGGCGTTCGGGTGGTCGAAGTTGAGGGCGCGCCGTTGCTCGATCGGCACGTTCGACAGGTCCTCGTAGTAGGCGTCGTGCGGCACCACGGCGACCGTGGACGGCCCCAGCGCGTCGACGATCGCCGCGACCACGGTGGACTTGCCCGACCCGGACCCACCGGCCACGCCCACGACCAGCGGGCGCTCGCGCTGGCGCGGGATGCCACTGCCGGCCACGACCGCACCGTCGCCGCCCTGCACGCCTTGGTTGTCGTCGTTCACCACGGGGCGGGCTCCGTCGGTCGGCAGGTCTCGGGCGTGTCGGGCGTGTCGGGCTGTGGGGGGGCCACGGGGCTCACTCGACCGCGTCGTCATCCCCGGTGGTGACGTCCACGCCCTCGGGCTCGGCGTCGGGCCAGCCACCGCCGACTCGGTCGCCGTGGTCGAGCGACGAACCCGGGAGGTCGTCGGCGACATCGGGGGCGTGGCGCAGCGACCACCAGATGGCGGCCGTCAGGAAGGCGGCGATGACCACCAGCGAGGCCCAGGTGGGGATGTGGTACCACTCCGCGATGATCATCTTGATGCCGACGAAGCCCAGGATCCCGGCCAGTCCGTAGTCGAGGTACCGGAAGCGATCCTTCATGCCGGCGAAGGCGAAGTACAGCGCGCGGAGCCCGAGGATGGCGAAGGCGTTGGACGACAGCACCAGGAACTGCTCACGCGACACGGCCAGGATCGCGGGCACCGAGTCGACCGCGAACACGACGTCGGTGGCCTCGATCAGGACCAGCACCGCGAACAGCGGCGTGGCCATCCAGTGGCCGTTCTCCTTGATGAACATCTTCTGGCCGTGCAGTTCGTTGGTGGTCGGGATCACCCGCCGGACCAGGCGCAGGACCGCCGAGTTCTCGGGGTCGACCTCGTGGTCGTCGGGCTGGGCCAACTTCCACGCGGTGTAGAGCAGGAAGGCGCCGAACACGAACAACAACCACGAGAACCGGTTGAGCAACGCCACGCCGGCGAAGATGAAGATCGCGCGCAGGACGAGCGCGCCGAAGACCCCCCAGAACAGGACCCGGAACTGGTACTTCGGCGGGATCTTGAAGTAGCCCAGGATGACGGCCCACACGAAGACGTTGTCGATCGACAACGACTTCTCGATCAGGTAGCCGGCGAAGTACTCCCCCGCGGCCGCCGTGCCCCATCCCCACAGCACGACCAGTCCGAACACCACCGAGATGGCGATCCACGCCCCCGACTCGATGATCGCCTCCTTGAAGGAGATCTCGTGCGCGGTGCGGTGGACCAGCAGCAGGTCCGCCAGCAGCAGTCCGCCCACGACGGCACCGAGCGCGATCCACTCCCACGCCCGGACGTCCAGGTCGACGAAGTTGCCGGTGCTGGCCTCGGTCGCGACCAGGGTCATGACGGGCGTGGACGTGAACAGGGCAGCGATCATGGAGACGACCTTGGTCCATCGCGCGGTCGGCACGGACGTGCGACCGGGTGCCCGAAGGTCTCTCCCGCCGACGATGACGATGGCGGCCCACAGCACCGGGTCGGAACCGACCGACGGGCCGGGCTGACCGTGATGACGACACTGCGGAGGGTGGGGTACTCCCCCTCATGGCGCTGACGAGTCTACGATCCCCCTGCAGCCATCGCACGGCGGTGGCCGCCCCCGTTGGCCGGGGGTCGGGACGGGTCGCGACACCGTCTCGCCCCGGATCGGGACCTACGTCCCATGCCCGATGGCCAGACGGCGGCGACCATGGTGTCCACGTCGCCGTCGTATCCGCTTGACTGGCATCCCCCGGACCGGAGCAACCATGGACCTGCACCACCTCGGACACTCCTGCCTGCTCGTCGGGACGGAGCGTGCCCGCATCCTGGTCGACCCCGGCAACCTGTCGACGGACTGGCACGGGGCCGAGGACCTCGACGTCATCGTGGTCACCCACTTCCATCCCGACCACATCGACCTCAAGCACCTCGAACCCCTGCTCGAGGCCAACCCGGGCGCCCGGCTACTGGCCGACCGGGGCACCGTCGAGGAACTTGGCCAACGCGGCTTCGAGGTGACCGTGCTCAGACCGGGCGCGCAGCACACCTTCGGGGACCTCGAACTGGGGCCGGTCGGCGGCGACCACGCGGTCATCCACCCCGGGATCCCCCGCATCCCCAACGTCGGCGTCGTCATCGCCGAGGAGGGGGGCCCGCGCCTGTTCCACCCGGGTGACTCGCACGACGCCGTGCCCGGCGGGATCGACGTGCTCGCGCTGCCCCTGTCCGCGCCCTGGACCTCGATGGCGGCCACCGCCAACTTCGGCCGCGGCATCGGCCCCGAACGCTTCGTCCCGATCCACGACCGCCTGCTCAGCGAGGCCGGTCGCGCGATCCACCTCCGCCTCGCCGACCAGTTGATCCGCGGCCAACTGCTCGACCTGTCCGAGAACGGCCCCACCCGGCTGTGACCACGGGCCGGTCGTCGGCCCACCCGACGTCGGCCTGACGACCGTCCGCGAGACGGTCCCGGGACTGCCCACACGCCCCAGGCCACTCGCCCTGGCCGGCCGGTGGTTGGGCGGCCAGGGCGGGCTGGGCACGGCCATCGTGACGCTCGCGATCCCACCCATCATCGAACTGGCCATGCCCGACGGCCACCGACCGGCCGGCACGGCCGACCTCGTGGCGGCCATCACCTGACCGGGCGCCGGGTGGGTCAGGCCGGATCCGTGACGTCCGCGACCGTGGCGTCGAGGTGGTCCAGCACCGCGTCCGCGACCACGGTCACCCCGGCGCCGTGTTCGCCGACCCCCAGCGAGATCGTCCGTCCCGCGATCCGCTCGTCGGCGATCACGGGCAGCGCCGTGCGCGACCCGAACGGGGTGATGGTGCCGCGTTCGTAGCCGGTCAGGGCAGCCGCGTCCGCGGTGTCCGCCATCGTCATGCGGGACACGCCCAGCAGTGTGCGGAGCCTGTTCCAGGCGATCACCCGGTCCCCCGGAACCAGCACGAAGCGGTGGTCGTCGGCCTCGACCCGCACCACCATCGTCTTCACCAGGTCGCGCGGCTCGATGCCACGGACGGCGGCGGCCTCGGCCAGGGACCGCACCCGACCGTGGCGGGTGACACGGTGGGCGATGCCGGCTCCCTCCAGGGCGGCCAGCGCCGGCGACGCCACCTCGTCGCCACGTTGCTGGTCGGCCACGACGCGCTCCTCGTTGGTGGCGAACCGGCCCCGCGACATCGGGCGGCTCGCGCGGCCACGATAGAACTCGGTGGTGGCCGTCGCCTGGTTGTTCGAGGGGCCGACCGGCGTCAGGACCGGATCGTGCCACGGATAGCCTCGCCGCCATGACCCACACCTCCCCCACGCCCGACGACGACGATCGCGACCCCGGCTCCGTGCCGTGCCTCGTCACCGGCGCCACCGGCTACATCGGGGGTCGCCTGATCCCCCACCTGCTCACGACCGGCCACCCGGTCCGCGCACTCGCCCGGACCCCGTCCAAGCTCGACGACGTCCCGTGGCGGGGCGACGTGGAGGTGGCGGAGGGCGACCTGGGCGACGTCGACTCGCTCCGGCAGGCGTGCGACGGCATGGCCGTGGTCTACCACCTGGTCCATTCGATGGGCACCTCCGACGACTTCGTGGCCGAGGAGGCCCGTTCGGCCCGCAACGTCGTACAGGCGGCACAGGACGCCGGGGTCCAGCGGCTGGTCTACCTCGGCGGGCTGCACCCGGACGACCCGGACGCGTGGTCGACCCACCTGCGCTCACGGATCGAGGTCGGCGAGATCCTGCTGGCGTCCGGCATCCCCACGATCGTCCTCCAGGCCGGGGTCGTGATCGGCTCCGGCTCGGCGTCGTTCGAGCTCATCCGCCACCTCACCGAGCGCCTGCCGGTCATGACGACGCCGAAGTGGGTGCACAACCGGATCCAGCCGATCGCCATCAGCGACGCGGTCCACTACCTGGTGCGGGCGGCGTCGGTCCCCCGGGACCGCTCCGGCGCGTTCGACATCGGTGGCCCGGACGTCATGACCTACGGCGAGATGATGGCCACCTATGCCCGGGTCGCCCGCCTGGGCCGGCGGCACCTGGTGGTGCTCCAGCCGCTCACGCCGACGATCGCCAGTCACTGGGTCGGGCTGGTGACGCCGATCCCACCCGGCCTCGCACGGCCACTGATCGAGTCGCTGGAGTGCGACGCGGTCATGCACGACCACGACATCGACGACGTGGTCCCACGGCCCGACGGTGGACTGCTGGCCTACGACGATGCGGTGCGCCGCGCCATCACCCACGGCCAGCGTGGCCGGCTCGCGCTGCGCTGGTCCGACACCGACACCCGCGACCGACCTGCCGAGCCGGCGCCGTCGGACCCGGACTGGTCCGGCGAACTGCTGCTGACCGACCGCACCACGCGCCGCAGCGACCTGCCGGTCGCAGCCGTGTTGGCGGCGGCCGCGGACATGGCCGGTTCACCCACGGCCCTGGCGGCGTTGTCCCCGCTGTCGACGGGTCCGTTCACGACGCTGGTCACGGGGGCGCCCCGCACCGACGGGTCGGGCGAGGCCCACTGGCAGCGGGTCCCGGACCCACGCGACGACCGCGTGCTGCTGCGGGCCGAGGTCCGGGTGCCCGGCGACCTGTGGCTGGAGGTTCGAGCCGCCGCCGACGCCGATGCGGATGCCGGGGCCGATGCCGGGGCCGTCCACGGCCTCCGCCTGGTGTTCTCGCCGCGTGGGCTGGGCGGGATCGTGTGGTGGCACGCGCTCGCGCCATGGCGGACCCTGGCGCTGGCCCGGCTCGACCGCACCCTGACCGCGGCTGCGCGGCACCAGCCGACAACCGCCACCAAGTGACCGGTCCGGCCGGGGATCAGGTGAGTCCGCGGTACAGGTCCAGGGTCTGCTCGGCGATCGCGGACCAACTGAACGACTCCACGGCCCGTCGGCGACCGGCCCGCCCCATCGCGGCCGCCCGTTCCGGGTCGTCGACGACCGCCGTCACGGCAGCGGCGAACTCGCGCGCGAAGCCGGCCGGGTCGGCGGGGCTGCCGTAGGCGTCGTCGCCGGGCTCGAACCCGACCAGCAGGCCGGTCTCGCCGTCGACCACGACCTCCGGGATCCCGCCCACCGCCGAGGCGACGACGGCGGTCTCGCAGGCCATCGCCTCAAGGTTCACGATGCCCATGGGCTCATAGATCGACGGGCACACGAAGACGTCGGCGTGGGTCAGCAGGGGCAGCAAGTCGGCCCGGGGCATCATCTGCTCGATCCAGGTGACATTGCCCCGGGACTGCTGCAGGTCGCGCACGGTGGCCGCCACCTCGCTGCCCAGTTCCGGCGTGTCCGGTGCGCCCGCGCAGAGCACGACCTGGATCGCGGGGTCGAGGTGGGCGACCGCGTCCAGCAGGTGCGGCAGGCCCTTCTGGCGGGTGATCCGGCCGACGAAGATCGCCATCGGCGCGTCCGGGTCGAGGTCGTGGGCCGCCAGCACGTCGGTGCCGCGATCGGGCGCGTAGGCGACCGTGTCGATCCCGTTGTGGATCACGACGACCCGGTCGGGATCGACCGACGGATAGCAGGACAGGACGTCGTCGCGCATGCCGGCCGACACCGCGATCACCCGATCGGCGTGCTCGATCCCGAGCCGTTCGCAGAACCCCGACAGCGCGTACCCGCCACCCAACTGCTCGGCCTTCCACGGACGAAGTGGCTCCAACGAGTGGGTCGTGACCACGTGCGGGACGTCGTGGGTCATCGCCGCGAGGTGGCCGGCGAGGTTGGCGTACCAGGTGTGGCTGTGGACCACGTCGACGTCGGCGGTGGCCGCGACCATCGACAGGTCGGTGGCCATGGTCCGCAGCGCCGCCAGTTCGGGCGCGTCCCCCGCCAGCGCGTCCCACGTGCCGTGTGCCACGACGGTCGGTGCGTGCGGGTCGTCGCTGGGGGGCCGCGGGTCACCCCAGCAGTGCACCGTGACCGGGGTCAGCGGGGCCAGGTTCCCGGCCAACTCCTGGGCGTGGACACCGGCGCCGCCGTAGACGTCCGGGGGGTACTCCCGGGTCAGCAGCCCGACGTGGGGCGTGGCAGTCGACGCGCTCATGCCTCCACCCGTCCGCCCTTGCCGACCACGACGATCCCGCTGTCGGACACGGTGAAGCGTTCACGGTCACGTTCGAGGTCCTCGCCCACCCGGGCCCCCGGTTCGACCACCACGTCCTTGTCGAGGATGGCCCGGCGCACGATCGCGTTCTCGCCGATGATCGTCCCGTTCAGGACGACGCTGTCGTGGACCTCCGCCCGCGACTCGACCCGCACGCCCGGTGACAGCACCGAGCGCCGCACCAGCCCGCCCGAGATGAT
>JAGXFT010000133.1 GCA_024637135.1 Nitriliruptorales bacterium | reverse complement strand
CTGCTTGATCAGGGCGTTGCGCGGCACCGTCAGGATGTCGACCAGGGCATCGCGGTCCAACGGCTCGACGTAGCTGATGACCGGCAGGCGTCCGATGAACTCGGGGATGAGTCCGAACTTGTGCAGGTCCTCGGGGAGCACCTGGGCCAGCAGGTCGCCCAGGTCCTTGTCCTTGCGCTGGCGGACGTCGGCGCCGAAGCCGACCCCGCGACGGCCGAGGCGCTGTTCGACGACCTCTTCCAGCCCGGCGAACGCCCCACCACAGATGAACAGGATGTTGGAGGTGTCGATCTGGAGGAATTCCTGGTGCGGGTGCTTGCGACCGCCCTGGGGTGGCACGGAGGCGGTGGTGCCCTCGAGGATCTTCAGCAGTGCCTGTTGGACGCCTTCGCCGGACACGTCCCGGGTGATCGACGGGTTGTCGGACTTGCGCGCGATCTTGTCGATCTCGTCGATGTAGATGATGCCGGTCTCGGCCTTCTTGAGGTCGAAGTCGGCGGACTGGATCAGGCGCAGGAGGATGTTCTCGACGTCTTCACCGACGTAGCCGGCCTCGGTCAGCGCGGTGGCGTCCGCGATGGCGAACGGCACGTTGAGCATCCGGGCCAGCGTCTGGGCCAACAGGGTCTTGCCCGACCCGGTGGGGCCCAGCAGCATGATGTTGGACTTGGCGAGCTCGACCTGGTCCTTGTCGGTGTCGACCTGGATGCGCTTGTAGTGGTTGTAGACCGCCACGGCCAGGGTCTTCTTGGCGGAGTCCTGGCCGACGACGTACTCGTCGAGGAAGGCGAAGATCTCCATCGGGCGGGGCAGCTCGTCGAGTTCGAGGTCGACCGCCTCGGCCAGCTCCTCCTCGATGATCTCGTTGCACAGTTCGATGCACTCGTCGCAGATGTAGACGCCGGGACCGGCGATCAGCTTCTTGACCTGCTTCTGGGACTTGCCACAGAAGGAGCACTTCAGCAGTTCGCCACCGTCCGTGAACTTCGCCATGTGTCCCTCGTCGAATCGCCGGGTCCCGCCGGGCAGCGTACTCGCCGGTCCCACGGCCGGGCCACCACCACCCCCGTCGGTGGGCATGCGACGAGCGCACCGTCCGGGTGGACGATGCGCTCGCGAACGAAGGCGCGTTCGTGGTTCAGTCCGTCATGGACTTGCGGGATTCGAGGATGCGGTCGGCGATCCCGTACTCGACGGCCTGGTCGGCAGTCAGGATGAAGTCGCGGTCGGTGTCCTTGTCGATCTTCTCGACGGTCTGGCCGGTCTTGTCGGCCAGGATCTCGTTGAGCTGGTCGCGCATGCGGATGATCTCGCGGGCCTGGATCTCGATGTCACCGGCCTGGCCCTCGGCCCCACCGTGGGGCTGGTGCAGCAGCACCCGGGCGCGGGGCAGCACGAAGCGCTTGCCCTTGGTGCCAGCGGCCAGCAGCACCGCGGCGGCCGAGGCGGCCTGGCCGAGGCAGATGGTGGCCACGTCCGGGGAGATGTACTCCATGGTGTCGAAGATGGCGAACAACGCCGTGATCGACCCCCCCGGGGAGTTGATGTAGATGTTGATGTCCTTGTCGGGATCCTCCGACTCCAGGTGCAGCAACTGCGCCATGATGACGTTGGCGATCTCGTCGTTGACCGGCGTGCCCAGGAAGATGATGCGTTCCTGCAGCAACCGCGAGTAGATGTCGAAGGCCCGCTCACCGCGGTTGGTCTGTTCGATGACCGTCGGCACCAGGTAGTTGGTGGGCGACGCCACGAGGTCGTCGGCGGGCGGGGAAGCGAACCCGAAGGGGGTGGATGCCACGGCGGAGGTCCTCTGAGCGGGTGAAGTCGTCATGGCGGGCACGGTACCCCTCACCCTCCACGGCCCGTCGCGATGTGAGTCGTGACCACGCACCAAACCTGTCCACCCAGATCGAGTGTGCGCCCCACCCCGGGATCTCGGGGCGATGCGCACACTCGACGGGTTGGTTCGGGAGGGTTCAGGCGTCGTCGGTGTCCGCGTCGTCGGACTCGTCATCGGCCTCAGTGGTCTCGGCGTCGGCGTCATCGTCGGTCGGGGCGTCCGCCACCTCGGTGGCCGGGGCCTCGTCGGCGGGGGCCTCGTCGGCGGGGTCGGGAGCGTCCGGGTCCTGCTTGAGACCGAGTTCGATCAGCAACTCGTCGTCGGGGGCGCCGTCCAGGGTGCCGCCGTCGACGATCGCGTCCAGTGCCTTGCGACGGGCGATGTCACCGATCAGTGCCGGCAGCGAGCCCTGCTCCTGGATCATCTCCGCGACCTGCTCGGGCTGCATGCCCATCTGCATGGCGTGGCGGAAGATCTCCTCGTTGACGTCGTCCGGTTCGATCTGGACCTCGAGGTCCTCCGCCAGGGTGTCCAGCACCAACCGCGCCTTGACCGAGTCGCTGGCCTGTTCGCGGACCTGTTCCTCCCAGTCGTCGACCTCCATGTCCTGGGCGGCGAGCAGGTCCTCGAAGCTCATCCCGTACTGCTGGCCCTGCTGGGTGATCTGGGCGCGCTGGCCCTCGACCTCGTCGTTGATCATCGACGGGGGCAGCGGGACCTGGATGGTCGCGAGGTAGGCCTCGAGCAGGTTGCCGCGGGCCTCGTGGAGGGCGGCGCGCAACTTCTGTCGCAACAGGTTGGTGCGCAGGTCGGTGCGCAGTTCCTCGTAGGTGTCGAACTCGCTGGCGGTGGCGGCGAAGTCGTCGTCCAGTGCCGGCAGCGTCTTGGCGCGGACGTCGTGGACGGTGACGTGGAACTCGGCCTCCTCGCCGCCGTGCTCGGGGTACTCCTCGGGCAGGTCGTCGACGTAGTCCAGTTCGGCACCGGCCTCGACCCCGGCCAGTTCGTCGTCGAGCTTGGCGGTGACACCCTCCGAGCCGATCTCGTAGAGCGCGTCGGTGACGTGGGCGCCCTCGATCTCCTCGCCGTCGATGAACACCGACAGGTCGATCGTGACGTAGTCGCCGGTGCGGGCGGCTCGCTCGACCTCGTCGACCTCCGAGAACCGCTCACGCAGTTCCTCCACCTTCTCGTCGACCTCGTCCTCGGTCACGGACCAGTCGGGGTGGCTGACCTGGATGCCGGTGTGGTCGGGCAACTCGATCTCGGGACGGATCTCGACCTCGGCGGAGAAGTTGGCGCCCTCGTCCTCGCTGAAGGTGTCGATGTCGACGTCGGGCGAGGCGACGGGGACCAGTTCCTCGGCCTCCAGGGCTTCGCGGTACCACTCGTCGAGACTGTCCTCCAACGCGTGCTGGGCGATCGCGCCCTTGCCCAGGTGCTGTTCGAGCAGTCGGCGGGGTGCCTTGCCCTTGCGGAACCCGGGGAGGTTGACCTGGGCCGCGAGGTGGCGGGCGGCCTGGTCGTGGGCCTTCTTGACCACGTGGGGCTCGACCTCGACGGTGAGCTTGACGCGGACGGGGTCGAGGGCTTCGACGGTCGTCTTCATGGCAGGGGTGCCTGTTCGTTTCGCGTGGGAGTGGTGCCGAGGTGGACCGCAGCGGGGTCGCACGGGCATGCACGGATCGCTGGTGTGTGCGGATGGACGGTGACCGGACGGGCCGGGGATGCCTGTCACGGCGTGGTCGGGGCGGCCGGATTCGAACCGGCGACCTCCTGCTCCCAAAGCAGGCACGCTAACCAAGCTGCGCCACGCCCCGGTTGCTGCGAACCCCGATCCTACCGATCCTGCGTTTGCGAGGGCGTGTCGACCCCGGTGGGGATCGTCGGCCTGGATGATGGGACGGCCGGCGGCGGACCGGTCGTCGCTATCCTGACGAGTCGTTCGCGGGTGTAGCTCAATGGTAGAGCCCCAGCCTTCCAAGCTGGTCATGAGGGTTCGATTCCCTTCACCCGCTCTCTCTCGCCACACGCATTCGATTCCTTTCACCCGCTCTCTCTCGCCACACGCAGGTGGACTCGACGACCATGGCCATGTCGCACCATCGCGCGCGCGAACTGCTTCAGGTGGACCGGCACGCGACCGCGGATGACATCCGGCGGGCGTATCGACGCGCGGCTCGGAGCCACCACCCCGATGCCGGTGGCGACGCCCAGACCTTCCAGGACCTGGTCGCGGCCGTCGACCTGTTGCTGGACCGGGCCGATCGCGAACCACCGGTGGCTGCCTCGCCGTCGACCGGCCGCCGCGCGTACCCGTCGACGGCCGGCCAGCATGGCCGGGGGCACGCCGCCGACGTCGACCTGTCGGTGCTGGCCAACGCGACCGCACCGGGCACCGGGGATGCCTGGAGTGTCGGCGGAGTCGCCGCCGCGGTCGCCGGTGCCTACGACACGTCAGGGCCCGATCGGATCAGCGGCGTGAGCCGGCGTCCGGGCTCGTTCCTCAATCGCTTCGGACGCCACCTGTCCGGCGACCTGTTGTCGCGCTGGGAGGTGACCGGTGCGAGCCGGCGGGGCGTGGCCGGGCGTGACCTGGAGGTGGTCGCGAGCTTCCCGCCCGGCGGCCGTCGCCGCATCGACCGGGCCAGCGTGCCGCCCGGGTGGTCCACGACCCGCAACCCGGGCGTCACCGAGTCGACCTACGTCGTCCGTCCCGGGCCATCGGAGGCGGCCACCGCCGTGCAGGTGGCGGAGGTCCTGGAGCAATTCTGCACCGCGATCAAGTGGCCACTGGGCGACTGGTACCGGACAGACTGACCCGGCGTGAGCTCGTCCCGTGCGGCGTCACTGCCTGATCGTGGGCACCAGTTCGTCACGCACCCAGTCCCCCGCGCACCACAACAGGTAGGACGCGGCCAGGCACGCGACCGTCCACTCGCTCATCGCCCACAGGTGCCACGGGTTGCGCCACAGCGGGCCGGAGTCGTTGTTGGCGACCAGTACGGCCCGCACGGGCGCACCCCAGATGGCCAAGAGCATGAGCACGTAGGCGACCGCCTGGAAGGTGGTGGCCACCGCACGGGCACGATCGGCCGCCCGTTCCCGTGGGGACCGGGGTGGTGCGTCGCGGTTGACCACGCTCATCATCGACCTGATCGACGGCGACGACGTCGTGACCGGTTCGGGCCGGTGCCGCCGCGGTCCCAGTCTGCCACGCTGGTACCCGCGTCCGCAACGGGTTTCCCGGGTGCCGCACGACGTATCCTGCACCCCGCGCGCCCGTAGCTCAGTCCGGAGAGAGCAGCGGCCTTCTAATCCGCCGGTCGCAGGTTCAAATCCTGCCGGGCGCACCCGACCATCTGCCGAAGGTCCCGCCCCCAAGCGGCCCATCCCCTCGACCAGGGGCCGATGGCACTCGACGTCGGCCGACAGGACCACGCGAGTTCCTTGAATGGCCTTCATGTCGACATGGCCATTTGACATCCACGCCCATGGGCCCCCGTCCCGCGGAAGGCGAAGGACAACCCCCCCGTCTCGGCTCTCAGCGACAATCCCCGGATTGCCCGCCCCGATCCTGCTGCGCCTCCGCCGGGTTCGGGAGCGGAAGTCCACGTCGAGGAAGCGCGTTCGACTGTCGAGATCGGTTGAAGATCCCGCCGGTCTCCCCACGTGCACCAGATCCTGCGCACACAAGCCCGGCTCAGGCCCGACGACTACCGCGACTGGCTGGCGACCGCCCTGACCGCCACGCTGCTGTGAGGCACGAACTCAAACCGCTCAGCCGGTCGTGAAACGACGCCCGCCGGCGGTGCACCACGGGCCTCGTGGCCGCCCCACGGGCGGCCTTCGCCATCCCTACACGCGGATCGAGCGGGTGAGGGCATCGTGTTGCCGGCAGGGGACCCCAGCGGCGGGCACATGGGGCGGGCTCAGTTCCCGACGGGTCCGACCGCGCCCGTGCTCGGGGGATGGGCGGGCGCCTCCTTGAGCTCCACGAAGAGCACGTCGGTCGGTGTGTCCCCGATGTTGTGCCCGGCGTGCTCCTGCTGTGGCAGCCACGCCACGGTGTCGGTGACCATCTCGACGTCCCGCTCCCGTCCGGCGGAAGAGAGTCGCCGACGGAACGACCCGAGCGTGATCATGACGCTGTCGGGATGCGTGTGGGGCGCGGTCCTGTCGCCCGGGACGTCGTGGTACCGCAGGACACGCACCCGCTCGTTCTCGAACACCACGCGGTAGAGGCCGGGGTTCGTGACGACCGGGTCGAGCTCCATCATCTTCTCCATCGACGTGCCGCGGTCCTGGCCGGACCGACGTTCGCATCATGCCACCTGCCACTGCCATCAGGGCTCGAGTGGCGGTCCCAGCACCTCGAGCCCGAACCCAGGCGCCGCCGCGCCCCAGCGAGCGAACTCCTCCGGGTCCGGGGACGTCGGGATCGACCGGCTCGCCGCCGGGACTCCGACCTGCCCGTACAGGTCCAGCAAGCCACCCGGGAACACCATCGCGAGGATCCTGGCTGGCGAGTCGCCCGTGATCCGGAACCGGTGCGGTACACCCATCGGCAGATACATCGTCGACCCGGCGGCGAGCTTGTGCAGCTCACCACCAGCCTCGTAGGTGAGCATGCCCTCCAGCACGTAGAAGACCTCGGCCTCACGCGTGTGGACGTGCAGTGGCGTGGCGACTCCCGGCGGCTGGGTGACCTCGGCGAGTCCGAGCAACCCGTCGGTCTCACCGCTCCGCAGCTTCATCTCGAACAGCGACCCCATCGCCCAGACGGCCTCGCCCTCCCCCGTGGGGCGGTGACGTGCCACGTCGGTTGCGTCCATGTCAGCCCACTAGTTAGAATGTGACTCTAACAAGTGACCGTCGGAACGGCAAGGGGCAACGTGGCCGACGCGAAGGACCCACGAATCCTCGACAGCCGTCGGCGGATCGCCCGGTCGGCAGTGCGGCTCTTCCAACGCCACGGCTACGTCGCGACCACGGTGGCCGACATCGCCGACGATGCGGGCGTCGTCGTCCAGACCATCTACAACACCGTCGGGAGCAAGGCCGCCGTACTCAACCTGGTCCTGGACACCACCGCAGCCGGGGACCGATCGCCGACACCTGTCGTCACGATCATGCAGGAGCGAACGTCTGCGATGGGCGGGCCCCACGAGGTCGTCGAGCTGCTCGCCGACTGGTTCGCGGAGGTGCATCCGCGCACGTCCAACGTGTTCCGAATCATCCACGAGGCCGCCGCAGTGGACCCCGAGATCGCCCGACTCCGGGCACGGCGCGAACAGTCACGCCTGGACAACTACCACCGGGCGGCCAGCGCCCTGCTGGAGCGAGGGGCCGGGAGCGGTGCCAGCCAGGCCGAAATCGCCGCCACGATCTGGAGCCTCGGTCACCCAGTGACCTATGCCATGCTCGTCGGCGACCGTGGCTGGACAGTCCAGCAATACCGCGACTGGCTTGCTCACGCGCTGCACGGCTGCATGGGCACCCGACCCGACGAACCCGGTATCGCCGCAGCACCCTGATCGGGATCCTCGTCACCCGGTTATCCGATCCTTGGACCCTGCTCAGCCCCTCACGGGGTCACGGGGCCTGGCAGCCAGAGGAGATCCCGCGTTCTTCCAGGGGTCGGTGGGCGTCGGCCAGCCAGAGGAGATCCCTCGGCTCTCACAGGTCCAGTCGGAGATTCGCTCGAGTGTCGGGATCAGCGGTTCTCGCAAGTCCTGGCGGGTTGTGCCTGTGAGCCGATTGACGACCAATCTCGTGGCAACAGTTCGCCGGCGTCGGATTCTCCTTCACCACCCATCCTTCGGGGTCACGCCTTCGGGTGATCGAAGGACGGGCCGGAGAAGTCCACGGTGCGTTCGCCTACGTCGAAGGCGTGGCAATCACGTTGGGTGACCCTGAGCCGTTGTGAGAGGAACTTCTTGAGAGCGTGGGCCTCCTCGGGTTTGAGCGCTGATGGCGGGTCCGATGTTGACCGAAATCCGGTGATGTGACCCAGGGCGGCCATGAGGCGACGCTCGTTCGGCCCGAGCAGGTTGTCGGCAGACCCGAAGTAGGCGACGTCGGGGTCGGGCTTGATCGCGTCGGCCAGCCAGAGTCGTGCGATCGATGTGGAGACGGCGTGGCGAGTACCCCGGCTGGTGTAGTCGTCCCAGATAGGCCGCACGTCCGGACCGATTCGCAGTGAGTCGAACACGCCGAGGGATGGGACGATCGGGGCGCCGCAAGCGTTGAGGTGGACGTCGTCACCAACGACGTCGCGGATGAGTTCGATGCCGGACCGGTAGGCAGCCTCACCATCAAGGTCGCGATGCCGAAGCCCGGGCACTGCCGCCCCATAGAGAAAGTCGAGCTTCAGGTAGGTCCAGCCCCAGTCCTGGGTGACGCGCCGCAGCAGAACGGCGATGTGATCTCGCACTGCCGGGTGGGTGGTGTCGAGTCCGAAGAAGGGACCGCCCCAGTTCGTCCCGGCCTCGGCCGGTGAGCCGCCATCGCCGCGCACTAGCCAGTCGGGGTGGCTTTGCGCCAGGTTGGATGACTCGTGGGCGATCAGCGGTGCCACCCACAGACCGGGGCGGCGGTCGGTGGCTCGAATGCGGCTGGCGAGGTCGGCCATCCCGCTTGGGAAATGGCAGTTCGGATGCCAGTCGCCGATGGATTCAGACCATCCGTCGTCGACCAGGAAGACGTCGATCGGCCAGCCGACGAGTTGGGTGAGTACGTCATCGACCTGCTCTTCGGATATGTCTAGGCCGAGCGAGTACCACGTACACCAAACGGTCCCGGGATCGTCACTTCTGACGCCAAGTCGTGAGGATAGGTGAGCGGCGTACTGCCTGAAGACGTCTCGTGCAGCCCCATGGGCCAGGTACCAGTCCACGGGGTGGGAGGCCCGGCCTTGCAGATCGGTGGGCGAGGCAGTGACCTGCGGTCGGCCGAATCCGAGTGCACCGAGCAATAGGACGTTGCCGTCCGCTCCTTCGACCGCTCCCACCCAGTAGGAATGGTGTTCGCCCCCGACTGCCTGGTCGGAGTGCCAGGGGTGCAGGGGCGGTGGCGGGTCGTCGGGACGCGCCTGGTGGTCAAGGCGGATCCAACGTGCGGGACTCCACGAATGCCAGCCATGCTGGTAGAAGCGCCCGCGGCGTTGGGGGTGCGTCAAGCGGATGCGGGTGGCGTGCAAGATGAGGTCGCCGTGCTCGAGGTCATGGTTGAGGTCCGTGCTGAGGCCGGAGTCTTGTGGTTCGTGCAACACGAGATCGATTTGGCTCACCGCAGCTCCAGCCATTGAGGAGTCATGGCACCGAGTCTTTCGAGGGAACCGATGACTTCGAGCTGAGTGGCCAGTTTGTCGATGGCGTTGCGCCGCCGGTCGGGATCGATGTCAGCAATGAAGTGGTCCATCTCGACGCATACGGTCGGGAAGACGTTCCCATGGTCTTCTCGGGCTGCTTGGAGGTCGGGGAGCCGGTGCCGGATGCGATGGTGGTCCTGTCCACGCAGCTCGATCCCGTCGAACCCGTACCTCCGAGCGAAGTCCCACTTGGCGGTGATCGTCTCCCCCGGTAGCAGCCGTTCCTGACAGGCGATCCTCATGGAAGTACTTCCTGCGAATGGAGAAAGTCCAGGTTGCGAAAGTCGAGCACGACTTGGAGAACGTCGTCTGCTCCGCGGTCGAGTTGGTCGTAGGCGGTTTGGGCCTGGGTCGCGGGGACCACGTGGGTGATCAGGCCGTCGACCGGGATGTCGCCGCTGCCGAGTCGTCGATCCACAACCTGGTGCAGCCGGGTGACCGACCAACGGTCGGCGACCTCGCTCGGAACGCCACCGATCTGGGAAGCGACGAGCTGGACCCTGTTGTGGTGGAACTCGTCGCCGAGCCGGAGTGCGTCGGGTGTGCCCTGGTAGAACCCGGCGGCGACCACCCGGCCGCCCACGGGTGCCGCGCGGATCGCTTCTGACAGCGCGAGGCCGTTGCCGCTGAGCTCGATGACGGCGTCGACGTCACCAATGTCGGCGCGGATCTGCTCGGCCGACGACCCGGCGCGGAAGTCCACGAGCCATTCGGCGCCCATGGCGGCTGCTTGACGGAGTCGCAGGTCGACGCCGTCAACGGCGACGACCCGGGCGCCACTGAGAACGGCAAGGCGGGTTGCCAGCAGCCCGATGACCCCCTGGCCGAAGATGGCGACCCGTTCGTCGAGGTGGAGATCGGCTCCCAGGACGGCGTTGAGTGCGATCGCGCCAACTCGGGTGAAGGTGGCCGATATCGGTTCCATGCCAGCCGGCAATCGGCGCCAGGAGACTTGGTCGGCGGCCACGACCGCTTCGCTGCGATGTCCCCAGACGCCGTGCACGAGGTCGCCTAGGGCGATTGCCTCTGGGTCGACGTCGTCGGCCACCTCGACGACACGGCCGACCTCGCTGTAGCCCCATCCCACCAGGGGATAGTCGAACGTGGCACATCCGGATGTGGACCTGAACAGCCGCATGTCGGGGTCCCAGTGGCGGTCGAGGTAGACGTTGGAGCCGCGGAAGGCGGTCAGTTCGGTGCCAGCGGACACGCCCGAGAACAGGGTTTGGACTCGAACAGTGCCGTCCTCCAGGACTGGTCGCTCCTCGGTGATGAGTTCGACCTTGCCCGGTTCGGTGAACTGGACCACGACTGGCCTGGCGGTCTCATCGATCATATTGCTGCCGACCTGGGGTCGCGGACACGTGGGGTGTCGTGCGCCATCCGCCCGCTGGGATCCCGTCGACCTCGTCAAGGGTCACGTTGATCTCGACGAGCACCTCGTCAGGAGCAGCGCCCCGTCGGAAGCGGAACAGCCCATTGCGGTGTGGCTGGACTTCGAAGGGAGCGTCGGGGTGGAAGGCGGGGCTGGAGCGACGGAGCGCCATGACCTGGCACATGCCGGCATTGACGCGGCCGGCCCTGCCCGCCGGGTCCAGAGGCAGCAGCGCGTCCAGGGAGTTGAAGCGTCGCCGGTTCAGCGCGCGCGCCATCCCGGTCTGGCGGTACGTCTCGTGGTCGTTGGAGCTTGCCAGCATCGAGTGGATGTACACCCCTGCCAACCCGGGCAGCAGCATCATGATGGCGTGGGAGGCGACATGGTGTGCCAGCCCTCGGCCTTCATCGCCCAGTGCGACCGCGTCGAACCAGGTGGTGCACAACTCATAGGGCCGGTCACCCCGCGGGGTCGAGCGTGTGTTGACGACACCGCCGATGGTGGCGACACGCTGGGCCATGGCGTCGAGTTGGTCTTGAGCCAGGAGCCCTTCGGCAGGGCGTAGCCCAATGCCGTCGTGCGAGGCGAGGAAGTTCAGGAACGTGGTATCGGGCCCGGTCCACTCGGACAGTCCCTGTGCCCAGTCCGAGAGGGCGGTGGCGTCGCCGGTGTGCATGGTGTGCAGCACGAGTGGCGGAAGGCTGAACTGGTAGACGGCTTGTGCCTCTCGGTCACCGGAGTCGAGATAGGCCACGTTCTCGTCATGCGGGACGTTGGTTTCGGTGATCAGGAGGACGTCGGGGTGATGGCGGTCCAGTGCTGCGCGCATCAGTTTGACGGCGGCATGGGTCTGGGGGAGATGGATGCAGGAGGTGCCCGGCTCCTTCCACAGGAACCCGATGGCATCCAGTCGTATGGCAGATGCGCCCGCTTCGGCATAGGTCACCAGCACGTCGACGAGCCTCAGCAGCATCGTGGGATCGGAGATGTCGACGTCGACCTGATCTGGGGAGAACGTGGTCCAGACCCACTGGCGGCCGTGCGCAGTGTCGAACGGGGTCAGCAGCGGAAGACTGCGCGGCCGGATCACCATGGACAGGTCTTGATCAGGGTCTGCCGTCACGAACCCATTCTCGAACTCCGGGTCCCCGTCGAGGAAGGCCTGGAACCAGGGTGACTCCGAGGACAGGTGGTTGACCACCGCGTCGAGCATCACCCGCCGGTCCTGTGTCAACCGTCCGATGTCGTTCCAGCCGCCGTAGGCCGGCTCGATCTGCAATGGGTCGACGACGGCGTAGCCATCATCAGACGACCACGGATAGCAGGGCAGGAGGTGCACGCCGTTCGCCTCCGGTGCCAGACGATCGAGGGCAACCGGCAGGGTGGCCAGTGGGGTCCGGTCCGGCGATCGAAACTGGTCTGGGTACGTGATGATCCAGATGTCGTCCTGCGTCCAGGGGACCGGCTCCTTGGTGGCTGGCCGCGAGGCCTGGTTGGCGTCGCGCTCGTCCAGCAACGTGACCAGGTCCGCGGCGATGTCATCCACGTGGCGCGCCTGGTCGGTCCCGTGGTAGATCGTCGTGAGGTGGCGATGCAGCGTCATGATGGCGGCGTTTCCTCAGCGAGCCAGTCGTGCACGACGAGGGCGAGCCCGGTCCACGATTGGGGCTGTGCACCGTGCGCGGCGCCTGTCGACGGATTCCAGTATTCGGCCAGCCCGGACGTCACGGCGCCGCGCACGAACCCGTGGGCCAGCCGGGCCGCGAGGTCGGGCCGGCCGTGGCGTCGGGCCGCGAGCCAGAACAAGTACTCCAGCGGCGCCCATGAGGCTCCACGCCAGTAGCCGTCCGGATCGACTCCCGGGTGTTCTCGGCTGACCTGCCACAGGCCGAACTGGCCAGCGTGGCGGTCCGCATCGATCAGGGCAGCCCACACCTGGTCACGTGGGTCGCCCAGCACCCCGAGCAGCGCCTCCAGGGTGGGGGCATCGGCGGCAGGGTGGTCCCCATCGACCCACGTCGACCCGTTCCAGCGATCTGCCAGTGCACGCTCGAGGTCCTCGGCGTGGCCGTGCCAGGGACCATCCGGGTCGATGACGGCGAATTCGCGGAGATTGAAGGCCACCAGTGCGTTGAACGACGCCGCGGCGACTTCGAAGGCCGGGTTGGACACGATCCCGCCCTGATGGAGCACGGCCGGGCCGAGGACGGTCCGTTTGACTCGGTCCCAGTCCGGCTTGCGGAAGGGGCCAGGAGTGAAGGCGTCCCACCGGGGAGTGTCGTCACAGCCGCTCTCCCACGGGTGGCACACGACCAGCAGGCCATTGTTCCGGCGGCGATGTTCCAGCAGCCAGCGGAAGCCCTTCGCTGCCGCCCGGACAAGCTGTTCCGGCAACATGGCGCCGGCTTCAGACACGACGCGGAGGGCATGGCCGTACATCGGGGGGTTGGTTATCGACGAGTGCCCGTCCTGGTGCCACAAATCACGTGCTGCGGCCGGATTGCCGTGGTAGGTCATATGCGGCACAAACCCGCCCGGGCACTGTGCGGAGAACACTGCTTCGAGCTCGGCAATGGCTCGCGGGAGGTCGACGCGTGCCCAGATGATCGCGTGGAAGCACGAGTCCCAGCACCATTGCCACGGGTAGGTCTCAGGGTTCGGGACGCAGTATCCCGGTGCGCGCCAAGCCTGCTCCAGCATCCCTACGACGTCGGTAGGGAGATCTCCGGCTTTCACTAGACATCCGTTCTCGAGGCTCCTAGGGTAACTCTAGCGCCGTTGTCGCCCACCACTGCATTGCATCAACAATTCGAATCGGAGCAAAACATGAGCATCCGTCGAGCCCTTCTAGTCCTTGTCGCAAGCCTGCTGGTCCTTGGAGGATGTGGTGATGGCGGCGGAGGTGATGGTGGCGCCACCGAAGGGCCGGATGGAGACGGTGGCTCCACCGAAGGGCCGGATGGAGACGGAGGAGAGGCCGCCGGAGGTTCGGTCACGCTGTGGTCAACGGAGGCGCAGCAAGACCGTGCAGACGCGACCCGGGAAATCCTGGCACGATTCACCGAGGAAACCGGCATCGAAACAGAACTTGTCCCGGTCGAGGAGGATGCCCTGTCCGAGACCATGGTGGGAGCGGCGGCCTCGGGCGACCTTCCCGAGGTCATCTTCCACCCCATCGACTTCACGTCGGGCTGGGCCGCCCAGGGGCTGCTCGACACCGAGGCGGCCGCTGCCGTGATCGAGAGCCTCGGCCCGGACACCTTCTCCCAAGGCGCTCTGGAGCTCGTGTCGGTGGACGGTTCGCCAGCCGCTGTTCCCTCTGATGGGTGGGGCCAGCTGTTGCTGTACCGAACCGACCTGTTTGAGGAAGCTGGGCTTGATGCACCCACGACCTACGAGGCCATCGAAGCAGCTGCCAGCGCGCTCCATGGCGACGACCTGAACGGGATCACCGCCGCCACGACTGCTGGCGAGGTGTTCACTCAGCAGACCTACGAGCAGTTCGCCCTCGCGAACGACTGTCAGCTCACCGACGGCGAAGCCATCACGCTCGATTCGTCCCAATGTGCGGAAGCGCTCGAGTTCTACACCAACCTCATGGGCAACTACAGCCCCGGCACCGGGCAGGACGTGGAGACCACCCGCAGTACGTATTTCGCTGGCCAGGCCGCCATGATCGTGTGGTCGCCGTTCATCCTTGACGAGCTCGCCGGCCTCCGCCAGGAGGCATTGCCGACCTGCCCTGAATGCCAGGACGACCCGCAGTTCCTGTCCGACAACACCGGGATCGTCCCCGCCTTCGCCGGGCCATCAGGCTCCGACGCCCAATACGGCCAGGTCTCGAGTTTCGGAATCGGCGCCGGATCGGACACGGCGGCTGCACAGCAGTTCCTCGAGTGGTTCTTCGACAACGGCTACCTCGACTGGCTCGCGCTGTCACCTGAGGGCAAACTGCCGCTGCGGTATGGGACCGCCGAGGACCCCGAAGCATTCACGAACGGCTGGCGCGAGCTCGAGACCGGCGTCGACGAGCGCGCCACCCTGAGTTCGATCTACCCCGACGAGGTCATCAACACGCTGCTCGCTGGCACCCAGCAATTCGACCGCTGGGGGTTTGCCCAGGGCCGGGGGGAACTCGTCAGCGCCATGTACTCGACCCTGCCGGTGCCGGATGCCATCGCCAGCGTCCTGTCCGGCCAAACCGACGTGTCGGGAGCCGTGAGTGCCGTACAGGCCGCCGCCGAGGAGGAGGCATCGCTACTCGAGTAGGCCAGCCCCGGGCACGAGGCGTCGTGATCGAGGAGTCGACATGAGCCAGAACACCTCAAAGCCGACTAGTAGTGACGACTCGACGAACGAGCCGCCATCCCTGCTGCCGCGGGACCAGCCAACGTCCGAACCGAACCTGACCATGGGCCCCTTGGCGCGCCGTGAGCAGCGGCTCGGGTGGCTGCTGACTGCTCCCGGTGGTCTCGTCGTCCTGCTGCTCGTGCTGTTCCCGATCCTTTGGAATATCGCCCTCAGTTTTCAGAGCATCCGCCTGGTCGAACTCCAGAGCGTCAATCTGCTCGACTTCGATGCCACGCTGGACAACTACCGAAACGTGATCGGCGTCGCCGGCTTTTGGTCCACGATCCGCATCACCCTCGTCTACACCGTGGCATCGACAGTCGGTGCGATCGTCGTAGGCCTGTGGGCAGCGCTCACCGTCCAGAAACCCTTCCGGGGTCGGGTCCTTGTCCGGGGCTTCATGCTCTTCCCGTATGTCGTCCCGATCGTGGCAGGGACGTTGTTGTGGCAGCAGATGCTGGATCCAAACTTCGGAATCGTCAACGTCTGGATCGAAAACCTTGGTGGGTCCTCCATCGACTTCTTTGCAACCAGGTCGACAGACGTCACCATCCTCGGTCTGACCTTCAGTGTCCCGGTAGCGTTGAGCACCGTCATTCTTTTCGAGATCTGGCGCAACTTCCCGTTCTGTTTCCTGTTCCTGCTGGCCCGACTCCAAGCAGTGCCCGGCGAAATGTACGAAGCCGCCGATGTGGACGGCGCGACGATCTCCCAGAAGTTCTGGCATCTGACCCTGCCCCAGATGCGTGGCGTGATCTCAGTGCTGTTCCTCCTACGTTTCATCTGGACGTTCAACAAGTTCGATGACGTCTACCTGCTCACAGGGGGCGGAGCAGGCACCGAGGTCGTCGCAGTCCAGATCGTCGAGTGGCTCCGCGGCCGGTTCGACATCGGCGCCGCAGCCGCGCTGGGCGTCATCCTCGCGCTCATCCTGTCCATTTTGCTGGTCATCTACATGCGCTACTTCTACGAAGAGGAGGCAGCATGACTCGAGGCCAGTTCGAACAACGATTCTTCGCGGTCGGAAGGGTCCTCAGCGTCGTGTTCTTCGTCGCCGTCACCGTCTTCCCGCTCGTCTACATGGTTTCCCTGTCGTTCAAGGATGTCTCCTTGCTGCTCCAGGACCCCGGTGACTTTCTTCCGACGTGGGGAGAGTTCACGCGATTCGAGCCCTATCGGCGAGTGTTGCGCAGCGTCGAAAACGGCGGCTTTGGATTTTTTCGATACATCCGAAATTCGGGCATAGTGTCCGTCCTCACCGTTCTGTTAACGACGGGACTCGCCATCTTCGCTGCCTACGCAGCTGCACGGCTTCGATTTCGAGGCAAGCAGGCCGTCTCCACCGGGATCCTGTTGATCTATCTGTTTCCAGCCGTGGTGACAGCCATCCCGTTGTTCGTGCTGTTCTCGCGGCTCGGTTGGCGTGACCACTTGTGGGCCTTGGCGGTCGTCTATCTTGCCCAGACCATCCCACTTGCCCTCTACATGCTCCGCAGCCACTTCCAGTCGATCCCGAATGAACTCGAAGAAGCCGCCATGGTTGACGGCCTGACCCGCTTACGGACAATCTGGAAGGTGACCATCCCCCTGTCGGCACCCGCGATCGCGGCCGTGATGCTCTACGTGTTCATGATCGCCTGGAATGAATTCCTGTTCGCCCTGCTGTTCCTGGCCGACCAGCCCACCCTCTGGACACTTCCTCTTGGACTCCAACAACTGAACTCGGTCGAGGTACCCCAGACCATCCTGATGGCCGGATCGGTCATCATCTCCCTGCCCGTGGTAATCCTGTTCTTCTTCGCCGAGCAGCACATGACCGAGGGCCTGACGGCAGGCGGTGTGAAAGGCTGAACCAAGACCCCGCCGCCATCAGAAATCGAGGTTCGTCGACCCCCTCGTGCACGACGCCAACATGGACATGGACGCGAGAGGTTCGGCGGCCCCGAGCCGCCATCGTTCGCGGCGTCTTGATCAACACGTCGGGCGGCTCAATCGTTGTCGACAGCACGAAGTTCTCCGGGCGCGGGGGATGTGGATCCTGACCGGCAAGCACGAACCCAGCGAACCCGGTTGCGCCCCGAGCTGGCTTACTACGCTCGGGTAGGGACGCCACCGTCGCAGGAGGAGTCGTGACCTGCGAGCCGGGCAACGCCCGTGAGGCCACAGGTCCCGTAGCGGCTGGTGTGGGCTTCGGGGGCGTCGGCACCTTCGAGTGGTGGGTTCGCCACCGGATCAGCCGCAGGGCATCCATCGGCGCCGGGACCTTGCTCGGCTTCGAGCGAGTGGCGCTATGCCGGATCTCACAGGTTCCGATGACGCGTGAGGCTAGGAGATCCTTGGGATCTCAGATCAGAGGGCTGAGGTCGGGTCAACCAGAGTGTCGAGATCCCGTAGTTCTCCGAGGTTTCGCGCCACCCCGGACGAGTGTGGAGATCGGTGGATACCGGAGGGTCGACGCCGCGCGGTAGTCCCCGTTACGTACGGGTCGGACCGCTCCCGCGGAGGCGCGATCCCGCACAGAACCGTCGTCCACATGTCGCTTACATGACCGGTCACCGAAGCCATCGGTCGG
>JAGXFT010000132.1 GCA_024637135.1 Nitriliruptorales bacterium | reverse complement strand
TGTTCGACCTGTTGGAGGACGCGTTCACCCTCACGCACCTGCAACGCACGGTCGAGGCGATCGCCGGGCAGGACCTGCACACCCAGAACTTCCGCCGACTGGTGGACCGCACGGGACTGGTCGCCGGTTCGATGACCACCGAGGCGTCCGGCGGCATCAACGAGGACACCATCCGCGCGGTTGCCGAGATCGGCGTGGACGTGGTCAGCATCGGCGCCCTGACCCACAGCGCACCGACCGCCGACGTCGCCCTCGACCTGGTCGACCCCACGGCGGACTGACACCGGGCGCTGCATCATCGCGGTCTCGGGATAGCGTGGATCCACGCTGGTACCACCCCTGTCGGGGCCGGGCCGGCCATCGCCCCGCCCCGGTCGTCGACCCCGGAGGACCCATGGACCGCACGCTCTACGCCGAGGAACACGACCTGTTCCGCCAGTCCGTGCGCGAGTTCTACGACCGCGAGGTGGTGCCCCACCACGACGACTGGGAGGACCAGGGGCTGGTGCCCCGCGAGCTGTTCGCCACGGCCGGCGCCAGTGGGCTGCTGGGGATGCAGGCGCCCGAGGCCTACGGGGGTGGCGGGGTCGACGACTTCCGCTTCAACGCGATCGTCGGCGAGGAGGCGTGCCGGGCCGGGGTGGCGTCGGCGGGGCTGTCGATCACGCTGCACAACGACATCGTCCTGCCGTACTTCCTCGACTTCACCACCGACGACCAGAAGGACCGCTGGCTGCCGGGGATCGTGTCGGGCGAGTCGATCACGGCCGTGGCGATGACCGAGCCCGGCGCCGGGTCGGACCTCGCCTCGATCGCGACCACCGCGATCCGCGACGGCGGCCACTACGTCGTCAACGGGTCCAAGACCTTCATCACCAACGGCATCAACGGCGACCTGGTCGTCGTGGCGGTCAAGACCGATCCGTCCCGGCGCCACGACGGGATGAGCCTGCTGGTGCTCGCGCGTGGGATGGAGGGGTTCGAACGCGGGCGCAACCTCGACAAGATCGGGTTGAAGGCCCAGGACACCGCGGAACTGTCCTTCGACGACGTCCACGTGCCGGCCGAGAACCTGCTGGGCGAGGAGGGCCAGGGCTTCACGATCCTGACCACGAACCTTGCCCAGGAGCGGTTGTCGATCGCGATTGCCGGGGCCGCCGCGGCCCGGGCCGCGGTCGACTGGGCGCTGGCCTACGTCACCGAGCGCAACGCCTTCGGCCGCCGGATCGCCGACTTCCAGAACACCAAGTTCGTGCTCGCCGAGTGCGACACCGAGGTCACCGTCGCGCAGGCATTCGTCGACCGTTGCATCCTCGCGCTCAACGCCGACGAGCTGTCGGTGCCGGACGCCGCGCGGGCCAAGTGGTGGTGCACCGAACTGCAGGGCCGGGTCATCGACCGCTGCCTCCAGCTTTTCGGGGGCTACGGCTACATGCGCGAGTACCCGATCGCGCGCGCCTGGGCCGACGCGCGCATCACCACCATCTACGGCGGCACGACCGAGATCATGAAGACCATCGTCGCCAAGGACCTCGGCCTCTGACCGTCCGGTGAGCGCATCGGTCCGACATGTTGGCGTGACGTGCGCACGCCACGTCGGTCGGCGAGGTGTGGTTGGGCCGGGGCCGCGGGGGCATAGGCTGGCGCGATGGATTTCCGGTCGGGGCGCATGGTCGCAGTGGTGGCGGCCGCGGTGGTCGCGGTCATCGTCCTGGTGGTCGTCGTCGCCGGTCGTGATGGTCCGGACGCCTCCCGCACCGACCAGCGGATCATGGTCGCCGACGGCATCGAGCTCGCCACCACGTTGTGGGTCCCCGACGGTGTCGACGAGGACACCCCGGCCCCGGCCGTGCTGCTGGCCCACGGCTTCGGTGGCTCCAAGGCATCGGTGGTCGACGACGCGGCGGCCCTGGCGGCACGCGGGTACGTCGTGCTGGCGTGGTCGTTGCGGGGCTTCGGGGCGTCCGACGGCGTCGTGGGGCTGCAGGCGCCCGACGCCGAGGTCGCCGACGTGTCGGTCCTGGTCGACTGGCTGGCTGACCGGCCCGACGTGATGCGCGACGGCCCGGACGACCCCCGTGTCGGCATGACGGGCGCGAGCTACGGCGGCGGCGGGACGCTGTTGGCCGGTGCGGCTGACGACCGCATCGATGCCCTGGTGGCGGTGTCGGCCTGGAACTCGCTGCCGGCGTCGCTGGCACCCAACTCGGCCGACGCTGCGGCACCCGGGGTGTTGAAGTTGCAGTGGGCCAGCACGCTGTTCGCGGCAGGGTCCACGCCGGGCGGGCTGGCCGCGCTGGCCCCCGCACCGTCGGCCGCCCCGACCGCGTCCGAGGCCGCCACCCCGTCGCCAGGACCCGCCGACCCGGAAGGTGCGCCGGCCTCGCCCTGTGGCCGGTTCGACCCGGCGCTCTGCCAGGCCTACGCCGCCAGTGCCGAGCAGGGCCGCCTGACCGACAAGGCCGCGGCGTTGCTGGGCCGCGCCGACCTGCCCGACCGGCTGGGCGACGTGACCGCACCGACCCTGCTCGTCCATGCGCGCGGTGACACGCTGTTCCCCTTGTCGGAGTCGGTCGCCAACGCGACCGGGCTGGCGACGGCCGGCACGACCGTGCACCTGGCGTGGTTGCCCGGCGGCCATGCGATCGGCACCACGGAGGGCAACGACGACATCGTCCGCGCCCGGACCGGTACCTGGTTCGATCGCTGGCTGCGCGAGGACGAGTCGGTGGCCGTCGGACCCGCCTTCACCTCGGTCGACCGCGCGGTGGGCGACGACCGCTCCGGGGACGACCTCGTCCCGTCCGACGCCACGACGATCTGGGCGCTGTCGGGGGACGGGACCCTGGCCGGTCCGGACGCGGCCACGGCCGGGAGCCGATCGTGGCTCAATCCACCCGGTGGCGTGCCCGCGGCGCTGACCAGCCTGCCCGGGCTGGGCGGGTTCGCCGACCTGTTGCCACCAACCGACCTGCCCGGACAGCACGTCGCCTTCGACGGCCCGGCCCTGGACGAGGACCTGGACGTCGTTGGTGCCCCGACCCTGGAGGTCAGGGTGACGTCGAGCACCGATGGGGTCGTGTTGTTCGCGAAGGTGCTGGACGTCGCGCCGGACGGCTCCGCGACGTTGCCGCAACAGGCCGTGGCGCCCGTGCGACTCGACGGGATGCCCACGACGACCACGATCACGCTGCCGACCATCGACCACCGCTTCGCCGTCGGCCATCGGCTGCGCCTGGTGCTGGCCGCGACCGACCAGGCCTACGCGACGCCCCGCGAGCCGGCACAGGTCACCGTGGCGACGGGCCCCGGCAGCTCACTCACCGTCCCGACCGCGCCGATCGCCGCTGCCGACCGGGTACCGCTGCAGCGTGCGCTCGCCATCGTGGCCGGACTCGTGCTGGCCGTGGCCGCCGGCATCCTGGTGGCGCGTCGCCGGCGCCGACGCGACGACGACTCGGCACCCGACCCAGCGGCCCCGGCCGTCGCGATCCGTGGGCTCCGCAAGACCTACGCCAGCGGCTTCGTGGCCGTGGACGGGGTCGACCTGACCGTGGAGCCCGGCCAGGTCTTCGGACTGCTCGGGCCCAACGGCGCCGGCAAGACCTCGACGCTGCGGATCGTGCTGGGCCTGTCGATGCCGACCGCCGGCACCGTCCACCTGCTCGGCCACGAGGTCGCGCCGGGTCACCCCGTCCTGCGCCACGTCGGTGCGCTGGTCGAGGGGCCCGGGTTCGCGCCCTACCGGACCGGCATGGAGAACCTCGTCGACTTCTGGCGCGCCGGGGGCGGCTCGATGGCGACCGCCCACCTCGACCGGGCCCTGGACGTGGCGGCGTTGGGTGAGGCGATCGACCGGCCGGTCGGGACCTACTCCCACGGGATGCGCCAGCGGCTGGGCATCGCCCAGGCACTGCTGGGCGATCCGCCACTGCTGGTCCTGGACGAGCCCACGGACGGGCTCGACCCCGGCCAGATCCGCGGCATGCGCGACCTGTTGGCGAGCCTGGCGACCGAAGGCCGCACCGTGCTCGTGTCGAGCCACCTGCTGGCGGAGGTCGAACAGGTCTGCAGCCACGCTGCGGTGCTGGTGGACGGGCGAGTGGTGGCGTCGGGCCCCGTCGCCGAGATCGGTGGCGAGGCTCGCACGGTGGAGTTCCGCACCGACGATCCTGACGCGGCCCGGGCGGTGCTGGTCGACGTCGTCGGGGCCGACCGGGTGCAGCGGCAGGGTCCGGGGCTGCTGGTGGACGTGGGCGACGATCCCGTGCGGGTGCTGGTGGCGGCGCTGGTCACGGCTGGCGTCGGCGTGCGGGCGGTCACCCCGCGGCGGCGGCTCGAGGACGCCTTCCTGCGACTGGTGGACGGGGGTCGGCGATGATGACCGAACTGTGGCGCCAGCTCGCGCGCCGACGGACCTGGGTGGCGCTGGCGGGGACCGCCCTCGTGCCCGTCATCATCGCGGTGGCGATCGTGGTCAACGACGGCGGTGGTGGCGGCGATGGCGGGGGCGGCGGGGGCGACCCGACCGGGCTGTTCGAGCTCGCGACCGCGTCCGGCCTCAACTTCGCACTGGTGTCGGTCGCCGCGATGAGCGGGTTCCTGGTTCCGGTCGTGGTCGCGCTGTTCACCGGTGACGCGGTGTCGTCCGAGGCCGGCTGGGGCAGCCTTCGCTACCTGTTGGCGCGACCGGTCCCACGGTCGCGCCTGCTGGGCCGAAAGCTCGCGGTCGGCGTCCTGCTGGGGCTGGTCGCCGTGGCGATCGTGCCGCTGTCGGGCGTGATCGCCGGGACCATCGCGTTCGGCTGGGGCGGCGTGCAGACCCCGTTCGGGGTCCTGGCCGCGGGCGAGGCCATCCCCCGTCTCGTGGCCATCTGTGCCTACGTGGCGTGGTCGACCGCCTGGGTGGCGGCGGTCGCGTTCTGGCTGTCCACGACCACCGACGCACCCGTCGGTGCGGTCGCGGGCACGATCGTGCTGGTCATCGTCGTGCAGATCCTGGACGCCATCTCGGCCCTGGGGTCCCTGCGGGAGTGGCTGCCGGTGCACGAGTCGATCGCCTGGCTGGGGTTGCTCGCCACGCCCGTCCGCACGACCGACCTCGCGCGCGGGATCCTCCTGCAGGTCCCGTACGTCGTGGTGTTCCTGGGCCTGGCGTTCTGGCACTTCCGCCGCAAGGACGTCCTGTCCTGACCACGTCGCCCGTGGCGGCCTCCAACTTGCAGGTCAGCCCGCGTTGCCCCAGCGGCCTGCCCTGTCTGCGGCGAACGGCACGGCCAGGAACAGACCACCTGCGACCAGGGCGACGACCGCGCCCACCGGCTTCCAGCTGCCGTCGTGGGCCGGCAGCCGCAGCGCGGCCGCGCCCAGGTACAGCCACGTGACGCCAAGCACGACGGCCAGGGGGCGCGACCCCGGCGCGCCGGCGGCGGCCAGCCAGCCCACGAGCAGCAGTGCCATCGCCAAGGCCGCGGCGCCCGCCCAGTGGCCCAACGCCGCGTGCTCACTGGTGTCGGTCAACTGTTGGCCCAGGTTGGTCCAGGCGTTGGACAGCAGGAACGGGGTGCCGACGACGGCGGCGGTCACGGCGACGAGGTTGCGCTCGTCCTGGCCCTGCCACTGGACCAGTGCGCGCCGACGCGGGTGCGCCGCCACGAACACCACGGCGAGGGCGACGGAGGGTGCCAGCGCCGCCGAGGCATCGGGCATCGTCAGCGACAGGAGGCCCAGGCTCGCGACCGCGGCAAGGAACGCCTGCCCGGCGACGATGTGACGCCGGGGTGCGATGATGCAGACCACCAGCACGCCAACCACCAGCAGGCTCACCAGGGCCGGCAGGTCGGTGGCGTGCCAGCGGTGCATCTCGACGTGCGCTCCGGTGCCGGTGACCCACGGGTTGAGCAGGTTGCGGGCACCACCGGGACCGGTGAGGACGAACGTGGCCAGGACGGCCGTGACGAGGCGGAACACCAGGACGGGCACGTCGCGGCGCAGGATGCGCGGGGCCAGTGGGCCGGTCGTGGAGGTGGCGGGAAGGACGGTCATGGCATGCTCCAGTGGTGGGTGGCGCCACGAATGCGGCGCCGAATTGGTGGAGCGCCCCGGGCAGGGGCGCGCTCAGGCCGGGTGGGCGGCGACCTCGGCGGCGGCGCCGCGCAGTCGCTGGGCCCCCAAATAGAGGGCGAGGACCAGCAGGGCGACATAGGTGTCGTTCTCGAACCAGGCGAACGGCGTCTGCTGCTGCGGGGTGAAGGTGGCCGGGTAGACCGTCATCGACACGACCACCATGAGGACCAGCCACGCGACCAGCCCCTGCTGGACCCGGCGACCGGGTCGCCGTGCCAGGGCGGCCGCGGTGAAGCCGACCGCGTAGAAGGCCCATGTCGTCGGCATCCACACGGTGAAGCCGGGACTCGCGAGCCCCACCACCTCGGCGTACACGGTGTGGGTCACCGACAGGGTGAACGCGGCCACGAGCACCCACGACTGGTGTCGACCCAGGTCGACGGTGCGGCTCGTGGGACGCGGCTCGCGACGGGCGCGACGATCGATGGTGGTGGTCATGGCGGACTCCCTGGCCCTGGACACGGTCGCGCGCCGCCGTCGCCGACGACACCCACAGGAGGCCCACGCTGCACCCACACTGGACGATGCGTCGCACCGGTCGTGGTCCCCCAACGCCCGGCGGGACCCGGGGTTGCGGTCTAGCGTCACGACGATGAACGAGTCGTCCGGTCGTGCCGACGCCACCTTCGCCGCGCGCCTCCGGGCAGCCCGCGAGGCCGCGGCGCTGACCCAGGAGGAACTGGCGGGGCGGGCGGGACTGAGCGCCAAGGCCGTCGGGGCCCTCGAGCGGGGCGAGCGAACCCGCCCCTACCCCCACACCGTCCGGTCACTGGCCGACGCCCTCGGACTGGACGGCGCGGGGCGCGAGGTCCTGGTCGCGTCGGTGCCGCCACGATCGGTCCCGACCGGGGGGACGAGGGCCCGCGCGGTTCACGGGGTTGGCCGGCTGGTGACGCGGGTGACCACCCCACGGCACCGCCGACCGCCGACCCGCTGATCGGTCGCTCCGAGGAGGTCGCCCGCGTGTGCGCGCTGGTGGCGAGCGGCCGCCGCGTGGTAACGCTGACCGGGCCGGGCGGCGTCGGCAAGACCCGGCTGGCCGTCGAGGTCGCCACGCGCCTGGGTCCGACCTTCCCGGGCGGCAGCCTGGTTGTGGAGCTGGCCGCCCTGCGCGATCCCGGCCTGGTGGTGGAACGGCTCGCGGTCGCGTTGGGCGTGGCCGATCCCGGTGGGTCCACCGCGGCCACCGTCGCCGCCGCGCTGGTCGGACGACCCGTGCTGGTGGTCCTGGACAACCTCGAGCAGGTGGTGGAGTGCTCCCGCGACCTGGCGACGCTTGTGGCCTCCTGTCCCGAGCTGGCGATCGTGGCGACCAGCCGGGCGCCGCTGCGGATCCGGGCCGA
>JAGXFT010000013.1 GCA_024637135.1 Nitriliruptorales bacterium | reverse complement strand
TTGCCGGCAGTGTCGGTCGCGACCACCTCGAAGGTGTGCGACCCGACGGCGAGGTCGTCGTGGGTGACTGGCGAGGTGCACGGCTCCCACGCGCCACCGTCGAGGCGGCAGGCGAACGTGGCGTCCTCGTCGGCCGAGAAGGTGAACGTGGCCGAGGTGTCGGTGGTTTCCCCGGTCGGGCCCTCGTCGATCACGGTCTCCGGCGCGGTCAGGTCCACCGGCTCGAGCGTGATGGAGATGTCGTCGGCCTCGAAGCACGGACCGACCGCGGCGCCGGTGAGGTACGCCTCCAGGTCGAGCGTCGAGCCCGGGGCCACCGTCGTGTGGGTGGTCGTCAACTGCTGCCACGACGTGGTGAGCGCGAGCGACCTCGTGGACGTCCCCTGTCGCACCCCGCTCGCGAACTCGCGGAGGCGCAGGCTGACCGTCGTTCCCGGCGTGTCGGAGCGCAGCCAGATGCTCGCGGTGTACGTGCCGGCCTCCATGGACGGCACCCAGTTCGGGTAGTCGTCCAAGCCGCAGCGTCCCGCAGACCCGGCGGACAGTCGAGCCGCCCAGTCGCCGGAGTGGCCGCCGGCCACCCGCGTCAGGGTGTTGCCGGACGCGTCGATGGCCCACCCGGACGTGTCGACTTCGAAGCCGGGGTTGCCGACCAGTTCGGTGCCGGCGGCGACGATCTTGAAGGCCTGCTCGGCGGGGCTCGCGTCCATGTTGTAGGACGGGTCGACGGCCGCGACCCGGAACATGTGCGGTCCTTCCGCCAGGTCCTGGTAGGTCGTGGGCGACGTGCAGGGCGCGTACGCCGCGTCATCGAGGCGGCACTGGAACACGGCCGCCTCGTCGGCGGAGAAGGTGAAGGCGGCCGTCGTGCCTGTCACCGGGCCAGAGGGGCCCCCGTCGATGAACGTGTTCGGTCGGGTCGTGTCGGGCGCGGTACCGAGGTCGAGCGGGGCGAACCCGATCCCGGCGTGGTCCTCGTGGCCGAAGCGGTCGCCGTCGCTGCCGACCCACAGCCCGTCCGGGGTCGCGAACAGGACCATCGTGCCGTGGTTGCGTGACTTGGTGGGATTCCAGGCCAGCGCCTTGCCGGTGACCGGGTCGATGGCGCCGATGCCGGGGCGCGACACCGCCCCGGTTCCCGCGGAGTCCCGGCCGAAGGGGTTGTCGAGCCAGCGCTGGTGGCCGCCGACGTAGACCGCCGCTCCCGTGACCGCCACGCTGTAGAGCGTGTCGCCGCCCGTCCAGTTGATCCACGTGGGTTCCACGGTGCTGCTGACGTTCGCGGTCTCGAACCGGGCGGCGGCATCACAGATCCCGCTGGTGCCGGTCGGGCCTCCGGTGGAAACCACCACGAAGTAGCTGCCGTCGGGCGAGAAGTCCACGCCCTGGGCACTCACCAGGCGGCTGGTGGCGGCGCAGTCCACGGCGAAGCGCGGGGCGTACCAGGTGCTGAGCGTCGAGACGGGGGCGAGGTTGACCATGAACGCGCGCCTCCGGTTCTGCCCGTTCACGGTCGCGAAGTTGCCGGTGGCGACCAACCTGGTGCCGTCCGGCGAGATCGCCAGCTTCTTGACCCGCGTCTCGTCGTTGGGGTCCACGACGCCGGCGACGGCCAGGTCGATGTGGCCGAGGTCCGTGCCGGTCGTCGGATCCATCGCCATCAGGTGCTTGGAGAAGTTGCCGGCGGCGATCAGCCACCCGTTGGCGAGCTTGATGTCGGAGACCGTACGCATGCCGGTGGGGGAGAAGGTCGGATCGATGCGGTCGTTGACCAGGTCGTACTTGGCGATCCCGCGCCGGGTGATCCCGTTGACCATCGAGAAGGCGCCCGAGATGAACAGGGCGGTCTCGTCCTCTGACGCCTCGATCCCGGTGACCATCCCGTCGAACGACAGGTTCAGCGCCGAGACGACACCGGTGTCCGCGTCGAAGACGACGAAGTTCGACCGGGCGTAGGTCGCCGACATGGCCGGGTCCAGCACCGTGTCGAACCGCCCGCCGGCGAACATCGTGCGCCCGACCTGTTCGAACGCGTAGACGTTCTCCGACACGCCGTCGACCACGATGTGCGGCGTGGTGTCGGAAGGGTTCTCCGACACCACCGCCGGGTGGCCGAGCGACGCGTCCGCCGGTGGGGCGGTCGCGGCCGCCGACAGGACGCTGGCGACCACCAGCAGCGCCACGGTGCAGGCCACGAACCGCGCACGCGTCAACGACAGGTGCCGACATGCCCCCACGATGGTCCCCCAGGACGAAAGGTCCTGGCCATCGTCCTCCACGACTCGATCGTGCCAACAGTGGCAGGTGTCCCGAGTTCGTCACAGGTGGCCCGGGTCGAGGTGTCGCCGCGTGTCCCCCACGATCTCGGCGCCTCGAACCGCGCGACCGTGCACGACAACGACCCGTCGGGCCCGCTCAGCCGTCCAGCGACCCCACGAGGTCGGCGGGGGCTGCGGCGATCGCCACCGCGCCGGGCCCGGCATGGGTGCCGAGCACCGGTCCGAACACCGTGACCAGCGACGAGTCCACGACCAGCCGTTCGCCGACCCGCTCCAGGGCGAGGTCGGCGGCGTCGGGGGCGAGGCCGTGCGTCACCACGATCGCCAGCGGGGTCCGAGCGTGCTGCTCCTCGATCGCATCGACCATCCGCTCGATGCCCGCGCGGATGGTGCGCGCACGCCCGACCGGTTCCATCCGGCCCTCGCGCACCCCAAGGATCGGTCGCACCCGCAACGCCCGGCCGAGGGTCGCAGCGGCGCCCGAGACCCGGCCGCCCTTGCGCAGGTACTCCATGGTGTCGACCACCATCTCGTTGACGACGACCTCGCCGACCGCATGGGCCGCCGCGACCACCCGCGACACCGGTCCGCCGTCCGCGGCCACGCGCTGGGCCGCGACCGCCATCAGCGCCAGGCCACCGGCGACCTGGCGCGAGTCCACGACCGTGACGGGTACGGCAGCGCGGTCCGCCAACCGTTGTGCCTGCGACACCGTCCCGGACAGTTCCCGGGACACGTGCAACGACACCACCGCGCCACAACCGTCGTCGGCTGCGTCCTGCCAGCCCTCGATGAACCAGTGCGGGTTCGGCTGGGCCGTGGTCGGCAACGCCGTCGTCGTGGCGAGGCGCGCGTAGAACTCCTCGTCGCTCATCGTGACCCGGGACACCTCCGTGGTCGTCCCGAACGTCACCGACATGGGGACGACCCGGAGCCCCAGGCGCTCGGCCACCTCGTTGGGGAGATCGGCCGTGGAATCGGTCACCACGGCCACGCCACCCGGCCCACCTGCCACCGTGCCACCTCGTCGTCGCGGGCCCCGAACGGTAGCCCCCACCCGCGATCGCCCGGACGACCCGCCGCCGCCGAGGTCGATGCGTGCGTGCGTGGTTCCACCGGCGGAACGACAGACGCACGCTTCCGACAGTCCCGCCCATGCGTGCGTACGTGGTTCCACCGGCGGAACCAGAGACGCACGCTTCCGAATGCGGGGGGACGTCGACGGGGACCGATGGCGGCGGGGAGGCCGACGGGGACCGGCATACCGTGGTCGGCGACGCCAACGGCCAGGACCATCCATGACGGTTTCGCCCGGCACCGACACCACCACCGAGCCCGACGCGGCTGCCGCGCTGGCGGAGCCACCGCCGCCGGCACCCGACGTCGCGTCGCTGGCGGACTTCCTCGATGGCGACCAGGCGGACGCGCGAGCTCGGGCACGGGAATTCCTGGTCGACCACGGCGTCACGGCGTTGTTCGGCCTGTCCACGGCCGACCATCGAAGCCAGGTGCTGGCGTGGCTCCACGACCTGGCCGACGACGGGGTGTTCACGCTGGGCATGCCGGTCGAGTACGGCGGCGGTGGCGACCTGGTGGGCGCCACGGCCAGCTTCGAGGAGTTGGCGCACGGCGACCTGTCGCTGCTGATCAAGGCCGGTGTCCAATTCGGGCTGTTCGGCGGCGCAATCCTCCACCTGGGCACCCAGGGCCACCACGACCGGTACCTCGCCGACGTCATCTCGATGGACCTGCCCGGCTGCTTCGCCATGACCGAGCGCGGCCACGGCTCCGACGTCGCCGCCCTCGCCACCACCGCCACGTGGGACCCCGACACCGACGAGTTCGTCGTCACCACCCCGGACCCCGAGACCGACTTCAAGGAGTGGATCGGCAACGCCGCCGATGACGGACGCATGGCGGCGGTGTTCGCCCAACTGGTGGTCGACGGGACCTCGCACGGTGTGCACTGCCTGTTGGTCCCCATCCGCGACGACGACGGCCAGGTGCGACCGGGCATCTCGATCACTGACTGCGGACACAAGGTCGGCCTCAACGGGGTCGACAACGGGCGCATCTGGTTCGACCACGTCCGGGTGCCCCGGACCAACCTGCTGGACCGGTTCGGCCACGTCGACGCCGATGGCACCTACACCTCACCGATCGAGAACCCGGCCCGGCGGTTCTTCACGATGCTGGGCACGCTCGTCCAGGGACGCGTGTCGGTCGCTGGCGCAGCCCTGGGCGCCACCAAGTCCGCCCTGACGATCGCCCTGCGCCACGCCGAACGCCGGACACAGTTCGCGCGACCCGGTGGCGAACCGATCCACCTGCTCGACTACCCCACGCACCGCCGCGAACTCCTCCCCCGACTGGCCACGACCTACGCCCTGCACTTCGCCCAGCAGCGGCTGACGGAGGAACTGGCGACCGTGTTCGGCGACTCGGACGATGATGGGGACGATGCGGCCGCCCGACGGCCGCTGGAGGCCCACGCCGCCGGGATGAAGGCGGTCGCAACGGCGCACGCGACCGACACCGTGCAGGCATGTCGCCAGGCCTGTGGCGGGCTGGGCTACCTGTCCGAGAACCGCTTCGGCGGGCTGAAGGCCGACACCGAGGTGTTCACGACCTTCGAGGGCGACAACACCGTGCTGTTGCTGCAGGTGGCCAAGGCGATGCTGTCGGGGTTCGCCGACGACTTCAACTCGATGGACCTGCGCGGGATGGCCACGTTCGTGACGGGGCGGGTCGTCAGCACGGTCCTGGAGGCGACGTCGGCCGGCACCGTGTGGGAACGCATCCGCGACCTCGTCGACCGCGACCAGGCCGGACCCGAGACCGGGCTGCGCAACCGCGACTGGCAGTTGGCGATGCTGGCGTGGCGGGAAGAACACGTGCTGGACGCCCTGGCCAGCCGGATGGAACGGGCCCGGCGACCCGACGTCGACGAGTTCGCGGTCTACCTCGACTGCCAGGTCCACATGCTCGAGGCCGCCCGTGCCCACGTCGACCGCCGGATACTGGAGGCATTCGCCGCCGCGGTCGAGGTGGCCGGAGACGAGCACGGCGCGCTGCTGAACACCGTCTGTGACCTGTTCGCGCTGTCGACCATCGAGGCCAACCGCGGCTGGTTCCAGGAACACCAGCGACTGTCGGGCGCGCGGTCCAAGGCGATCCAGCGCACCGTCGACAACCTCTGTGACGAACTCGCCCCCTTTGCCGGCGAACTGGTCGACGCCTTCGCCATCCCAGACGCCGTACTGGCCGCCCCGATCGCCACCTGACCCGGCGCATCACCAGCAGCAGGGCGTCGACACCGTTTCCGGACACGGGGCAGCCGTCCGCCGGCAGTCGCCCGAGTCGTCCCCGCGACCCAGCCAGACCCCGGCCGTGGCGAGTTCATCGCGTTCACGGGCCGCGACGCGATGTGAGTTCGAGTTCGTGATGTGAGCTTCGATCGTCTGGCGACCGCAACTCACATCGATGCGCGCATCTCACATCGGCAGGACGCGACCTCGGGGATCCCGCCGACGCCTGGGGACAGGAGGTTGGGTGGGCGTGTCCGTGATCGACTTCGGGCACCGCCGTCACGGGGCAGCGGGAGGGTTCCGACGGATGGCGCGGCCGAGGAGCCGGACGATGGTGTCGGCGGCCGGACCGGGGGGCATCCGGCCGTCGCCGACCGATGGGCGGTAGCCGGCGATCGTCGCCCACACGAAGCCGGCCAGCTCCACCGGGTCCTCGTCGACCAGGTCACCCGACGCGACCCCGGCCGCCACGGCCTCGTGGACGTGGGCCATGATCGGCGACAGCAGCGTGAACAGTCGCGCGGCCCGGTCGTCGTCGAGGTGGTGGGCCAGGTCCAGCCCGGCCAGCGGGTCAGCGGCGAACACCGCCATCGACTGGCGCACCACGTCCTCGATCGGCCCCCACCCGCCGCGGTCGTCGTCCTCGACCTCCTGCAACCCGACCAGCCAGTCCCCCATCACCTGCTCGGCGTGCCACAGGGCGAGGTCATGGAGGTGACCGACGTGGTTGTAGACCGCCGACCGTGCGAGCCCGGCCCGGGCGGCGACCGCCGCCACGGTCACCTCCTCGATGCCACGCTCGTCCACCAGGTCGAGGAAGGCGTCGACGAGCCGCCGGCGCACCAGCGCCCGATGTTCCTCCAGCGAGTCGGCCCACAGCTTCGGCATGTCCCGAGCCTATGTCCGCCACATCGTTGCGACACGACGTCGCGTCGCGATACGGTCGCGCGCATGTTCCTCGCCCTCGCCGAGATCCGCCGCTCGCTCGGACGCTTCGCCCTCCTGGGTGGCGCGATCGGGCTGCTGGTGCTGCTGCTGTTGTTCTTCCAGGCGGTCGCCGGCGCCCTGACGGGCGGGCTGACCGGTGCGTTCGAGGCGGCCAGCGCCGACGTCTGGGTCTACGACGACGCGGCCCGCCTGAACCCGCAGGCCTCGGTCCTGTCCGACGACGTCGCCGACGCCGTCGCCGGGATCGACGGCGTCGACCGGGCCGGTCCCGTCACCTTCACCGTCTTCGACGTCGCGGACGAGCCGACCGCGGTCGTGGCCGTCGAACCGGACTCCCCCGCCCTCCCGGCCACGTTGAGCAGCGGATCGCCCATCGTCGCCAACGGTGACGCCGTGCTGGCCGCCAGCGGGTTCGTGGCCGCGCCACCCACCCAGGGCCTGCAGTTGTCCGGTGTCCCGGTCGACGTCGTGGGCGAGGCCGACGGCGCCACCTTCAACGTCCTGCCGACCCTGTTCACGACCCGCGACGTGGTGGCGGAGGCCACCGCGGCCCGGGCCGGCGCGCCCGTGCCGTTGCCGACCTCCGCGATCGCGGTCTCGGCCGTTGACGGGGTCGACCCGGCCGCACTGGCCGCCGACATCACCGACCGGATCGACGGGGTCGAGGCCGTCGACGCCGCCACCGCCATCGCCAGCTTGCCGGGTGCCGGCACCATCACGCGCTCGTTCTCGATCCTCTACATCCTGCTCTACCTCGTCGTGGCGATCGTGACCGCGGTCTTCTTCCAGATCCTGACCGTGCAGAAGCGCGACGCGCTGGTCCTGCTGCGAGCTGTGGGCGCCCGCCGCCGCGACGTCATCGTGCCCGTGCTGGTGCAGGTCGTGGCGGTCGTGGGGGTGGCGGTCGTGGTCGGCGCGGGCGTCGCCACCGGGTTGTTGACGGGGCTGCAGGACGTGTTCGGCGCGACGCTGGACCCGACCACGGTGGCGACCTCGTCGCTGGCGATCCTGGTGCTGGGACTGCTGGCCGGCCTGCTGTCGGTGCGCCGGATCCTGCGCATCGAACCGGTCGAGGCCGTCCGCGGCGGGGGCCTGGCATGAGCATCGCCGTGCGCGAACTCCGACGCCGCTTCGGCCAGTTCCTGCCGGTCTTGGTCGCGATGACGTTGCTGGTCGTCCTGCTGGTCGTGCTCGGCGCGTTCCTGGACGGCCTGTCGATGTCGCAGACCGGTGTGCTCCGCGCCCAGGGCGACCGCCTGCTGGTCCTGTCCGACGACGCCGACCTGGCCCCGGCCCGGTCGCGCCTGCCCGACGGCACTGTCGAGGCACTGCAGGACGTGGCGGGCGTGGACCAGGTCGGACGCCTGTCCACGGTCGCCACGACGGCCGCCCGGGCCGACCGGGTCACCGACGTCGTGCTGGTGGGCTACGACCTCGCCACCGACGTCGTCCCCGAGCCTCCCGCCAGCGGCGAGGCGGTCGTGGACGCCACCGTGGCTGAACTGGTGGACATCGAGGTCGGCGACACCCTCGCGATCGGCCCCGAGGGCCAGCAACTCACCGTCACCGCGTTCGTCGACGACGTCGCCCAGGGCTCCCCGACGGTCTGGGTGGCCACCGACGACTGGCTCGAACTCGCCGCCACGGTCAACCCCACGGAGCGGCCGGTCCCCCAGGCGGCCGTGGTCGGCGGAGACGTCCAGCCCGACGACCTCGCCGCCGGGTTGGATGGCATCGACGTCGCCACGGTCGACCAGGTGATCGCGGCCGACGACGTCGTGACCCAGCAGTCGTCCACCTTCCAGGGGATCATCGGCGTGACCTTCGTCGTCACCCTGCTGGTGGTGGCGTTGTTCTTCGTCCTGCTCACCATCGAACGCATCCGGCTGTACGCGGTCCTCAAGGCCATCGGCGCTCGCACCCGCGACCTGGTCACGGGACTGGCGGTCCAGGCGGTCGTGATCGCCGTGCTGGCCGTGGTCATCGGCATCGCGCTGGGCATCGGCCTCACCCTGCTGGTCCCGCCCGACCTGCCGCTCGTGATCGTGCCCACGCGCCTGGCCGTGCTCGCGGTCGCGACCGTGGCCGTGGCGGTGCTGGGTGCGCTGGGCACGCTCAGCCGCATCCTGCGCATCGACCCCGCCGACGCCATCGGATGACGCGCGCCCGGACAAGGATCCTGACATGCCCGCACTGACCATCGACAAGGCCCGCAAGGAGTTCCCCTCCGGCGACGACGTGATCGTGGCCGTCGACGACGTCGACCTGTCCGTCGACGACGGCGAGTTCCTGGTGCTGGAGGGACCGTCCGGCTCGGGCAAGACCACCCTGCTGACCCTGGCCGGTGCCCTGGCCACGCCCACGTCCGGCTCGATCCGGCTGGGCGACGTCGAACTGGGCGACCTCGAGGGAACCGAGCGTTCGGCCGTACGGCGTGACCGGATCGGGTTCGTGTTCCAGTCGGTGAACCTGATCCCGTTCCTGTCCGCCCGCGAGAACCTGCTGGCCGTGCGCCAACTGGGAGGTGGCCGGCTGGATGCGGCCGCCCGCGATCGCGCCGATGAACTGCTGGAGGACCTCGGACTCGGAGGTCGGGGCGACAACGTCCCGGACGAACTGTCCGGCGGTCAGCGTCAGCGGGTCGCGATCGGACGGGCGCTGATGAACGACCCCGACCTGCTGCTGGTGGACGAGCCGACCTCGGCACTGGACTCCGAGTTGGGCCGCCAGGTCGTCGAACTGCTGCGCGACGAGGTCGACCGGCGGGGGGTCGCCGCCATCATGGTGACCCACGATGACCGCGTCACCGACCTGGGTGACCGCATCGTCCGCATGGTCGACGGGGCCCTGGTCGACGACTGACGGACACCCACCCCGGGCCAGCGGGGTCCGCCGGTCGACGTTCGCCCTCAGCGCCGTTCACGCAGCAGGAAGCGACCGTCGACCCGCTCGACCTCCAACGCGACGTCGTAGCGGTCGACCACCTGCGAGAACGGCACGTCCGCAGCGGGCAGGTCGGCCTCGTCCTGTTGGAAGAAGCCGGCCGCCGTGGAGGTCGCGACCCGGTCGACGTACGGCCCCGGGTCGACGTCAGCCCCGGTGCGGAGCAGGGCCTCGACGTACTCGCCACAGGAGCGGTCCTCCTCGCCGTCGCGCTCGGAGTGGGCGCCGGTGACGCAGAACCAGACCTGGTCGTCACCGGCCACTGCCCGGGCCGTGGCCCCGGCGATCGCGAAGCTGGTCACCAGCACGCGCGCTGCCGACGTGGCGCGGACCACGCCCTGGGTCCCGGCCGTCGACCGCTGCACGACCGGTCGTCCGTCGAGGTCCACCGCGGCCAACTGCGTCGGGGAGTTGCCGTGGTCGAACCCGGGCGCGGTGTGGCCGTCGACCTCGCCCACCAGCACGGTTTCCGGGTCGGCGTCCCGGCGACGGTGCGCCTCCTCGACGGTGCCGACCAGTTCCCACGAACCGGCCCCACTCGCCACGCCCACGGCCGCCGTGGTGAACGCACGCAGGACGTCGATGACGACGACCGTGCCCGAGCACGCGGACACGTCGTCGAGGGTGCAGTACCCGATCTCCACGACGCATCCTCCGGCCGACGGGGCGATGGTCCCCGTCGGCTATGCCACGACGAAGTTCACGAGCCGTTCGGGGACGTGGATCACCTTGCGGACCTCGCCGTCGGCGAGGAACCGGGCCACGTTGTCGTCGGCACGAGCCGTCGATTCGATGGCGGCGGCGTCGGCACCGGCGGCGACGGTCACCTTGGCACGAACCTTGCCGTTGACCTGCACCACAAGGTCGACGGTGTCACTGACCAGCAACGACTCGTCGGCGACCGGCCACGCCTGGTCGTGCACCGACGCGCCGTGACGACGCTGCCACAGTTCCTCGGTGATGAACGGGCAGATCGGCGCCAGCAGCAACAGGACCGTGTCCAGCGCCTCGCGCATCGGCGCACCGGCCACACCCGCCCGGTCGGCGTCCATGACCGCGTTGGTGATCTCCATCATCTTGGCCAGGGCGGTGTTGTACTTGCGCTGCTCGAAGTCCTCGGAGGCACCCAGGATCCGTTCGTGCACAGCCCGGCGCAGGGTCGCCACGTCGTCGTCCACCCCGGCGTCTGCGCGGTCGCCGTCGCCGAGGTCGCGGTTGAGGCGCCACACCCGCGACAGCCACTTGTGCATGCCGGCGGGCGAGACGTCGGCCCAGTCGATGTCGTCCTCGGGTGCCGAGGCGAACAGAACCGTGCCACGCAGGGTGTCCGCGCCGAACTCCTCCGACACCTCGCCGGGACGCACCATGTTGCCACGCGACTTGCTCATGCGACTGCCGCCCAGGATCACCTGCCCCTGGTTCAACAACGCCTCGAACGGCTCGTCGACGGCCAGGTGCCCACGGTCGCGCAGCGCCTTGACGAAGAACCGGGCATACAGCAGGTGCAGCGTCGCGTGCTCGACCCCACCGGTGTACTGGTCGACCGGCAACCAGGTGTTGGCGCGATCGACCGGCCACGCCATCGTGTCGTCGTTGGGTGACAGGTAGCGCAGGAAATACCACGACGAGTCGACGAAGGTGTCCATCGTGTCGGTGTCGCGGATGGCGTCGGCGCCGCAGTCGGGGCACGACACGTGCTTCCAGGTCGGGTGCTCGGCCAGCGGCGACCCGTTGACCGAGAAGTCCAGGTCGGCCGGCAACTCCACCGGCAGGTCGGCGGTCGGGACCGGCCGCGGTCCACACTCGTCGCAGTGGATCATGGGGATCGGTGCCCCCCACGACCGCTGGCGCGAGATCAGCCAGTCGCGCAGACGGAAGTTGACCGTGCCGCGACCCCAGCCCTTGTCCTCGACGTCGGCGATGATCGCGGCCTTGGCGTCCTGCCACGGCATCCCGTCGTACTCGCCCGAGTTCACCATCGTCCCGGGGCCGACCCACGCCTCGGTCATGGTGTCGGCGTCCAGCGGTTCCAGGGGGTTGCCGTCGTCGTCGGTCGGGTGGATGATCACCCGGATCGGCAGGTCGTTGGCACGCGCGAACTCGAAGTCGCGCTGGTCGCCCACGGGCACCGCCATGATCGCGCCGGTGCCGTAGTCCATCAACACGTAGTCGGCCGCGAAGGCGGGGATCTCCTCGCCGGTGAAGGGGTTCACCATGTCGAAGGGCAGCCGGAACCCGCGCTTGTCGCGACGGTCCTCGCCGAAGGACGACTGGCGCTCGATGTCGGACCGTCGTGACACCTCGTCCAGGAACTGGCCGTACGCGGGGTCGTTGGCGGTGCGCGCCGCCACCAACGGATGCTCGGGTGCGAACACGAAGTAGGTGGCGCCGAAGATGGTGTCTGGCCTGGTCGTGTAGACCACGACCTCGTCATGGTCACCACCCGCGGTGGCGCCGGCCACCGGGAACGTCACCTCGGCGCCCTCGGAGCGCCCGATCCAGTTGCGCTGCATCGTCTTGACCCGCTCGGGCCAGTCGATGGCGTCCATCTCGTCGAGCAGTTCCTGGGCGTAGTCGGTGATGCGGAAGTACCACTGGGTC
>JAGXFT010000012.1 GCA_024637135.1 Nitriliruptorales bacterium | reverse complement strand
GCCTTGCTCACCCCGGCGGCGACCGTGCCGACACCGATCTCGGCGACCAACTTTACGTGGACCCGGGCCCGGTTGTTGGCGTTCTTCAGGTCGTGGATCAGCTGGGCGAGGTCCTCGATCGAGTAGATGTCGTGGTGCGGTGGGGGCGAGATCAGCCCCACCCCGGGTGTGGCGTACCGGGTCTCGGCGATCCACGGCCACACCTTCTTGCCCGGCAACTGGCCACCCTCGCCGGGCTTGGCGCCCTGGGCCATCTTGATCTGCAGGTCGTCGGCGTTCACCAGGTACTCGCTGGTCACCCCGAAGCGGCCCGACGCCACCTGCTTGATCGCGCTGCGACGCAGGTCGCCGTTGTCGTCGGGCGTGAAGCGGTCGCGATCCTCGCCACCCTCGCCGGTGTTGGACTTGGCCCCCAGCCGGTTCATCGCGATCGCCAGGGTCTGGTGGGCCTCCTGGGAGATCGAGCCGTAACTCATCGCGCCGGTCGAGAACCGCTTGACGATCTCGCTGACCGGCTCGACCTCGCTGATCGGCACGGGCTCGCGCACGCCGGCCTTGAAGCCCAGCAGCCCGCGCAACGTGGCCAGCCGCTCGGACTGGTCGTTGACCAGCGAGGTGTACTCCTGGAAGATGTCGTAGCGCGCCGACCGGGTGGCGTGCTGCAACTTGAAGACCGTCTGTGGGTTGAACAGGTGGTACTCGCCCTCGCGACGCCACTGGTACTCGCCACCCATCCACAGGTTGCGGTGGGCGGCCTCAGTCGGGTTGGTGAGGTGCGCGAACTGGTGCCGCTGGGCCACCTCCTGCGCGATCTCGTCGAGCCCGATGCCCTGGATGTTGGACGTCGTGCCCGTGAAGTGGGCCTCCACCAGGTCGCTGGACAGGCCGATGGCCTCGAAGATCTGTGCGCCGGTGTAGGACGCCACGGTCGAGATGCCCATCTTGGACATGATCTTGATGACGCCCTTGGTGCAGGCCTTGATGTAGTTCTTGGTGGCCTGCTCGGGGGTGAGTTCCTCCAGCACGCCCTGGTCGATGAGGCCGCTGAAGGTGTCGAACGCGAGATAGGGGTTGATGGCGGCCGCGCCGTAGCCCAGCAGGGCGGCCATGTGGTGCACCTCGCGAGCCTCACCGGTCTCGATGACCAGGCCGACCTTGGTGCGCTGCTGGGTGCGGATCAGGTGCTGGTGGACCGCCGAGGTCAACAGCAGCGACGGGATCGGTGCCAGCTCCTGGTTGGAGTAGCGGTCCGACAGCACGATGATCTTGGCCCCGTCGGCGATCGCCTCCGACACCTGCTCGAAGATCTCCTCCAACGCACGCTGCAGCCCGGCCCCGCCCTCGGCCACCGGGAACAACCCGTCCACGGCGAACGAGTGGAACTCGGGATAGTCGCCGTCCTCGTCCATGTAGAGGATCTTGGCGAGTTCCTGGTTGGTGAGGATCGGGCGCGGCAGCACGATCTGGCGACAGTGCTGCGGACCCGCGTCCAGGATGTTGCGCTCGGGCCCGATGGTGCCACCCGACGACGTGACCAGTTCCTCACGGATGGCGTCCAGCGGTGGGTTGGTCACCTGGGCGAACAACTGCTTGAAGTAGTCGAACAGCAACCGCGGGCGTTCGCTCAACACCGCGACCGGGGTGTCGGTCCCCATCGAGCCGATGGGCTCGGCCGCCAGCCGGGCCATGGGCGCGAGCAGGATCTTGATCTCCTCCGCGGTGTAGCCGAACGTGCGCTGGAAGGCCACGACCGACGCGTGTTGGGGGGTCAGCAGCGAGCGCTCGGGAAGGTCGTCGAGGTGCAGCAACCCCTCGGACAGCCACCGGCCGTAGGGCGACGCCTCGGCCAGTTCCTGCTTGACCTCCTCGTCCTCGACGATGCGTCCCTTGGCCGTGTCGACCAGGAACATCCGTCCGGGCTGCAGCCGGCCCTTGCGCACGATGGTGGCCGGGTCGAGGTCGACCACGCCCACCTCGGAGGCCATGACGACCATGCCGTCGGCCGCCACCCAGTACCGGGACGGGCGCAGGCCGTTGCGGTCCAGCACGGCCCCGATCAGGGTGCCGTCGGTGAAGGCGATCGCGGCCGGGCCGTCCCACGGCTCCATCAGGCTGGCGTGGTACTCGTAGAAGTCGCGCTTCCACGACGGCATGGTCTGGTGGGCCTCCCACGCCTCGGGGATCATCATCAGCACCGCGTGCGGCAACGACCGTCCACCGAGGTGCAACAGTTCCAGGGCCTCGTCGAAACTGGCCGTGTCGGAGGCGTCGGAGGTCATGATCGGGAAGGCGCGCTCGAGCCCGCTGGCGCCGGGGCCGGACCCGAACAGGTCCGAGGCCAGTGACCCCTCGCGGGCGTGCATCCAGTTGCGGTTGCCCATGACGGTGTTGATCTCGCCGTTGTGGGCCAGCATCCGGTACGGGTGCGCCAGCGGCCACGACGGGAACGTGTTGGTCGAAAAGCGCGAGTGCACCAGCGCCAGCGCCGAGGTCAGGCGCTCGTCGGTCAGGTCGAGGAAGAAGTCACCCAGCTGGGTCGAGGTCAGCATCCCCTTGTAGACCAGCGTCCGAGCCGACAGCGAGGGGAAGTAGACCGATTCGGGCCCACGCGGGGTGTCGATCGAGACCTCGTGCTCGATCCGCTTGCGCAGGACGAAGACCCGGCGTTCGAGGTCGAGCCCGGAAAGGTCGCCGGCACGACCGGCCACCACCAGGTGCCGGAACGCGGGTTCGATGTCGGCCGCCATCGACCCGATCGCGGAGTTGTCCACGGGCACGTCGCGCCACGCAACGGTCCGCAGGCCCTCCTCCTCGACCAGTTCGTCCACGGCCTTGATGGCGTCGTCCACGTGGTCACGGGGCAGGAAGGCCAGCCCGACCGCGTACGAGCCCGCCGGGGGCAGCTCGACGTCCAGTTCGTCACGCAGGAACGCGTCCGGCACCTGGACGAGGATGCCGGCGCCGTCCCCGACGTTGGCCTCGGCCCCGGTGGCGCCCCGGTGGTCCAGCGCGCACAGCGCCGACAGGCCCCGCTGGATCATTCGGTGCGACCGCCGCCCGTGCATGTCGACCACGAACGACACGCCACAGGCGTCGTGTTCGTTGCGCGGGTCGTGGAGGCCGTGTGCATCGGGGCGTCCGTCGCCAGGCATGCGCGTGGCGCGGCGTGCGGGGGGCAGGCCGGAGGGCGTGGCAGGAGTCGTCATGTCGGCGTCCTGGTGAGAGCGGGTGCGGGGCAGCGGGGCTGCGCGGGCACGGGACGCCGTTGGCCCGAGGAGGTGCGAGTCTAGCAACGGGCTCGACGGGACCGAAATCGAGTCGTGGTGCGACTCAGGCCGGCAGCCGGTCGGCGCTGCGACCGGCCATCGTGGACGGCTCGTCGCGGCCGGGGCCGTCCGACCACGCGTCCCACAGGCGCGACGACGACAGCGGCAGGGGCAGTTCGTCGCCGGCCACGTCACCGGCAGCCAGGCGCCGGGTCGCGAAGTCCCACCAGCGGGCCGGGCCACCGAGCCGATCCGCTCCGGCCGCGACGTCGTCGCGCAGGGCGGTCGCGAGCGTGCGCGCGGCGTCGAGCGGGATGACGGCCTCGCTGCCACGATGCACCACCCGCCCCGCCGCCGGGTAGCGGTCGTGGCGCACGAGTCCGAGGTGGTCGGTCACCGCGTTGAGGACCGCGCGTGGATGGTCGGCGACGTCCTCCATGAACCCGACCCAGATCCGCTCGCTCCCGAACACCTCGCCCCAGGCGTCCAGCATCGCCCCGTAGTCGCCGAACGCCCGCGCGTCCACCCGATCCAGGATGCTGTCCGGCGCCTCCACGGCGGTGCCAGCGCCGAGGCGATTGACCATGTCCAACTGCGACCACAGTCGTTCGACCGGGTTGCGCACCAACAGGACCAGGCGGAGATCGGGGAAGGATTCCCGCACGCGGGCGATCTCGTCCGGGGACAGGATGGCGTAGTTGGGCGTCGCCTCACCCGCGAGGCGGTCCCCGGCCGGGGCGAACATCGTCCGGTACCACGACGTGCGGTGGTCGGCGCCGAACAGCAGCCGCGCCTGCCACCGCCACCCGGGATCACCCGGTGACTGCCGGGCGAGGCGCAGCTGGCGTCCGGCCTGGCGTCGCCACCGGGCTGCCTCGGTGGTGCGCCCGACCACCCGGCCCAGGCGTGACGACGGCTGGTCCAGCCGCTGGTCGAAGAAGTGCAGTTCCTTCTCCGGGGCCATCCACACGTCCGGGTGGGCCGCCAGGTTGCGGTGCAGCCACGCCGTCCCGGCCTTCTGTGTCCCCAGGACGAGGAAGTCCGGTCCCACGTCAGCGCAGCTCCGCGGGCAGCAGTCGATCCTGCCCGTTGCCCGTGGAGACGGGAGTGCCGGTGACTCGCGTCCTGGATCGCATGGAGCCAGCCTCACTCGACGACGGTGCGAACCCTAGCGACCTCGCCTCCACCGTCTCGACCGTTCGACGGGCGTCGGGGCCACGGCTGTCACCTCGAAGGGTGCCCTCCACGGTCTAGGCTCGGAATCTCCCGCAACCAAACGAGGCACTCCATGGGCGAACCCGTCGACGTCACGACCACTTCGGCCTGGGAGGCCTTGCTGGCCCACCACCGCGACCTCGCAGGCACCACGCTGCGCGAGCTGTTCGACGACGACCCAGGGCGGGTCGAGACGCTCACGCGAGCCGTCGGTGACCTCCACGTCGACCTGTCCAAGAACGCCATCACCACCCAGACCCTCGACCGCCTGGTCGCCGTGGCCGAGGCGGTCGGCCTGCCCGAGCGGCTCGACGCCACGTTCACCGGCGAGCACGTCAACCCCACCGAGGACCGGGCCGTCCTCCACACCGCGCTGCGCCTGCCCCGCGACGCGGAACTGGTGGTCGACGGCCAGGACGTCGTGGCGGACGTCCACGACGTCCTCGACCGGATGGGCGACGTCAGTGACCGGATCCGGTCGGGTGACTGGACGGGCGCCACCGGGGAGCGGATCCGTGCGGTGGTCAACATCGGCATCGGCGGGTCGGACCTGGGTCCGGCGATGGCCGTCGAGGCCCTGGGGGCCTACGTCGACCGTGACATCTCGTTCCAGTTCGTGTCCAACGTCGACCCGGCCGACCTCGCCGAGGCCCTGGTCGGCCTGGACCCCGCCAGCACCCTGTTCATCGTCGCGTCGAAGACCTTCACCACGCTGGAGACGCTGACCAACGCCCGCAACGCACGTCAGTGGCTGCTGGACGGGTTGGATGCTGGTTCGCATGGTGGCCGGGACACCGGCGACGAGGCGGTGGCAAAGCACTTCGTGGCGTTGTCGACCAGCCGGGATGGCGTGGTCGAGTTCGGCATCGACGAGGCCAACATGTTCGGCTTCTGGGACTGGGTGGGGGGTCGCTACTCGCTCACCAGCGCGATCGGCTTCTCGCTGATGGTGGCGATCGGGCGCGAGGCCTACGGCGAGATGCTGGCCGGGTTCCACACCGTGGACGACCACGTCCGGACCACGCCACTGGCCGACAACGTCCCGGTCCTGCTGGGCCTGCTGGCGGTCTGGTACGTCGACCTGGCCGATGTCCACAGCCACGTCGTGCTGCCCTACAGCAACTACCT
>JAGXFT010000131.1 GCA_024637135.1 Nitriliruptorales bacterium | reverse complement strand
GGCGAGGCTGGTGCCGAACACCTGCACGACCCGGTCGCGGATGGCGACGACGTCGTCGCGGCGACCACGATCCTGGAGGAACCAGGCCCCGTACACCGCCACCGAGGGATCCAGTCGAAGCGAGTCCAGCACCCAGTCCCGCACCTGGTCGGTGCGGTCCTCGGCGATCGGGTCGACCCCGAATGCCGACGCGGTCGCGAGCCTGGCCCGCACCGGTCGGAACGTCCCGTCGGGATCCTCCCACACGTCGGCGCCGTCCGTGGTCGGAGTCGGTTCCCACGCGACGTCGACGACCTGGCCGTCGCGAACGGTCACCCCCACCAGGAAGCCGCGCAGCGTCGGCACCACGATGGCGCCCTCGTCGACGACCACCAGCGCGGCCCCGGTGAGTTCCCGCGCGGGCCCGCTCGTGGTCGGCCAGATCCGGACCAGGTCGTCACCCCGGAGTTCGGGCTGGCCGCCCCAGGCCCGTGCCTCCACCACCCGGGTGCCGCGCACCTTGATGCCGACCCCGGACTCGAAGCTCCGCGGCCCGTAGTCCGCGTCCAGTTCCGCGGTCGCGTCGGCGAAGTCCCGCGACGGGCGCTGGTCGCGGTTGCGACGGTTGGGGTCCCGTCCGTCCAGCACGTCGCCGACCTCCCGGGCGACTCGCGATCCCAGGTCACGGTCCCGCACTGCCGGCCCGGGGCCACGCGGCGGGACGGCGGCACCGGGACCACGGCCCCTGGTCGGCCCGCCACCGCGCATCGGCGGGCCGACCTCGACCCGCGACACCCACGCGACCTGCGGATCCGACGTCACCCGGGCGTCTGGTTGCTGGTTCACGGTGAGGTACGCGCCGGTCGCCTTCAGTCGCTCCAGCGCCAGGCCGGGCAACCCGCGCTTGAGTGGCCACGGACGGACGAACGCACCGGTCGTGTCCTGCGGGTCGGTGGTCGACGCCGGTTCCAGCAGGTCGCGGTGGTCGCCCTGCAGGGCCTCGACCAGGATCTCGGTGTACAGCGAGCGGTAGACCCGGGCGGCCTCGTCCTTGTCGGCGATCTCGTTGGCCGGCGATCCCAGCAGGCAGGCGTAGAACTGGTCGACGGTGGAGGCCGGCCCCATCGGCGCCACGTTCGGGAACACGACCGACCCGGTGACGCCCAGTGCCTGGATGCCGGCCGGGGCGGTCCGACAGGCGTCGGAGACCAGCACCACGTGGGGCACCTGGTGGCGCTCGGCCAGCAGCGCGCTGCCGGCGACGTTGACGGCCTCGTTGGGATTGTCGGGAGCCCCGGACAACAGCCAGTACTCGCTCTGGCCGTTGTTCACGCCGTGGCCCGCGAAGTACACGACCAGTTGCTCCAGCGACGGCCGCGCCACCAGGTCGGCGATGACCGTGGTGATCGCGGCGGCCGTGACCGGCTGGCCGTCCCGGTCGCTGCACTCCACGACCAGGTCGTCCGGGATCCCCTGCGCCGTCGCCCACGCCGCCATGTGGTCCAGCCCGGCGTCGACCGCCTGCAGTTCCGGCAGGCCGCCGGACTTGCGGACCCCGATCAGCACGACCGCCCGGTCCATCACGCCTCCCCCCGGGGGCACCCCAGGCCACGCCCGTCACCAGGTCCCCTCCTGCGCATCATCGTTGCGGACGACCGGACTGTCAACCGGCACCCTCGTCGCGCATAGGCTCGAACCCGAACGCATCGCCACCGATCCCCCGTCCAAGGCCCGCCCGTGTCCGACACTGCCTCCTCCACCAGCCTCGATGCCGCAATCCCGGTGATCCGGGGCTTCGCCATGGATGCGCCCTTCGCCGCGTCGAGCGGCCACCAGGGCACCGCCATGGCACTGGCACCGCTGGCACACGTGCTCTACAGCCGGGTCATGAAGCACGACCCCAACGACCCGTCGTGGGTCGACCGCGACCGCTTCGTGCTGTCCGCAGGCCACGCGTCGATCCTGCAGTACTCGATGCTGTACCTCACCGGCTACGGGCTCGAACTGGACGACCTGCGTGACTTCCGCCAGTGGGAGTCCAGGACCCCGGGCCACCCCGAGGCCGGCCACACCGTCGGCGTCGAGGTCACGACCGGACCGCTGGGCCAGGGCTTCGGCAACGCGGTCGGCATGGCCGTCGCCGAACGCTGGCTGCGGGCACGCTTCGGCCCCGACGCGATCGACCACCACATCTGGGCGATCGCCGGGGACGGCTGCCTGATGGAGGGCGTCAGCCACGAGGCCGCCGAGATCGCCGGCCACCTCCGCCTCGGCCACCTCACCGTCATCTTCGACGACAACCGCATCACCATTGACGGCGACACCTCGCTGGCGCGCAACACCGACATGGTCGCCCGCTTCGAGGCCTACCACTGGGACGTGCAGGACGTCGGCGACATCGGTGACGACCTGGACGCCCTGGAGAAGGCGCTGCTGGCCTCCAAGGAGACCGACCGCCCCACCCTGATCCGCCTGCGCACCCACATCGGGACGCCGTCGCCCGACCACACCGACGACCATGCCGCCCACGGGCTGGCCTTCGACGCCGAGGACATCACCCGCACCAAGGAGGTGCTGGGCATCCCCGACGAACCGTTCTTCGTGCCCGGCTCGCTGGTGGAGTCCTACCGCGAGCACGCCGCCCGCCGCGGCGAGGCGGCCCGCGAGGCGTGGGCCGAGTCAGTGGGCGACGTCGCCGACGACCCGGCCTGGGTCGCGGCGTGGGACCGGACCGGGCTCGAGGACTGGGCCGAACTGTTGCCCACCTGGGACGACGGCGAGGAACTGGCGACCCGCAAGGCCATCCAGGCCGTCCTGGACGCGGTCGGCAGCGAGATCCCGTCGCTGCTCGTCGGGTCGGCCGACCTGACCGGGTCGACCGGCACGAAGTTGGACATCGACGGGATCCACGACGCCGACAACCCGGGCGGGCGCCAGTTCCACTGGGGCGTCCGCGAGCACGGGATGGGCGCCGCCCTGGTCGGCATGGCCCAGCACGGAGGCGTGATCCCGCTGGGTGCCACCTTCTTCGTGTTCCTGGACTACATGCGACCGCCGGTGCGCCTGGCCGCGATCTCGCGTGCCAACGCGATCTTCCTCTACACCCATGACTCGGTCGGTGTGGGCGAGGACGGCCCCACCCACCAGCCGGTCGAACAGCTGTCGAGCCTGCGCGGGATGCCGGGACTGCAGGTGATCCGGCCGGCCGACGCCAACGAGGTGTCGTCGGCGTTCGAGGTCGCGCTGGCCCACGACGGTCCGACCGTCCTGGTCCTGACGCGCCAGGGCGTCACCGTCACCACCGACGGCAGCGCGGTCGAGCCGGGTGCCGGGATCGTGCGCGACACCGACGGCGCGCCCGACGTGGTGCTGCTGGGGACCGGCTCCGAGGTGTCGCTGTGCGTCGAGGCAGCCGCCGTGCTGGCCGAGGACGACATCGCCGCACGCGTGGTCTCGATGCCGTCGTGGGACCGCTTCGCGGCCCAGGACGACGACACCCAGCGCGCGGTGCTGCCCGACGATGTGCCCGTGCTGTCGGTGGAGGCGGCCGCGACCTTCGGGTGGTCCACCTGGGCCGACGACTCGATCGGCATCGACCGCTTCGGCGAGTCCGCCCCGGGTGCCGAGGCGCTGGACAAGCTCGGCATCAACGTCGACAACGTGGTTGCGCACGCCAGGGCGCTGCTGGGCTGACGCGGCCGACCCCTGGACCGGTCAGCCACGTTCGTCCTTCTGGCGTCGGCTGCCGCCGTGCCAGTCCTCGACGACACCGGCCTGGTCCTCGGACACGCCCAGCGCACGCAGTTGCGGCAGTTCCCGCAGTGACCGCTTCAGTTCGGCGAACCCGGTGAACCCGGCCAGGCCGACGACGTGGTCCCACAGGTCCAGGGCCTGTTCGTCGGACGGCAGTCGGGAGATCACGGGACCGAAGAAGGCCGGGCCGTCGGGCGGGCCGAACTGGATGACCGGCGTGCCGACGTCCTTGCCGGCCACCGACAACGCCAGTTCGGTGTCGGCGGCGATCTCGTCGTCCCACGAGTCGTCGGTCAGCGCGTCGGCGTGGGACTCGTCCAGGCCGGCGTCGGCCAGCATGGCCGCGGCCATACGGCGACCGCCAGTGCCGACGTGCTCGCCCTCGGGCGGCGGGTCGACCTCGAACACGTGCTGGCCGAAGGCGTGGTGGAGGCCGTCGAGGGCCTCCGAGCCCCGGGCTGCCCGCACGGACGCCGCCACCCGCAGCAGTCGCAGGCCGGCGTCGTGGCCGGCCTCGTACTCGGGCGGGAAGTGGGCGTCGTAGTCGACGTCGGCGTTCAGCAGTCGCAGCGAGATCAGGCGCCACTCGACCTGCAGGTCACGCTGCCGGCGGACCGACGCGATCCACTTGCTGGTCATCCAGCAGAACGGACAGACCGGGTCGAACCACACGGCCAGGTCGGTGTCGGTGGCGAGGTCGGGCAGGGTCACGGGGGCGCCTTCCGGGTGGGAGCCCAGTCTGCCCCGGTGCCCCGACCCCTGCCATGCCGACCGACCCGCGGTCGCCGATGGGTTCGACCCCCTGCGCGTGTGGCCTGCGTCGCGGACGGCCACACTGGCCGGCACGCGATCGGGACGGCGACCATGACCACTGCTCGGCTGGACGTCGCCATCGTCGGAGGTGGCGCCATGGGGGCCGCAGCCGCCTGGTTCCTGGGCCAGCGGGGGCATCGGGTGACCGTCCACGAACAGTTCGCACGCGGGCACGATCGTGGGAGTTCGCACGGCAACGCCCGCATCTTCCGGCTGGCGTACCCGGACCGGACATGGGTGGACACCGCGGTCGCGTCGTTCGCACTGTGGCACGACCTGCAGGAGGCGTCCGGTCGCACCCTGATCGACCACGTCGGCGGGGTCGACCACGGCGCGCCCGAGCACGTCGGGGCCATCGCCGACGCGCTGGCCGCCGCCGGCGTGCGCCACGAACGGCTGCAGCCGGACGAGGCGGGCGAACGCTGGCCCGGGATGCGCTTCGACGGCCAGGTGGTGGTCCAACCCGACGCCGGCACCACCGATGCCGCGGGCACCGTCGCCGCCCTGCTCGACCTCGCCGAGGAGCACGGCGTCGAGATCCGCGAGCACGCGCCCGTGGACCATGTCGAGGTCGCCGGGGACGGCGCGATCGTGCATCCGAGAGGCGGCTCCGGGCACCACGTCGACCGGGTCGTGGTCACCGCCGGGGCGTGGGCGGCCGGCCTGCTCCGGGGGGTGGTGGCAGCGCCGCCCCTGGAGGTCACGATGGAACAGCCGGCACTGTTCGCCCCCCGTCGGGCGCTCGACTGGCCCGCCTTCATCCACTACGGCTCGGGGCTCGACAAGGTCGGTGGGCTGGACGACCCGATCCTGGGTTACGGCCTGCCGACCCCGGACGGCCTGGTGAAACTCGGCGAGCACCACACCGGCCGACGGATCGACCCCGACGACCCTCCCGTCGACCATGATCCGGCGCGCCTCGACCGCGTCCGGGACTACGTGGCCACCTGGTTCCCGGGCCTGGATCCCGACCCCGTGCGAGTCGAGACCTGCCTCTACACGACCACCCCGACCACCGATTTCGTCGTCGACCGGGTCGGGCCCGTCGTGGTCGGCGCCGGCTTCTCGGGCCACGGGTTCAAGTTCGTCCCGTGGGTCGGTCGGGAACTGGCGGACCTGGTCGAGGGGGCGACCGGCCGGCCCGGCTTCGGGCTGGCCCGCTGAGGCGGGACGGGGCGCGGGGAACGGCGATGTCGAGGTCCTGAGCCGGCCGGATCGGTGCGCTTGCCATCCCCACGAATCGCCGGGGGCAGTCGCTAGCATCGCGCCGGATCCCGTCGCCCCACCTGACGTGTGCCCCACCTCGGAGCCCCCATGACCGCGATGCCGCCCCCACCCTCGTCCCCGCCGCCCGCCATGCCACCCCCGATGGGGTCGACCGGTGGCTCGCAGCTGGCGACCTGGGGACAACGGTTCCTGGCCTGGCTGATCGACGCCCTGATCGTCGCGGTGCCCACGATCATCGTGCTCATCATCGGCGGCGTCCTGGTGGCCTCGACCATCGACACGGTGACGGGCGACCTGGGAGCGGGTGGTGGCATCGGCATCCTGCTGTACCTGCTGACCGCGGTGGCCGGGACGGTCTTCCAGTTCTGGAACATCGGCTGGCGACAGGGCGAGACCGGCCAGAGCATCGGCAAGTCCCGGATCGGCATCGCCGTCATCCGCAAGGACGGCAGCGGCTACCTGGGTGGCGGCATGGGCATCGTCCGGGCCCTCCTCCACAGCGTGCTGGGCGGGTTCTGCTTCCTGAACTACCTGTGGCCCCTTTGGGACGACAGCAACCAGACGTGGACCGACATGATCGTGGACACGCTGGTCGTCCAGACATGATCCCTGCGGCGCCGACCCGGACACCGATCGTCGCACGCGACGACCGAGCGCCGTGGTCGGCGTTGCGTGGCCCGGCCGGCGTCGCGCTGGTCGCGGCCGCAGGTGCCCTGGCCCTGCAGGTCCGGGACCCGTCCGTGCCCGGCAGTTGGGGGCCGGCCGGGATCGGGCTGTGCCCGTTCCACGCCGTGACCGGACTGTGGTGTCCCGGGTGCGGCGGGTTGCGCGCGATGGGCGACCTGCTCGACCTCGACGTGGTGGCCGCGCTC
>JAGXFT010000130.1 GCA_024637135.1 Nitriliruptorales bacterium | reverse complement strand
GGCGGATCCACCGGCATCCGTCTGGGTTTCGGTGGCGCCCGGCGACTCCGACGGCCCCGGGGTTGGCCCGGCATCAATCTCGACAGTGGTCGTGTCGCGGTTGGCCAGAATGAGGCCGACAACCACGAATAACACCGCCGTGACGCCGGCGATCGAGCGGAACCACGGACTGCGCAGGAAGCCGATGTTCATGGGATGTCCACCTCCCGCACCCGAGCGGCGGCGCCTCGGGCGCTGTCACCTGACCGGTGGGGAAACGCGGGCCCGGTGGGGCCCGCGCGGACCGGCCATCACCTCGACGAGAGGCTGCGGACCGATTCGGTGATACGGGTCACGCACCCCGCCCGCGTGGGCCCCTCGAATTCGCACGAACCGGCGCCCCGATCCTCGTTGGAGGCCTCATCGCCGTCAAGGTCCCCCACGATGGTGCACGGGCGGCGCGCACCCCCGTGCGGAGAGGGCACGGGGGAGACCTGACGGCCTCCCCGGCAGCGGACCGGGAGGCAGTCGATCAGGCCTCGAGGACGACCGGCATGATGAACGGGCGGCGACCGACGTTCTGCTTCCAGTAGCGACCCAGTGCCTGGATCACCTGGCGGCGGACGGCGTCGATGTCGTTCCAGCGCTTGTCGGGCATGTTGCCCAGTTCGGCGGTGATGGCCGCGATGGCCTCGTCCAGCACGTGGGCGGACTCGTCCTCGTACACCACACCGTGCTGCTGGAGCATGATCTCGCCGACCAGTTCGCCCCGCTGGGTGTCGACGGTGACGACCGCGACGACCACGCCGTCCTCGGCCAGGCGACGACGGTGGCGCAACACGGCCGGGCCGACGTCGGGCAGCAGCCCGTCGATGTAGACCTGGCCGGCGGGGACGCGGTCGCCACGGGTCACCACGCCGTCCTTCAACAGCACGGTGTCCCCGTCGCTGCACACCAGCACCTGCTCGGCCGGGCAGCCCGACGCGATCGCGAGGTCACGGTGGGCGGCCATGTGCCGGAACTCACCATGCACCGGTACGACGTACTCGGGCTCGACGATGTTGTGGAACAGGATCAGGTCGTCGCGCATGGCGTGACCGGAGACGTGCACGTCGGCCAGGCCCTTGTGCACGACCCGGGCGCCCCGACGCGCGAGCCCGTTGATCGAACGGAACACGGCATGTTCGTTGCCGGGGATCAGGCTGGACGCGAGGATGACCAGGTCACCCTCGCCGACCGCGACCCGGCGGTGGTCGCCGGCCGCCATCAACGACAGCGCCGAGTAGGGCTCGCCCTGGCTGCCGGTGGAGACCACGATCACCTTGTCCGGCGGGTACTTCGAGACCTCGCCGAGCTCGATCTCGTTGTCACTGTTGACGTGCAGGTAGCCCAGTTTCTGGGCGATGGCCATGTTCTTGACCATCGAGCGTCCGACGAAACAGTGGTATCGCCCGACCTGCTCGGCCGCGTCCAGCACCTGCTGGATGCGGTGGACGTGGCTGGCGAACGACGCGACGACGACCAGTCCCTCGGCGTTGCGCAGCTCCTCGAGGATCGTCGCCCCGACGGTGCGTTCGGTGGGGACGTGGCCCGGCAGGTGTGCGTTGGTCGAGTCGGCCAGCAGCAGGTCGACGCCGTGGTCGCCCAGGCGCGCGAAGTGGGCGAGGTCGGTCGGCAGGTCGTCGATCGGGGTCTGGTCGAGCTTGAAGTCCCCGGTGTGGACGATCGTGCCGTGGTCGGTGGTGATGGCGTACGCGCAGCCGTCGGGGATCGAGTGGCTCACCTGCACGACCTCGACCGTGTAGGGGCCGTGTTCGACGATGTCGGTCGGGGCGATCTCGACCAGGTCGACGTCGGTGATGTCGTCCCACTCGTCCAGGATCGCCTCGACGAACGCCAGCGTCAGGCGGGTGCCGTAGACGGTCACGTCGGGGAAGTCGCGCAAGAAGTACGGCAACGCGCCGATGTGGTCGAGGTGGCCGTGGGTGAGGAACACCGCGGTGACGTTCTCGGTCTCCAGCACGCCCCAGTCGGGCGTGATCAGGTCGACGCCGAGGTGTTCGGGGTTGGGGAAGAAGACGCCGACGTCCACCACGATGGTGTCGCCGTCGCAGGTGAGGGCGGCCATGTTGCGACCGACCTCGCCCAGCCCGCCCAGGAAGGTGACGGTGACGCCCCCGCGATCGAGGCCCCCCGACAGGTTGTCGTTGCTCATGGAAGTAGTCCAGCATGGTCGAGGGCGTGGCGGACCTGGTCGACGACGCCGTCAGGCGCGTCGGCCAGCGGCCCCCGGACGGGGCCGGCCGGAAGATCGAAGAGCGCCAGCGCCGCCTTGAGCGGGGCCGGCGACGGAGACAGGAACAGGGCCCGGTGCAGGGGCAACAGGCGGAAGTGGATCTCGCGGGCCGTGGCCAGGTCGCCGGCCGCGACGGCCGCACACATCCGGGCGAGGTCGTCGCCGGCCAGGTGCGCGGTCACCGACACCAGGCCGGCCGCACCGATCGCCAGCATGGGCAGGTTCACCTCGTCGGCACCGCACCACAGGTCGAAGCCACCCGGCGCCTCGGCGGTGCGGGCCAGCACGTCCGCGGACTTGGACAGGTCGCTGGTGGCGTCCTTGCACCCGATGATCGTGTCGATCTCGGACAGCGCCACCAGCGTGTCGGCCGCGATCGCCCGGCCGGTCCGGTGGGGGACGTCGTAGACCACGACCGGCAGGTCGGTCGCCTGGGCGACCGCGGTGAAGTGGCGCATCATCCCGTCGTGGTCCGGACGGTTGTAGTACGGCGACACGACCAGCACGCCGTCGGCCCCGAGGTCCCGGGCGGCGCGGGTGGCCTCGACCGTCGCGGTCGTCGAGTTCGTTCCGGTCCCGACCACGACATCGGCCTCGGTCCCGACGGCCTCGCGCACCCCGGAGACCAGGAGTGCGACCTCGTCGGCGGTCACCGTCGGCGATTCGCCGGTGGTCCCCACCAGCACGAGCGTGTCGGTGCCATGGTCGACCAGGTGGCGCGCGAGCCGCTGGGCGCCCGCGACGTCCAACTTCTCGTCGTCGGCGAACGGCGTCGCCATGGCGGTTCCCACGGGTCCGAAGGTGGCCATGGCGGTCGCGGCTCCAGGGTGTCGGGCGGTCGGTCGGGCGTCCCAGACATCCTAGGGTGCGGGGGACGCGGTCTGGACACCGCTGACCCCGTCCGCTCGCACGGCTCGGTCACCGGTCCACTGCCTGCCAGCGATAGCGTCGCTGCCCTGACCCGTCCCGCGAGGACCTCGTGCACCTCCTGAGCCCCCTGCTCGGCCACGCCGGCGCCGGCGCCACCTGGCAGGCACTGCTGGTACTGGCCGCGTTCGGCACCATCGCCATCTTCCTGCTGGCGGTCGCCGGGCGCCTGGCCCTGGACGAACCCGGTGACCTGGTGCTGCCGCTGGCGGCCAGTGCGGTGCTGGCGTCGCTGTCGGGGGCGACCGCGGGCTACTTCTCCGACTGGGTCGGATGGTGGTTCCCGTTGGGCGTGGCCGCCCTGGTGGCGGTGGCCGTGGCGGCGACCACCTCGCTGTCGCTCGGTCCGACCTCACCCCTGGCAATCGGGGCGGTCGTCGTCGGCCTGGCAGTCTCGTTCACCCTCCACACGACGATCGAGAGCGCCTGGCACCCGACCGGGTCCGGGGTGGGCGCGCGCTGGACCGATGCGACCCTGGCGCTGGTCTCACCGGTCGACGGTGACACGACCGAGGTCGGCACGGTCGACGTGGTCGTGGCCGTCACCGGCGGCACGATCGGGCCCGCACCCGCGGCGGCACCCGCCGATCCCGAGGAACTGGGGGTCGTGCGCGTGTTCGTGGACGGCCGCCTCGCGACCGGGCCGGACGGCGAGCCACTGCTGCCGACCGAGGACTGCTCGGGCGGCTGTGTCGAGGCCTCCTACCCGGTCGACCTCCCCCTGGGCGCGCACGTGATCAGCCTCGAGTTCCTGACCGCCGACGGCCAGTCCTTCGACACCCCGACCGGCCAGTCCCCCACCATCCAGATCGCCACGGTCGAGGCCGGCTGACCTCAGCGGGCGGTCAGCGGGCGATGCGGCGGGCCTCGGCGGCCTTCTCGGAGGCGAGTCGTTCCAACTCGGCGGCCCCATGGTCGACGTGGACCATGGCGTCGGCGACGACGCGGTGGCCGGCCTGCTCGGCGATCAGGCGGTGCATCGACTGGACGATCCGCCGGTAGGCGGGGTGGCCCTGCGGGGTCGAGCGCAACTCCAGCATCTGCATGGCCGCGCGCGCGTTCACCTGCATCGAGTAGCGGATCCGATAGCCGAAGCACACGGCGTACTGGGCCTGTACGGGATGGTCGGGCAGCAACCGCTCGTAGAGCTCAGCGGATCGCTCCATGGCGGCGGCGTAGGCGTCGGCCACCCCGGCGTCGACCAGTTCCGGCGGTGTCTCGTGGCCGTGTCGGGTGGTCAGGTCCTGCCACTCGATCGTCAGCATGCGGTGACGTTGGAGGTCCCGGAACCCGCCGTAGTCGCCGAGCACGTCGAAGCGGTACCAGATCCGCTCCAGCGCACGACCGGGCTTGTGGCGCCGGTTGCGCCGCTCCCCCACGAACGCCGCGACCACCGCGGCGCGCTCGTCGGTGTCCATCCGCGCCACCACCTGGGCGATTGCCTGTTCGGAGCGGTCGGCATGGGGATGCAGGATCGCCGTCACCAGCGCCTGCTCGGCCTCGACCGGGTCACGCGGCGACCAGTCGACCAGGGTCACCTCGTCGGCGGCGTCCATCGGTTCACCACGCGGGACGTGGCGGTCGGCCAGGGTGCGGACGTCGTCACGGGTGGTGGCGAGGTAGTCCGACCACACCACGCCCCGGTCGGGGCGGTCGACCCGGGTGAGGAAGGACGGGACGAGGTGGCGCAACTCGGCCAGCATGCGGGTGCCGACGTGACGCGCCTCGGCCAGTTCCGACGCCTGCAGGCGCAGCAACAACAGCTCGTAGGACTGTCCGGACGCGAACATCCCGACGTTGGAGGTGGTGGCGGCCGGCAGCAACCCCCGCAGCAGGTCAAGCGCCTTGGCCTTGGTGGCGTTGCGGTAGACGAAGTCCGACGTCGACTCGTCCTGGGGCCAGGTCGACCGGACCCACTCCAGCACGGTCGGGATGGACGCGGCGTAGGTGGCGAAGATGGTGTCGAGCGCGTCGACGTAGGCGCGGGCGTGCGGGCCGGCCATGACGTCGGCGTCGCGGTGGTAACGCCAGCGGCCGTCGACCTGGTGGTCGTAGGCGATGTAGCGGGTCGACTGTTCGAGGTAGGCCGCCAGCCGACCCCACTCGACCTGCTTGGTCAGCAGGTTGGAGATCTCCTCGATCGCGACGTGGGCGCCACCCAGTTGGGCCACCGAGTCATCGCCGTACTCGCTGAACACCCGTTGGTACAGCCCCTCGGCCTTCGTCGTCCCGACCGCGTCACCGCCGGGTGTGTCGGCGGGGGTGTCGTGGTCGTCGACCGCCAGCAGGTCGGCGAACTCGTCGACGAACAACCGTCGAATCGACTTGCGGGACCGCGAGTAGCGCGCGAACAAGGCCCCCTTAACCACCTCGGGGAGGTCCACCAGCCCGGCGACGTGGTCGTCGACGTTGGTGAAGTGGCGCGCCAACAGGGTGCGCTCGTCCGCCGTGAAGTCGTCCTGCGGCGGCGGCACCGGACGGGTGTCGAGCGGTTCGGACACGAGGCGACCTCAGTGGCTGGGGAGCGACCGGCGAGGCTAGGCGCTGTCCTCCGAACTCGGCGGTCAGGTCGGGCAGACCGAGAGATCCAGGTACTCACGACACTCGTCCGTCGTCCACGTTCGTGTCAGCCGAGCCCGCGCGATCTCGGCCACCTCGGATGGGTCGAGCGCGAACACCCGAATGCCGTTCTCGCCGTCCGAGACCGCGACGTGACGACCGTCCGGGGAGACTCGGACACGACAGAGGCCGGTGAGCCCATCCGCAACGAGCCATTGCCGCCCACGCCCGGTCGCAACGTCCCAGACACGGGCAGTGCCATCACCGCTGCACGACACAACGGAGCGTTCGTCGGGACCCCACACTGCCTCCTGCACCCATTCGGTGTGGCCATCGATGGAGCGCAGGACAATGTCGTCCGCCCGGACGTCACCTCGCAGGGCGCCTGACGCCAGCCCGCTGACGTCCCACACCTCGACGCCGGGATCCTCGGACTGTCGGGCGACGAGGAGTCGGCGGCCATCTGCGTCGAAGGCAACGGAGGACGGGCTGACGAACGGAAGGGTGACGCTGGCGAGGCGGATCCCGGTGCGCCAGTTCCACAGTTCCACACCGGCCGCATCCGACTCCCCGGCACCACGGTTGTCCACGAGGCTGATGGCCACCCACGGAGCGTCGGGTGCGAAGGCGACCCCCTCGGCTCTGGTTCCCGCCGACGTCGGAAGCCACGCCAGTGACTGGCCGTCCGCGGCCACTACCCGGAGACCGGGTGGCTCCGTCTGCCACACCCCCACCTCCCCGGTCGGTGCCCAGGCGAGGGTGGTCCAGCCACCCCCGTGGTCCACCCGTACGGGACGCGACGTCGGCTCGACCGACCAGATCGCCGTGTCGTCGAATCCTGCGGTCGCCACGCGACGGCCGTCCGGGCTCCAGCCCGCTTCGACGATGCCGGCGAAGCTCGCACCGAAGCCGGGGATGGGCTCGGCCGGCTCGTGAGCTGGTATGCGATCGCGTGGCGACCACGTCCCGGTGTCCCACAGTCGTGACGTTCATGCTGTGCCCACGACTGGGCAGCGGCCGTCAGCCGACGAGCGTCGAGCAACCAGGCGCGCCCCTCGTCGACACACGACCGCAATCGAGGCCATGCCTCGATCAACGCCTCGTGGGCCAACTGGAGCCTGGGGTCCCCGGATGCTGGATCCCGGTCCGACGTGAGCAGGCGGGCGTCGACCAGTCGCGCCGTCACCGACTCGACCACCGCGAACGGCATCGACGGCCCCGCAAGCTCGGTGGCCAGGATCGGCCGACGGGCGTCCCCGGTCTCTTCACCCGGTTGCACGGCTCGAAGCAGGATGCGCATGGCGATCCCCCGCTCCTCCGGGCCGAAGCCCTGGTAGACCTCCTCGGCCCTTGCCGCCAGTGCTCCACTGACCCCGCCGAGGTCCTCGTAGGCGCCCCGAGTCATGACGTCGTTGGTCCGCCGTGACCACAACTCGCGGAGCAGGTGTTGCAGCAGCGGCAGCGCGCCCGGCTCGTCGGCAACGTCGGCCACGATGCGACCCAGCAGGCCGGGTTCGAGTGCAACCCCGGCGCGGCGGGCGGGCTCCGTGACGACGGTCTCGACCTGTTCGGGCTGCAGTGGCGGAACGACGAACTGGTTGACGGTGAGCACCTCGGCGAGCCCGGGGAGGGCCGCGGCCCGGTCGTAGAAGTCGGCCCGCATCGTCATCACGGCGGCGACCCGGGCATCCAGCCGGGCGGCCGCGCCTCGCAGCATGGCAACCAGGTCGGCCGCAGCGTCGTCCCGGGCGAGCGTGAACACCTCCTCGAACTGGTCGACGACGACCAGCAGTCGGGCGGAACGAGGACGGCCGACGAGCAGGCCCTCGGCAACCGCGTGGAGACCGTCCGGACCGTCCAGGTCATCGACGCCCCACCGGCGATCACCGGCCACGGCGTGCAGCGCGTGGACCAAGGCCTTCCGCGGCTGGTCCCCGGGTGTGACGAGCACGGGCAGCCACGTGTCGGCGTCGGCGACAGCACCACGCGCGAGCGCCGGCAACAATCCCGCCCGCACCAACGACGACTTGCCGACCCCTGAAGGTCCGACGACGGCCACGAGCCCGCGCCGGGCGAGCAACTCGACCAGTTCGTTGACGTCGCCGTCTCGACCGAAGAACAGGTCGGCCTCCGCTCGATCGAAGGCGCGCAGTCCCACGTAGGGCTCCACGCGTCCCACGGATGTCGAGACGTTGGAGCGCTGTGCCGGCTGTCTGGTTCGGTCGTCGACGACGTCGTAACGACGAGGCACCGGGATCGCCTGCAGGACGTCACCGTGCAGCCGCTGGGTCTCGTCGGACGGGTCGACGCCGAGGTGTTCGGCCAGACGCTGTCGACAGTCTTCGTAGGTGCCCAGGGCTGCCGCGGCGTTGCCTGCGGCGAGTTCGGCCGACATGAGCGCTCGCCAGGTCGCCTCCCGGAGTGGGTCGAGCTCGACCGCCTCGACCAGGACGGAACGAGCGGCCGCGTGGTCGCCCAGTCGGCTTCGGCACACCCCCAGGACGACCAGCGACCGCAGATGGTCTCGCCCGACCCGTCGACGCTGCTGGTCCACCCAGTCCCCGTCGATGCCGGCCAGCACGGGACGGGAGAGGATCGATCGGGCGACCGACGCGCCGTCGCGACCCTGTTCGGCGTCGCCACGCTCCTTGGCGCGCTCGGCCACTCGCAGGGTGTCGGACGCACGTTCCAGGTCGACCACGACGTCTGACAGGTCCACCACGTACCGGCCCGGCTCGCCACGGATTGCGGAGCCGTCCAACCCGAGCTGGACCAGTGCCTTGCGCACGCGCCCGACGAGTCCGCGTACCGCCACTCGCCACTGGTCCGGCGCCTCGCCCGGCCACAACTGTGCGGCCAGGACGTCAACGGCCACGGGATGATGACGTTCGATGACCAGCATGGCCGTGACGAGGCGGACCTGCCGCGCGGCGAGGATCCGGTCCCCCACCTCGCGGTGGCCGCGGCGCAACACGACCGCCCCTGCCAGCGTCACCTCGAGCACCACGTCCTCGCTCCCCGCATCCTTGGACCCTAGGTGGTCGCCACCGGCGCGAACGGACCAGATTGCGATCGTGGACGCCAGGACGCCGTCGATGGCGCGTCGCCCACAGTGGCAGCACTCGGTAACCCCGTGGTAAGCCCGCCGAGCAGCCGTCGACACCTCGGCCGGGCCGAGGCGTCGACGGGATGGCGGGGTCAGCTGCGACGGGCGACCAGCAGCCGCTTCTCGTCCTCGGCGGTGAGCAGTCGCCGCGGGGTGATGTCGAGCCGAGCCGCCTTCTCGCCGGCGAGGTCGGCGTCGGCGCTGGCGTTGCTCGGCGCGCCCGCCGCCGTCGCCGCCCGCGCCGCCATGGCGACCTTCTCTGCCCGGAGCGCCCCGTTGGACGCGGCGTTGGTCGCCACCCTGCTCGTGGCCGAGGCGCTTGCCGTGAGCGCCGCCTTCTCGGCTTTCAGGACTGCGGCTTCCACGACGTCGCTGACCGGCGTGGACGCGACGGTCGCCCGCGAGGTGATCGCGGCCTTCTCGACCCACAGCTCCTCGACCTCGTTGTGTGCCGTCCCGATGTCGGGCCCGCCCGCGACGGGGACCACAGCCGGCGCCCCCAGTGGGTCCCACGCCAGTACGGCCAGCCCGATGGCCGCGACGAGGGCGACGACCACCAGCGGGTGGAGTCCGATCGCCGGATCGTTGGCCAGGACCTGCAGTCGTGCGGCCCGGTCGTGGCCGCGGGTGCCAGGCCCTGGGACGGTGTCGGGCCGCGGAATCGAGTGCTCGGGCTCGCGTCGCCCGTCGGCGTCCCGGCGGTGGGTGGTCTGCTGTCCCATGGTCATCCTCCTGGTCGAGCCGCGATCGGTGCCGCGGTCGGAACAGGACTGACCGTGCCGGACGCCTGGAAGATGAACGTAAGTGCGGCGGCCGGGACGTAAGTTCCCCGCAAGTCGGGCGCGATGCCGTGACCGGAACAGGTGCGGCACCCGATCAGGGGCGGCGGGCCGCAAGGACGCAGAACTCGTTGCCCTCCGGATCCGCGAGGACGACCCAACTCACCTCGCCCTGGCCGACGTCGACGGGCCGGGCACCCAGGTCGAGCAGGCGACGGACCTCGTCGTCCTGGTCCCGGTCGGTCGGGTTGACGTCGAGGTGGAGCCGGTTCTTGACGGTCCTGGCCTCGGGCACCTGCGCGAAGGTCAACGTCGACGGCACGGGGCCCGGGTGGTTCCCGCCGTCAGCCGGCACGGCGGGGCCGATGGTGACGACCCCGTCGTTCTCGTCCAGCACCTCGTAGTCGAGGACCGAACACCAGAACCGGGCGAGGCCGTCGGGATCGGCACAGTCGATCGCGAGGTCGGTGAACCTACTGGCCATGTGAGGACCTCCGAATCGAGGAGCGGGCCGCGATCCGCCCGAGGCGCACGTCGGACGCGACGTTCGATGGCCAGGGCGTTGCCGTCGCCGATGGTGGCACAAGCGGGAGTTCACCGTCGTTGCTCGCTCGGTGCCGACCTCCGCCGCCGGCTCCCGCTGCGTGCTTGGATGGGGGTCCGCCACCTGTCGAGAGCACCCATGCCACGACCCCACCGCGAGCCCGGCAGGCCCACGCGCGACCCGGACCTGCCATCCGTGGTGGCCGCCGCTCGCGCGATCGTGGGCCATCGCGCGGGCGGCGGTGGATCGGACACGACTTCCTCGTCCCGTGCCGCCAACAGTCGGGGCCTCCGTGCGGAGGTGACCGCCCGCGACGGCAAGCGACGTGATCCGGGCGAGCGCACGGCGACACTGGCCGTGGTCGCCGGCGGGTCGCGGCGGCAGCGGGGACGCGTCGGCGAGTTGGTGGCAGGCGACCTGGATCGCGATCTCCACGTGCTCGACCTTGCGACCGTGGTGGCCAAGTACGCCGGCGAGACCATGGAACACCTCGACCTGGTCCTTCGGCGCGCCCATCGGGCCGGGTCGGTGCTGCTGTTCGACGAGGCCGACGCGATCTTCGGGACGCGCACCGAGGTCCGTGATTCCCACGATCGCCATGCCAACCTCGATGTCGACCACCTGCTCGACCGCCTCCGGATGGTCGACAGCGTGGTCATCGTGGCGACCCGTGAGCCGCCACTGCCCGGCGACCATCGGCTCCGTGCGTTCCGTCCAGTCATCGACTTGGACGCGCCCGGACGTCTCGCGACGACGACGTGACGACGCTCGACGAGGCCGAAGCGGAGGTGTGGTCGACCCTGGGCGTCGCACCGGTCGAGCACCGGCTGCACCTGGCGACCCTGGACATCGACGTGCGGGTGCAGGAGGTCGGGCCGGCCGACGGCCGCCCGGCCGTGTTCGTCCACGGGACGTCGGTGTCGGGGACGTCGTGGTCGAGCCTGGTCGCGGGCCTCGACGGCCTCCGCTGCCTGCTGCTCGATCGACCAGGCTGTGGCCGCAGCGACCCGCTGCCGGCGCCGCGTGACGTCGACACGTTCGTCGAGGTGTCCGATCGCCTGGTCGTGGACGTGTTGGACGCGCTCGACGTCGCGACCGCCCACGTCGTCGGCACCTCGATGGGCGGCCACCCCGCGATCCGGACGGCGGCCGGCCATCCCGATCGGGTCGACCGCCTGCTGTTGTTCGGCTGGTGCCTGGGCAGCCCCGGGGCGACCGCCCCGTTGTGGATCCGGGCCAACACGCTGCCCGGGGTCGGTCGGCTCATGAACGCCGCCCCGCTGCCGCGCCGGGTCGTGGTCGCGATGTTGCGCCGGTTCGGCATGGCACGCGCGATCGACGAACACGGCCTGACGGACGAGGCGATCGACGTCCTGGTGGCGCTGTACCGCGACACCGACACGTTGCGCAACGAGACCGCGGACGGCCCGGACCTGACGTCCCTGCGGGGTGGGTGGGACCCGCGACTGGTCCACGACGACGACCTGCTGGGGAGGATCGCGGCCCCCACCTGTCTCGTCTGGGGTCGCGACGACCCGTTCGGTGACGCCGACGCGGCCGTGGACCTCGCCGGGCGCATCCCGAACGCGAACCTGCACCTGCTGGACCGGACCGGCCACGCGCCGTGGCTGGACGAGCCGGACCGATGCAACGCGATCACGCAGGCGTTCCTGCAGGCCTGAACGGCCTCGACCACGAACCTCCGCAGTTCCTTCGCGCCGTCTTCACGGCTCCTTCACACCCGGGGTCCACGCTGGGCTGGCAACCGGACCGACCCCGACGACGGAGGACCCATGCGAACCGGTACCCGAATCACCCTGGCCATCGTGGCCATCACCATCGCGACTGCCATCGGCGTCGTTGCCTACCAGGCCGGCATCGACACCGGCATCGCCACCGCGGACGGCACCGATGTCGTCCGGTTCGTCGGCCCCGGCGCCCGTGGCGTCGGCTTCTTCCCCGGCTTCCTGTTCTTCCCGTTCGTGTTCTTGGGCCTGTTCGCGCTGGCCCGGTTCACCTTCGGAGGCTGGGGACGGCGTTGGGGCAGCCCGCCGCACGACTGGGACCGTCGCGCCGAGGACTGGCACCGACGCCAGCACACCGACCTGGCCCCCGACGATCGCCGCGACGCGGCGAGCGACTCGCGGTCCTGGCCGGACACACCTGATCGATCGTCGACGTGACGACCGCTCCCACCCCCGACCACCCATCCCCACTTCAGGAGCACGACATGAAACCCCTGCACCGACTCGCCCTCGTCCTTGGCGTGGCCCAGGTCGCCGTCCTGGTGACCGCCGCCCGCCACCACCGCCCCGCCGACGGCCCCACCGGCCGGGACTGCAGCGCCCGCGGTCCGCACCACCGCGGTCGGCCCGGCCACGAGTCCCGCGGCCACGAGTCCCGCAGCCACGAGTCCCGCGGCCACGGCCGACCCCACGACCACGAGCCCGGCGGTCGCCCCGGCGGTCCGCCCCCATGGATGCGCGAACGGCTCGAGGTGTGGCACCGTGCCCAGCACGACGCCCACGACGTCGCCGAACCCGCGACGTCCACCGAGGACGCCGCCGACCAGGCATGACCGAGCCCGCCTCGCCAGGCATCCGCGGCAATCGCCGCGGGTGCCGACGCCCTCCACCGGTTCCCGCCGCGGACCTGATCCGGCGGGGGGCACCGACCCTTCCGACCTGCGAGGATGGTGCCCATGACCACCGCCCCCCGCCCGCCCCCCGACCCGGACCACGATCCGGTCCCCGCGGCCCACGGCCACGTGCTGGTGGTCGAGGACGACCCGCGCATCGCCGCTCTGGTCCGCGACTACCTCGCCGACGCGGGCTACGACGTCACGGTGGCAGGCACGGCAGCGGACGCACTGGCGTCGAGCCGGCGCCATCGGCCGGACCTGGTCGTGCTGGACCTCGGGCTGCCCGACCGCGACGGGTTGGACGTCGCCCGTGACCTGCGACGCGACGACACCGTCCCCATCGTCATGCTGACCGCCCGCAGCGACGAACTCGACCGCGTGCTGGGGTTGGAGGTCGGCGCCGACGACTACGTGGTCAAGCCGTTCTCCCCACGCGAGGTGGTGGCGCGCGTCCGGGCGGTGCTGCGCCGGGTCGAACTCGAGCACCGCCCGCAGGACCGCACCCGCGTCGGTGAGGTCGTGCTGGACCGGTCCGCCCGCACGCTCACCACGTCCGGCGACCCGGTCGACCTCACCGCCACCGAGTTCGACCTGGTGGCCACCCTGATGGACCAGCCCGGGCGGGTGTTCACGCGCGCCCAGTTGCTGGACGCGGTCCACGGGGTGTCGTTCGAGTCCTACGAACGCACGATCGACGCCCACGTCAAGAACGTCCGCCGCAAGCTGGAGGCCGACCCGGCACGACCTCGGCACGTCCTGACCGTCCACGGCGTCGGCTACCGGTTCGCCGATGACTGACACGCAGCGATCGGGATCCACCGACGACGCCGACGGCGGCCACCACCGACCGCAACATCGCCGAGGTCCCCCGTGGGCCGGCCACCACCCGCGTGGGGGCCCACCGTGGGGGCCGCCCGGGGCAGAGCGGCCGCAGGGCTGGGGCGACCATGGTCCCCCGGCGCACGTGCGCCGCCGGTTCCTGCGGACCGTGGCGACGGTCAGCCTGGTCGTCCTGGTGGTCGTGCTGGCCGCCGTCGTCGGCACGGTCGCCATCGCCGCCCGCCTGCTGGGCGACGGGCCGACGTTGCCAGCCGTGGCCGGTGCCGCCGGGTTGCTGGTGGTCGTGGTGGCGGTGCTGGTGGCCGGCGCCATGGTGCTGGCACGACGCGTCGGGACGCCGCTGGCAGACGTGGTGGAGGGTGCCGAGCGGGTCCGAGCGGGCGAAGCCGACGTCCGCGTGCGTCCCTCGGGACCACGTGAGGTCCGACGGCTCGCGACCACGTTCAACGACATGGCGGCACGGCTGGACACCGACGAGCGCCGCCGACGAGCACTGTTGGCGGACCTGGCCCACGAACTTCGGACGCCGTTGTCGGTCGTTCGCGGCACCGTCGAGGGCATCGTCGACGGCGTCTACGAACCGACCGACGACCGCCTCGACGTCGTCGTCGACGAACTCGCGGTCATGGAACGCCTGCTGGACGACCTCGCCACCCTGTCAACCGCCGAGGCCGGGGCGCTGCGCCTGGAGGTGGAGGACGTGGCCGTCGACCACCTGGTCGACCGGGCCGTGCGCACGATCGCGGATCGCGCCCACGCCGCCGGGGTCACGGTGACGACCGACGTCGCGCCCGAGGTCCCCGACCTGCTCGGCGACCCGGTCCGGCTCGAACAGGTGCTGGTGAACCTGCTGTCCAACGCCGTCCGGCACACCCCCGCCGGCGGCGATGTCGAGGTCACGGCCACCACCAACCCCGCACCCGACGACGACCGGATCCGGTTGGCCGTCGCCGACACCGGCAGCGGGATCGACCCCGACGACCTCCCCCACGTCTTCGACCGCTTCCACCGCGCGGCCGACTCCGGTGGGTCGGGGTTGGGCCTCGCGATCGCCCGGCGACTGGTCGAGGCCCATGACGGCGACATCACCGCCGGTCCCCGCCCCGGCGGCGGCACCGTGGTGACCATCACCCTCCCCCGGACCGGACCGGCCTGACCGTCGGCGCCCGACGAGTGTGCGACGGGAGCTCAGTCGTCCAGCAGGGCGGCCACACCGGGCGCGGGCCAGGTCGGGGTGGCGTCGGCGGGGCGGACGGATTCCCACCACGCCGCGGCGCGCAGCACCCCCAGGTCGTCGAAGCGGCGACCGACCACCTGGACCCCGACGGGGCGCCCATCGCTGGTCAGTCCGGCATGGACCGACACCGCCGGTTGGTGACTGAAGTTGGCCGGCACGGTGAAGGCGATGTGGTGCATGGCGGTGTCGGGATCGTTGGTCGGGCCGGCCCACTCGGCCGGGAACGTGGCCACCGGCGACACCGGCGACAGCACCAGGTCGAACCCTTGGGTCGCGGCCAGCGCGTCGTGGCCCACCGCCAGCATGGTCTCGGCGGCCCGCAGGGTCTCGACGCCGGACACCTCGGACCCGCCTCGGACCCACTCGACGATGTAGGGCAGGACCCGTTCGCGGGCGGCCGGGTCCAGCCGTTGGTACTCGCTCCAGCCGCGGACCCGCCAGAACCGGTCCAGGCCGGCCAGGCCCTCCGGGGCGAGGAACGGCGCGACCGGTTCGACCCGTGCGCCCGCATCGGCGAAGACATCGGCGACGCGCTGGACGATCGCGGCGACCTCGTCGTCGACCGCCAGTCCGGCGCCGGCGTCCATCTGCACCCCGACCCGCAGGCCGGCGACGTCGGCGGGCGCCAGCGCGGGCTCGGCGTCGACCTCCCACGGGGGGAGGCTGAGGTGGTCGCGGTCGTCCGGGTCGGGCGCGGCCACCACCGCCAGCGCCAGCGCGGCGTCGGCGGCCGTGCGCGCGATGGGCCCCACGGCTCGGCCCCAGTATGGCGGTTCGATCGGGACCCGCCCCCACGACGGCTTGAGCCCGACCAGCCCGCACCACCCGGCGGGCAGCCGGATCGACCCGCCGATGTCGGAGCCGACGTGCAACGGTCCGTACCCGGCGGCAGCGGCGGCCGCGGCCCCGGCACTCGACCCGCCCGGGTTCCAGTCGAGGTCCCACGGGTTGCGGGCGAGGTGGTGGAAGCTCGACAGCCCCGACGACAGCATCCCCCAGTCGGGCATCGTGGTCTTGCCCAGCAACACCAGCCCGGCCTCGCGGATGCGGGCCGCGGGCGGGCTGTCGACCTCGGCCGGGACCAGGTCGGTCGCGGCCGTCCCGCCCGGCACGGGCGTGCCCCGGGTGGGGATGTTCTCCTTGAGCGTGATCGGCACGCCGTCCAGTGGCCCCAGGGGACGACCGGACGCCCACCGTCGGGCACTGGCCTGGGCGTCAGTGCGGGCGCTCGCCGGGTCGGGCGCGTACAGGGCACACACCTGGTCCTCGACCGCGTCGATCCGATCCTGCACGGACGCGACCACGTCCACCGGCGTGAACGACCCGTCGCGGTAGCCGGCCGCCAGGTCGACCGCGCTCCGGTCGCACAGGTCAGGGCGTCGTGCTGCGCCGCTGGTGGTCACGAGGGCTCCTCCGGGTCGTCGGCGCGGGCGCGCCGGGCCAGGGTGGCGGCGTCGCGACCGGCCAGTGCGCCCTGCAGGGTCGGGACCGCGCCCAGCAGTTGGCGGGTGTAGGGATGCTGGGGGTCGTCGGCGACGGCGGCGGTCGGGCCGGTCTCGACCACCTCGCCAGCGCGCATGACCGCGATCGTGTCACACAGGTGGCGGACCACGGTCAGGTCATGGGACACGAACACCAGGGTCAGGTCGTAGGCGTCGACGAGGTCCGCCAGCAGGTTGAGGATCTGGGCCCGCACGGACACGTCCAGCGCCGACACGGGTTCGTCGGCCAACAGCACCCTCGGCCGGGTCGACAGGGCGCGGGCGATCGCGATCCGCTGACGTTGCCCACCCGAGAACTGGTGCGGCCAGCGCCGGCCGGCACCGTCGGGCAGCCCGACCGCGTCCAGCAACTCGGCCAACCGGGCGTCACGATCCCCGTGGCCCTGCGCCACCAGCGGCTCGGTGATGATGTCGGCCACCCGCATCCGGGGGTCCAGCGACCCCATCGGGTCCTGGAACACCACCTGGAGGTCGTCGCGCAGGAACCCCAGTCGTCGTTCCGGCACGCCGGACACGGTCCGCCCACGGAACGACACGGTCCCGCTGGTGGGCTGGTCGAGCGCGGCCATCAACCGCAGCAGGGTGGACTTGCCCGACCCGGACTCGCCGACGATCCCGAAGCGCTGGCCGGCACGGACCTCCAGCGACACCCCGCGCAACGCCTCGACCGCCCCGGGCGATCGGAACAGCGACGTCCGCGGCCGCCGGAACGACCGCACCAGGTCGACCACCTCCAGGATCGGCCCGCCACCTCCCGGCCCGCCACCTCCCGGCCCGTCGTCCCGCGGGCCATCGCCCCCCCCACCCCCACGTCGAGTGTGCGCATCACCCCGAAATCCCGGGGCAGGGCGCTCACTCGACGTGGGGTGGGGGGTGGGGTCGGTCACGGGGTGGCCGGTGCGTCGTCGTAGGGGTGGATGCAGGCATGGCCGTCATCTGGCTGACCCGTCCACGGTGGCGGCTCGGCACACGCGTCGGTGGCGCGCTCGCAGCGGGTCCGGAACACGCACCCGGACGGGAACGTGCCCGCGGCCGGGACCACGCCCGGGATCGTCGGCAGCCGTCCGGCCGCGTCCACGGCGTCGAGGTCCGACGACGCCACCAGCCCGCGGGTGTAGGGGTGTCGCGGTGCGGTGAACAACTGCTGGACCGGGCCGGCCTCCACGATCCGGCCGCCGTACATGACCAGCACGCGGTCGCACACGGTGGCGACGACGGCGAGGTCATGGGTGATGAACAGCAACGACGCGTCGCGTTCGCGAGCCCCCTCGACGATGAGGTCCAGCATCTGGGCCTGGACCGTCACGTCCAGGGCCGTCGTCGGTTCGTCACAGATCAACACGTCGGGCTCGTTGGCCAGTGCCATCGCCAGCATCACCCGTTGCCGCTGCCCGCCCGACAGTTGGTGCGGGTACCGCCGCCGCACCAGGTCGGGTTCGTGCATCCGGACCGCGTCGAGCAAGTCGAGCGCGCGCCGGTCGCGGTCCCGCCCGGACCCGCCCGAGCCCCCACGACGCGCATGGATCGCCAGCACCTCCGCGACCTGGTCCCCGGCCTTCATCAGGGGATTGAGCGCGGTCATGGGTTCCTGGAACACCATCGACACCCGCCTGCCACGCAGGTCAGCCATGCGGGCGTCACCGGCGGCCAGCAGGTTGCCGTCGGTGCCAGCCAACCCGACGTGGCCGCTGGCAGCCAACCCCTCCGGCAACAGGCCCATGATGGCCAGCGCGGTCAGCGACTTGCCGGATCCCGACTCGCCGATCAGCCCGACCCGCTCGCCGGCCCGCAGGCGGAACCCCACGTCGTGCAGCAGCCCCACCGGTCCGACCCGCACGTCCAGCCCGTCGACCACCAGGCGGTCCTCGTCACCGGCGGTCACTGGTGGCCAGCCAGGCGGGGATCGAAGCGGTCACGCAGGCCGTCACCCAGCAGGTTGAAGCCCAGCACCGCGACGGCGATCCCGACGCCCGGCCACACCGTCAGGCCCGGGTTGACCGCCAGCACCGACTGGGCCTGGAACAGCATCAGGCCCCACGACGGGATCGGCGACGGCGTCCCGAACTGCAGGAACGACAATGCCGCCTCGGCCAGGATCGCGATCGCGAACGACACCGACGCCTGGACCAGCAGCAGGCTGGCGATGTTGGGCAGGACGTGGCGCACCGCCAGTCGCACGCCCCGCCGCCCGGCCGACCGGGCTGCCAGCACGTACTCGCTGCTCATGACCTGCACCGTCCCGCTGCGGGCGATCCGCGCGAACACCGGGATGGTGCCGATCCCGATGGCCACCATCGCGGTGGCGGTCGACGGCCCGAACACCGCCGCGAACATGATGGCCAGCAACAGGGCCGGGAAGGCCAGCAGGAGGTCGTTGGCACGCAGCAGGATCCGGTGGAGCCACGCCGGCGCCATCCCCATCAGGATCCCCAACGGCGTCCCCACGACGCCCGCGACGCCCACCGACACGATCCCCACGAACAGGGTCGTGCGGGCACCCACCATCAACCGCGACAACACGTCGCGCCCGAACTGGTCGGTGCCCAGCAGGTTCGTGGGACTGGGCCCCCCGAAGCGGTTCGTGACGTCCACGAAGTACGGGTCGTAGGGCGTCCAGGCAAACGACACCAGGGCCATCACCACGACCAGCCCGACCAGCCCCCCGCCGATCCACAACGACCAGTTCGCGACCCCGGCGGTCTCGTCGGTCCCGGCCACGACCGGCGCACCGGTGGCGTCGACGACGTCGCGGGCGGCGCTCATGACGCGGCCGTCATGCGCGTGCCCGCAGACGCGGGTCCAGCACGGTGTAGAGCACGTCGACCGCCCAGTTGATGGCCAGGATCATCACGACCAGCACCATCACCACGCCCTGCACCAGCAACAGGTCGCGGTTGGCGACCCCGTCCAGCAGCAGGCTGCCCAGGCCCGGGACGGTGAAGACCCGCTCGACCACGACCGCACCCACGAGCAGCACCGACAGTTGCAGTCCCAGCACGGTCACGATCGGGATGGCCGCGTTGCGCAGGCCGTGGCGGACCAGTGCCTGCCACCGCCGCAACCCCTTGGATCGGGCCGTGCGGATGAAGTCCTCGCGCTGGATGTTGAGGACGGTCGAGCGCACGTAGCGCGCCAGCACCGATCCCTGCACCAGCCCCAGGGCCAGCGACGGAAGCAGCAGGCCGCGCAGGAACGCCACGGGATCGCGGGCCGGCGGCGTCCACCCCCCGGACGGCAGCCACCGCAACTTCACCGCGAACAGGGCGATCAGCAACAACCCCGCCAGGAAACTCGGCACGGCGACCCCGACCTGGCTGACCCCCGCCAGGACGGTTCCACTCGGGCGTTGGTGACGTACGGCCGCGAGCGTGCCCAGCGGCAGGGCGATCACCAGGGCAACCAGCATCGACGCCCCCACCAACCACGACGTGACCAGCAGCCGGTCCACGATCGCGGGCCCGATGACCCGTCGGGTGACGTAGGAGGTCCCGAAGTCACCGGTCGGCAGGCCAGCGGCCCAGTCGAGGTACTGCACGGGCAGTGGTCGGTCGACGCCGAAGTCGGCCTCGACCCGGGCGATGGCCTCCGGGGTGGCGTTGACCCCCAGTGACACCCGCGCGGCCGAACCGGGCAGGATCGCCATGAAGCCGAACACCAGCACCGACGCCAGCACGACCGTCACGACGAACGTCGCCGTCCGCACCAGCAACTGGTAGGCCATGGCAGTCCCCCTCGGGCCGGTCGGCCACGCCGGCCCGACCCACGGACCGGCGCGGGGGTGGACTCAGGCGGGCTCGAGCACGGTGATGTCGAAGGCCTCGCTGACCTCGTTGACGGGCAGCCCCGTGACCGTGCCGTCCGTCACGATCAGGGTCGGCGCGAGGAACAGGAACTCCGCTGCCGCGTCACTGCTGAGCAGTTCACCGGCCTCCTGCAGGGTCGCCGCCTGGTCCTCGGCCGGGCCCTGGTCGGCCTGGGCCAGCAGGTCGCGGTACTCCTGGCTGTCGTACTGGAAGTAGTACTCCGGGTCGGCGAAGATGCCCATGTCGCGTGGCTCGACGTGCGCGATGATCGACATGTCGTAGTCCTTGTTGGTGAACACGTCCTCCAACCACACGGCCGGGAACTCGACCGGGGTGATGTCGGCGGTGATGCCGACCTGGGCGAGGTTGGACTGCACCGTCGTGGCCGCGTTGACGGCGTAGGGGAGGTTCGGGATCCGGAAGTCCAGCGTGAGGTCGGTCGCCCCGGCGTCCTCCAGCAACGCCGTCGCCTGCGCGGTGTCGGTCGGGTAGTCGTCCACCCGCTCGGGGGCGAACCACGGGTCGGTGGGCGCACCCATGGTCCCGATCATCTCGCCGTACCCGGCCCACGCGGTGGCGCGCACGGCCTCGTTGTCGATGGCGTAGCGGATGGCCTGGCGCACCCGGACGTCGTCCAGCGGCGGCGACGCGTTGTTCATCGACAGGATGACCTCGCCGTTGGAACTGCCCTCGATGATCTCGTAGTCGCCACCCTCGAACTGACTGATCGCCTCCGGCGCCTGGACGGTGGCGATGACGTCGATGCCGTTGCTCAGCAGCGCCGAGTTCAGGGCGTTGCCGTCGCTGAAGTAGCGGAAGGTGACGTCGGCGTAGGCCGGGGCGTCGCCCCAGTAGTCGTCGCGGCGGGTGAAGTCGATGCGTTCGCTCGGCACGAAGTCGCTGACCTCGTAGGGGCCGGTGCCCACCGGGGTGTTGGCGAGGTCGTCGACCCCGTCGGTGGAGAACATCGCCCCGATCCGGGTGGTCATGGCGAACAGCCAGGAGTTGGACGGATTGGCCAGTGTGACCACCAACTCCGTGGGTGACGGCGCCTCGACCGACTCGACGACGTCCATCTGGGCCTTCAACGAGATCGTCCACGCGTCGGACTGGACCTGTTCGATGGAGAACTTGGCATCCTCGCTGTCGAACTCGTCGCCGTTGGAGAACACCACGCCCTCGGCCAGCGTGAAGGTGTAGGTCAACCCGTCGTCGCTGACGGTCCAGTCGGTGGCCAGCGACGGCACGATCTCGCCGTCCTGGTCGACCATGACGAGTCCCTCGTAGACATTGGTCAGCAGCGCTTCCGGGATGGCCGCGCCGTCGGTGGTGGTGAAGTCGAGGTTCAACGGGTCGGCCGCGAAGCCCAACACGACCGCACCGTCGCCCCCACCGGTTTCGGACGGCTCCGAGGTCCCGGTCGTCGCGACGGTCTCGGAGGTCGATGGCGCAGCGGACCCGGCCTCGGTGGCGGACGTGGGATCCTCGGAGGTCTCGCCGGCGTCACAGCCGGCGAGCACGAGGCCCGCGACCGCCACGGCCACGAGCCCACGCAGGGCTCGCGACAGTCGGTCGCCGGGTCGGGTACGGATCGTGGGCAGGCTCATCGCAGGCTCCTGTTCACCAGGCCGGATTCGCCCGTCGTGGGATCGACGGCCAGCGACGACCCTAGCCCGCGCAGGAGCCGTCCCTGATCCACCCAGGCCGATCCACGGCCTCAACGCAGGAGGGCGAGGGCCGGGTTGTGGGCGTCGGGGACGACCTCGTCGGCGGGCGGGGGCGGCGGCGGGGTGCCGTCGCCGAACGGGCGACCGCCCAGGTCCTCGCGATGGTGGGGGTCGGCCCAGTTCTCCAGCGTCGGGCCCACCGGCACGATGCCGGACGGGTTCACGTCGAGGTGGACCTCGTAGTAGTGCGACTTGATGTGGTCGAAGTCGATCGTGTCGCCGATCCCCGGTGTCTGGAACAGGTCCCGGGCATAGGCCCACAGCACCGGCATCTCGCTGAGCTTGGACCGGTTGCACTTGAAGTGGCCGTGGTAGACCGGGTCGAAGCGCACCAGGGTCGTGAACAGGCGGATGTCGGCCTCGGTGATGGTGTCACCGACCAGGTACCGCTGGGTCGACAGGCGCTCGGACAACCAGTCGAGACGGTCGAACAGGTCCCCGTACGCGCGTTCGTAGGACTCCTGCCTGCCGGCGAACCCACACTTGTAGACCCCGTTGTTGACGTCGTGGTAGACCTTCTCGGCCACGGACTCGATCTCGTCGCGCAGGGCCTCGGGGTACAGGTCTGGCGCGCCCTCGCGGTGGTGGGCACGCCACTGCGTGCTCATGTCGATCGTGATCTGCTGGAAGTCGTTGGTGACGACCTGGCCCGTGGGGACGTCGACGATGGCGGGCACGGTGATGCCCTTCGGGTAGCCCGGATGGGCCTTGTCGTAGGCGTCCTTCAACTTCGCGATGCCCAGCACCGGGTCGACCTCACCGGGGTCGAGGTCGAAGGTCCACGAGTCCGCGTCGTGGGTCGGACCGGCCACGGCCATGGACATCGTGTCCTCCAGGCCCAGCAGGCGCCGCACGATGATGGTGCGGTTGGCCCACGGGCACGCGCGGGCGACGGCCAGGCGGTAACGACCGGCCTCCACCGGCCACTCGGCATCGGGATCGTCGAGGATCCGTCGCTCGATGTAGTCGGTGTCGCGGTCGAACTCGTCCTCCACGTAGGTCCCGGCGTAGCCGCGGGGCCGGTCGTCGAGCGGAGCCGAGTCGTGTTCGGGGGCGTTGTCACGAGCCATGGGGGCCATCCTTGGTTGTGCGTGCAACCAATTCTACAACTGGCGTGGGCGCATCCGCGGCCGTCCGGGCACACGGGCCAACATGGCGGGGTGGGCTCGGCGTGGCATATCGTCGGGGCCGCCCGCCGCCCACCACGATCCTCCGGGAGTTCCCTCGTGCCCACGGATGCCCGACCGTTCGCCGACCTCGCCGACCTCCGCCACGACCTCCACCGCCACCCGGAACTGGGCCTGGACCTTCCCCGCACCCAGGGTCGCGTGCTCGAGGCGTTGTCGGGCCTGGACCTGGAGGTGGACACGGGGTCGGCGTGTTCGTCGGTGACGGCCGTCCTCCGCGGCGGTGCGGCGACCACGGCTGACGACGACCGGCCGACCGTGCTGCTGCGCGGCGACATGGACGCCCTGCCGGTCCACGAGGAGATCGCGAGCCCGTTCCGTTCGATCGTCGCCGGACACATGCATGCCTGCGGTCACGACCAGCACATGGCGATGGTGGTCGGGGCCGCCCGCCAGTTGCACGCTCGCCGCGACGACCTGCCCGGCGACGTCGTGTTCATGTTCCAGCCCGGCGAGGAGGGCTACGACGGCGCCGAGGTCATGATCGACGAAGGCGTGCTGGACGCGGCGGGACACCGTGCCGACGCCGCGTGGGCGCTGCACGTCATGTCGGGTCGGGAACCGCGGGGCATCGTGACCGGACGTCCCGGGCCGATGCTGGCCGCGTCCAACGAGTTGTGGGTGACGGTGCGGGGGCGCGGTGGCCACGGCTCGGCACCGGAACGCGCCCGCGACCCGATCCCGGCGGCGGCCGAGATGGTCACCGGCCTGCAGGTCGTGCTGTCCCGGGTGACCTCCCCGTTCGACCCGGCGGTGCTGACCGTCGGCCAGTTCCACGCCGGCAGCCAGCCCAACATCATCCCCGACCAGGCCCGGTTCGGGGCCACCATCCGGTGCCTCGACCCGGACGTGCTGGACGTCATCGAGCACGAGGTCGTGCAGTACTGCCACGGAGTCGCGGCGGCCAACGGCGTCACCGCCGACGTCACCTTCGACCGCCAGTACCCGGTCACCGTCAACGACGCCGCGGCGGTCGCCCGCGCCGAGCAGGTGGTCCGACGCACGCTCGGCCCCGAACGCTGGCACCGGATGCCCCATCCCTCCAGCGGGAGCGAGGACTTCTCGCGCGTGCTGGAAGCGGTCCCCGGCGCCATGCTGTTCCTGGGAGCCTGCACCCGCGAGGACCCTCGCCTGGCCCCCGACAACCACTCCTCGCTCGCGGCCTTCGATGACCGCGTGCTCGGTGACGGGGCGACACTGCTGGCCGACCTGGCGGTGGCCAGCCTGGACCACCTGGCGGAATGACCCGACCTCACCCGACCGTCCCGCTGATGCTGGACACGCCGGAAACGGCCATTCGGGGACCGTTCGGACACTTGACGTCACGCTGACCGCCCGGCTGGTTGGTCTCGCAACGAGTTGTGCATGCGGGGCGGCGTGCTGGTGGTGTTGCGTGCCGCTGGCGTCGACGAGCGCAGCGAGGCCCGCCGACCGCCTGGAGTTCCTCCCATGCATCAATCGACCGTGCCCACCCTCGATGTCGACGGCGGCGGGGCCTCGGCCCATGCCGTGGACCGCCGCGGGTTCCTCGGCTACCTCGTGAAGGGCACCGGCCTGGCCGTGGCCCTGCGCCTGGGTGTCGACACGCTCGACCCGGAGGCAGCGGGCGCCCAGATCCTGCCACCGATCCCGGAGTTCGCCGACCAGGTGGACCTGACCGACCTGTTGCTGCTGTCCGGTGACCCGTTCTACTACGACTACAAGATCACGATCACCGACGACAACCGCGTGGACTTCGAGGTCCCCCGGATGGAGGTCGGCCAGGGCATCAACCTGACCTCGACGATGATCGTCGCGGAGGAACTCGACGTCCGCATCGACCAGTCGACACGCCTGCACGATCTTCCAGGACGACTCGGCGGTGCGACCGTGCATCGTCCCCATGGAGGACGTGGAGGGCAGCGACCTCACCACCATCGAGGGGGTCGCCGTGGACGACGTGCTGCACCCGGTCCAGCAGGCCTGGATCGACGAGGACGTCGCCCAGTGCGGCTACTGCCAGGCCGGCCAGATCATGACGGCGATCAAGTTGTTGGAGTCCAACCCGAACCCGGACGACGACGACATCGACGAGGCCATGAGCGACAACGTCTGTCGCTGCGGAACCTACTTCCGCATCCGCACGGCGATCAAGCGCGCTGCCGCCGCCTGACTTCGCGCCTGGGGCGCTCAGTCAGGTTTCAAGAACTCGCTTCGCTCGTTCTTGGCCTGACGGACGTATCAGCAGCGGTGCGGTCGTCGAGGGTGCCGACCGTGATGGGTGCGCACGACAATTCGGGCTGAGGGCCCACAGTCGAGTGAGGTGGTGGCGACGGATGGGCGGCCCACAGCAGGTCCGGGGAATGCAACACTGGTATGACTGGTCCACCTTCACCGCTTCACCGGAGACTGCATGTCGAGCGATTCCAACGGTTCACACGACCATGAGGACGACCCGGTCCCGACCTCGTTCACCGCCGACCCCCTGGTCGGCCTGCGCCCGACGCTCCTGGGCGCGGCTGCGGGACGCCTGGCCCGCAAGGCCCTCGGGCGTCCCGCCACGCTGGCCCGCACCGGGGTCCGCCTGACGGGGCGGCTGGCCAGGGTCGCGGCCGGTGGGACCGAGGCGACGCCCGAACCGGGTGATCGCCGCTTCCGCGACGACGCGTGGCAGGACAACCCGCTGTACCGCCGCCTCGGCCAGGGCTACCTCACCACCCGCGAGGAGGCCTATCGGTTGATCCGCGACGTCGACCTCGACGACAAGAGCGAACAGCGCGCCGAGTTCGCCCTGGGCATCGCGATCGAGACCCTGTCCCCCACCAACAGCCTGCTGAACCCCGAGGTGCTGCGCAAGGCACGCGAAACCGGTGGGTCGAGCCTGGTGTCGGGGGCCAGGAACTTCCTCGACGACGTCCGCCACAACGGCGGCATGCCATCGATGGTCGACCTCGAGCCGTTCTCGGTGGGCGAGAACGTGGCCGTCACCCCCGGCCGGGTCGTGTTCCGCAACGAGGTGCTGGAACTGATGCAGTACGAGCCCACCACCGACGAGGTCCACGAGCGCCCGATGGTGTTCGTGCCGCCGCAGATCAACAAGTACTACATCCTCGACATCGGACCCGGGAAGTCGATGGTCGAGTACCTGGTCGGCGAGGGCCACCAGGTGTTCGCCGTCAGTTGGCGCAACCCCACGGCCGACAAGCGCGAGTGGGACCTCGACCGCTACGTGCAGTCGCTGCTGGACGCGGTCGAGGCCGCGCGCGAGATCACCGGCAGCGACGACGTCAACATCACCGGGGCCTGCGCCGGGGGCATCACGGTCGCGGCCCTGGTGGGCCACCTCGTCGCCGTGGAGTCCACCATCGTGCACGCGGTCACCTTCCTGGTCACGGTGCTGGACATGGCCGGCGAGACCGCGGTGTCGCCGTTCGTCAACGACGAGACCCGGGCCGCCGCGATCCGACGGTCGCAGAAGGACGGGATCCTCAAGGGCAGCGACCTCGCCAAGGTGTTCGCGTGGCTGCGGCCCAACGACCTGGTGTGCAACTACTGGGTCAACAACTGGCTGCTGGGCAACAAGCCCCCGGCCTTCGACCTGTTGGCGTGGAACGCCGACGTGACCAACCTCCCCGCGAACCTCCACGCCGACTTCCTTGCCATGAGCAAGGAGAACCCGTTCGTGCACCCGGGCACGCTCAAGGTGCTGGGCGAACCGGTCGACCTCACCACCTTCACCGGCGACACCTTCGTCGTGGCCGGCGTCAACGACCACATCACCCCGTGGGAGAGCTGTCGCCGCACGGTCGACCTGGTCGGTGGGGACGCCGAGTTCGTGCTGTCCACCAGCGGCCACATCCAGGCGCTGGTCAACCCGCCGACCCGCGAGAAGTCGCGGTACCGGTTGAATCCCGACGGCGCCCGCGCACTGGACGCCGACCACTGGCTGGAGGGCGCCGAGGAGCACCAGGGGTCGTGGTGGCTGCACTGGGCCGAGTGGCTGTCGACCCGTTCCGGCGAGATGGCCGACGCGCCGGACGAGGTGGGGTCCGCGTCGAACCCGCCGACCGACCTCGCCCCCGGCCGCTACGTCCACAACCTGTGAGCCCACCGGCCGGGACGCAGGCAGACATGCCCGCGACCACCCGTCGGCTGGTCTCGCTGGGTCGCCAGACGATCCGCGTGGACCGACGGCCCGGGGTCGGCGACGTCCCGCTGCTGCTGTGCAACGGCATCGGTGCCAACCTCGAACTGTGGGACCCGTTCGTGGCCGAGGTGGGACGACCCACGATCGCCTTCGACGCGCCCGGCGTCGGCGGGTCGTCGGTGCCGGTGTATCCGCCGACGATGCGCTGGCTGGGACGACTGGTGGGACGACTGCTGGACGAACTGGAGGTCGATCGCGTCGACGTGCTGGGGCTGTCGTGGGGCGGCGCCCTGGCCCAGCAACTGGCGCACCGCAACCCGACCCGCGTCCGACGCCTGGTGCTGGCCGGGACCACCGCCGGGTGGACCGCGGTGCCGGGGTCGCCGAAGGTGCTGTCGCGGATGCTCAGCACGAAGCGCTACCGCTCCCCCGAGTACCTCGAGTCGATCGCCGCCGACCTCTACGGCGGGGAGGTGCGCCAGCATCCGCAGTGGCTGCGCGAACACGGCCACCAGCGCTACGTCCGCCAGGCCGGCACCCGCGGCTACGTGTGGCAGTTGCTGGCCGGACGGCGCTGGACCAGCCTGCCGTGGCTGCACCGCCTTGCCCAGCGCACGCTGGTGCTGTCGGGCGACGACGACCCGATCATCCCGTTGGTCAACGCTCGCCTGCTCGCCTCCCGGATCCCGCGCGCCGAACTGCGCGTGGTGCCCGGCGGCGGCCACCTGTTCCTGCTCACCCGCGCGGCCGAGTACGGCCCCGTGATCACCCGCTTCCTCGACGCTCCGGCCAAGGACACCCACGCATGACCGACCCGACCGAGGGCCTGGGCCGATCCCAGGGCACCGACTACTTCCTGATCGGCGAGCAACTCACCGACGCCGAGTCCCGGGTGCTGGCGACGGTGCGCGACTTCGTGGACGACGAGGTGCTGCCGGTGGTCAACGACCACTGGGAACGGGCCGAGTTCCCGCGCGACCTCGCGATGCGCCTGGCCGACCTCGACCTGGTCGGCGACGGGATCGAGGGGTACGGCTGCCCCGACCTGAGCCCGATCGCGGCCGGCCTGATCCACATGGAACTCAACCGAGGCGACGGCAGCCTGGGCACGTTCCTGGGCGTGCAGGCCGGGCTGGCGATGCGCTCGATCGCGATGCTTGGGTCCGAGGACCAGCGCGAGCAGTACCTCCCGTCGATGGCACGCCTGGACACGATCGGCGCGTTCGGCCTGACCGAGCCCGACCACGGATCCGACATCGCCGGGGGGCTCGCGACGTCGGCCGAGCGGCATGACGACACGTGGGTGCTCAACGGCGAGAAGCGCTGGATCGGCAACGCCACCATCGCCGACGTGGTCGTGATCTGGGCCCGCGACACCGACGACGGCCAGGTCAAGGGCTTCCTGGTCCCGGGTGACGCGGACGGCTTCACCGCGACCAACATGACCGGGAAGGCCGCCCTGCGCAGCATCTGGCAGGCCGACATCGTGCTGGACGGCGTCGAGGTGTCCGAGGCCGACCGCCTGCCCGGTGCGCAGTCGTTCAGGGACACCGCGACGGTGCTGGTGTCGACCCGCAACACGTGTGCCTGGGCAGCCTTGGGCCACGCCACCGCGGCCTACGAGATCGCCCACCAGTACGCCGCCGCCCGCGAGCAGTTCGGCCAGCCGATCATTTCGTTCCAGTTGGTCCAGGACCGGCTGGTCAAGATGCTGGCCGAGGTGACCGCGATGCAGCTGTACTGCCTGCGCCTGGGCCGGCTGATCGAGGAGGGACGGTTCACCGACACGATCGCCGCGCTGGCCAAGATGAACAACACCTCCAAGGCCCGCGACGTCTGCGCGATGGCACGCGACATCCTCGGGGGCAACGGACTGCTGCTGGAGAACCACGTGATCCGGCACATGGCCGACATCGAGGCCATCCACACCTACGAGGGCACCGAGACCGTCCAGACCCTGATCGTGGGCCGAGACATCGCCGGTGTCAGCGCCTTCGTGTGACCTCGGATGGTGGCGTGACGAGCATCGTGGTTCGGTTGCACGGTGCCCGGTCGGATCTATGCTCGACCGCATGGACGAGGCCAACGTGGTGGGTGGGCCCCTGGAGGGCTGCAGTGTGGACCCGGTGACCGGGTGGTTCCGGGACGGGTCGTGCCGCACCGCGCCCGGCGACATCGGCAGCCACACGGTCTGTGCGGTCATGACGGCCGAGTTCCTCGACCACCAGGCCGGGATCGGCAACGACCTCGCCACGCCCATGCCGGCATACGGCTTCCCCGGCCTCACGCCCGGTGACCGCTGGTGCGTGACCGCGCCGAACTGGCTGCGCGCCCACCACGACGGGATGGCGGCCCCGGTCGTGCTGGCCGCGACCGCCGCCGCAGCGCTGGAGGTGGTCCCGCTGGACGTCCTCCGGCAGCACGCGGTGGATGTCCCCGACGACCTCACCGCACTGGACGACTGAACGGCCGATCGCGTCCGACCGGCGTCAGGTGAAGGCGGTCTCACCGGTCAGGTCACGGCCGACGATCAGCGCCTGGACCGAGTCGGTGCCCTCGTAGGTGACGACCGCCTGCATGTCGGCCAGGTGCCGGGCAACGCGATAGCCCGCCAACAGCGAGTTGCCGCCCAGCACGTCGGCCGCCAGCGTGCAGACGTGCAGGGCCTGCCGGGCGGCCTGGCGCTTGGCCATGGACGCCTGGGCCATCGTCATGGTCCCGGCGTCGGCCAACTGCGACAACCGGTGGCAGAGCAGTCGGATCGAGGTGACCTCGGCCACCATCGTGGCCAACTTCTCCTGCACCAGTTGGAAGCTGGCCAGCGGCTGGCCGAACTGCTCGCGACGACGGGCGTAGTCCAGCGCGGTCTCGAAGGCCGCGGTGGCGTGGCCGAACGCCTCCCACGCCACCCCCTGGCGGGTCGCGGTCAGCACCCGGGAGGTGTCGGCGAAGGAGTTCGCGCCGGCCAGACGCTGGTCGGCGGGGATCCGCACGCCGTCCAGGGTGATCGCGGCCTGCCACACGCTGCGCTTGGCCATCTTGCCGCGGATGACCTCGGCCGCGTAGCCGTCCCGGTCGGTGTCGATCAGGAAGCCGCCGACCCGGTCGTCGTCGTCGCGTGCCCACACCACGATCATGTCGGCGATCGTGCCGTTGCCGATCCAGCGCTTGGCACCGTCCAGCACCCACTCGCCGCCGTCGCGCCGGGCCGTGGTGGCCAGCGCGACCGCGTCCGAGCCGTGGTCGGGCTCGGTCAGCCCGAACCCGGACAGGATCTCCAGCCGTGCCATCGGCGGCAGCCAACGCTCCCTCTGCTCGTCCGACCCCAGCAGCGCGATCGACTTCATCGCCAGCCCGGAGTGCACGCCCAGGAAGGTCGAGATGCTGCCGTCACCGCGTGCCAGCTCGGCCTTGACCAACCCGTCCGCGACATTGGACAGCCCCGGCGCGCCATGCCCCTCGATCGTGCCACCGACGATGCCGAGCTCGGCCAGCCCGGGGACGAGTTCGAACGGGAACTGGGCCTCCTCCCAGTACTCGGCGATCACCGGGATGACCTCGGTGTCGCAGAACGCCCGCACGCGGTCGCGAACCTCGCGCTCACCGTCCGTGAGCAGGTCGTCGACGTCGTAGAAATCGGTCTCGATGTCCAGGCCAAGCCCCTCGAACCCGTCCGCCTCGGCGGTCTCGACCGTCGCCGAGGCCGCCTCCTCGGCCGCCGCCTGCTGCTGGTCCGGCGTGGTGTTGATGCTCATCGTCGAGTCCTCGTCGTCCGGTCCCGCCAGTGTCGCGGACAACGGCCCGCCCGCCGCGGCCGGCGGGCCGTGCCTGAGGGGGCGTGTCAGCGAGCGTGGGCCTCGCGCAGCAACTGCTTCACGGTGCCGGCAAACGACGCAGCCACCGATCGGCCGGGCCCCTGTTCGGGGCCCGGCCTCGACCAGCGGTGCCGTTGACGCCTGCGGTCGAGACTCAGCGACCCCGTCCCTGGCCGCGCGCACGGGCCAGGTTGACGTGGAGGAAGTGCTCGATGTCGTCCCAACTCGGGCCGGTGCCCGTCACCGACTTCTCGTGCCCGCCGCGGCTGGACCTGGTCGTGGCCGCCTCGGCCTCGATGATGTCGTCGACGGAGTGGCCGGCGCTGGGCACGATCGTGATCCGCGCCTCGTTGCCCGCGTCCGTGGTGGCCTCGTAGAGCAACTCGCTCTGGTTGTACGGCAGGAGTGGGTCGGACAGGCCGTGGAGCACCCACATCGGGACCTCGTCACCGTCCACGTAGCTCGTGGGATCGGCGGCCTCGGTCTGTTCGGGGCAGTCCTGGATGCTGAACAGGACCGACGGGAAGACCTCACCGGGGCACTCGACCAGGAAGCCTTCGGGCGAGGTCGGCGGGTCGTGCAGGAAGCCCTGCGACGGCAGGTCGTTGGCCGCGGCGAAGGCGTCCATGGACAGGAAGTCGGTCGGCGGGAAGAAGGGCACGGCCACCTGCACGGCGCTGGACGTGCCGTCGACGCCCGTCTCGCCCGGCAACGTCATGATGTCGCTGGTGGTGGCGGCGAAGGCCGTGGCCCAACCACCGGACGAGTTGCCCATGAAGGCGAAGCGGTCGGCGTCGATCCCGTACTGGTCGGCGTGCTCACGGAGCCAGCGGACGGCCGCACGAACGTCGTGGCCCTGGGCCGGGAAGCGGGCATCGAAGCTGGAGCGGATGCTGATGGTCGCCACGGCGTACCCGCGAGCCGTGAACTCCTCGGCGACCGCGACGGCCCCGCCGGAGTCCTTGGCCGAGTTGCTGAACCAGGCCGAACCCGAATGCCAGATGACCAGTGGCAGGTCGGCGTTGCCCGGGACGTCCGGGAGGTACAGGTCCAGCAGGTTCCCCGGCACGGCGGGGCCGTAGGCGAGGTCGGTGATCTCGGTCACCTCGCGGACCGGTGGTGCCGCGGCGACCGGTGTCGAGGACGTGACGGCCAGGGCGGCGGCCAGGGCCAGCAGCACCCCGCTCCGGCGGCGTTGGTGGTGTGCGATCCATTGCATGTCGGTCTCCTGATGGATGTGATGACGGTTCAAGCGCACCAATCGCGTTCCCGTAGTCGTGTTCGCTCTGCGAACAGATGTGCGCCCACCGATCATGCAAGCATGATTCACATCCCGACGCAAGGCCCAATCTGGCGACGCCATCCGGCGCGATCGCACGGGCTGCGCGGGGCAACGCACCGCTGGGTGGCGGATCAGTCGCCAGCGTGGGAGCGCGTCCTCCGGAGGGGTGGGAGTTCCTCGCAGGGTCGGAACATCCGTGCGGTCGTGGCCCGTGACGTGCCCGAGCACGTCCGGGCGATCACAGGCGTCAGCCGGCGGAGTGGGCCGCGTCCGTGCGGGAGTGGAGGTCGCGCAGGACCTCCAGTTCGCGTGCGGTGGGCGGCTCGGTGCGGCCGAGGTCGTCGATGAAGCGCACGTCCCAGCCCGTGGCCGCGACGACGTCCTCGCTCGTCACG
>JAGXFT010000129.1 GCA_024637135.1 Nitriliruptorales bacterium | reverse complement strand
GCCGAAGTCGCGGGGTGGTGCCAACTCCTGGGACAACCTGGTGGCCGCGTGCATCCGCTGCAACAACGCCAAGGGCAACCGCACCCCCAGGGAATGGGGCCGCCGCCTCAAACAGCGGCCCGAGGCCCTGTCGTGGGCCCTCATGGTCGTGCTGCGCCAGCGCCTCCCGGTGGCCGAGGTCGCCCGGGTCGCGGCCATCTGACCGTCCGCGCCGTCACCCGCTCGACACCGAGCGGTACCCGACGAACGACACGTCGTGGACGAAGCCCAGCCCGGCATACAGCGCCCGTGCCGGTGCGCGGTGGTCCTGCACGGTGAGGCCGGGTCGTCGTTGGCGTTCGTCTGTGCGGTGACGGGCCATCCGTTGCGGATCGTCACCTCCGACGCCTTCGCGTCCGAGAAGTTGGCCACGATGCGGGCCTTCGGCGCCGACCTGGAGGTGATCGCCAGTCCCGACGGCATCCACCCCGACCTGATTCCGTCGATGATCCGTCGGAGCCGACCGAGTCGGCGGTGCTGTCGGGGGAGCCTCCCGGCACCCACCGGATCGAGGGTGGCGGGGCGGGCTTCCTGCCCCCACTCCCGGGGTCGTCGGACGTCGACCTGTTCGACTGGGTCGAGACGGTCAGCACGGACCAGGCCAGCGACATGGCCCGCCTGGTGGCGCGGACCGAGGGGATCTTCAGCGGCCCGTCGACCGGGGCCAACGTCGTCGTGGCATTGCGACTGGCCACCGAGTTGGGTCCGGGCCACCGGGTCGTGACCGTGCAGTGCGATTCGGGCCTGAAGTACCTCGGCGGCGACCTCCACCGGTCGTGAGGCCGTCAGCGGCCCCACGGCCCGACGTACAGCAGCGCGGTGTTGGTGACGACGACGACCAGGAATGCCCACCACCACGGCGTCGGCAGGATCGTGCGTGCGGCGAGCACGGCACCGCCCAGCACGACGACCTTGGTGGCCACCTCCAGCGCCCGCACGTCGAACCGTGACCGCGGCGCCGCGAACAGGCTCCACAGGATCCCGGCGGCGACCGGGACGGCCACGGCGGCCAGCACCCGCATCACGGTGGAGTCGCCCTGCCGCCAGCCCCAGATCGCGACCAGCACCAGCGCGGAGACCTCCACCAGGAAGGCCACGAGGTCGTTGGGCGTGATCCCGTCCAGCAGGCCCTCCGCGTCGATCGTCGGGTCGACGGCCACGCTACACCGGGTCGCCGCGAGGCCCTCGTCAGGACACGCCGGCCAGCATGGCATCCATCGACCGGTCCGCGAGCTCGTCCAGCAGCGCATGCGCCTCGGCCGCGACGGGTGCGAGCCGTCGGTGGCGTCGCACCACCTGGTCGACTGCCTCGTGGCAACGGTCGAGGTCGTCCGGGGCGATGCAGTCGGACGCGTCGGACGTCCACGCGGCCACGATCGGGGCCACGGCCCCGTCGAGGAGGGCGCGGCCGGTCGGGTCCAACGCCAACCGGACGAGGTGGCGGCGATGGGCGTGGAGGGCGTCGGCGAGACGACGCCCGTGGTGGCTGCGCCGCAGTGCCGCCTCCAGTACCTGGACCTGCGCGACCGGTCCCATCGTGGCGCGGGCCGGTGCGTGTCGTGACGTCCCCATGTCGACCTCCACTCGTGGCGGTCCCCCCACACGGGAGGCCCATCGCCGTCTCGCGATACGCGCCCGGACGCGAGGGCGACCGCGAACCGGTGGCAAGGTTCATCAGGTGTTCGGTGCGCACGTGGCGGCAGATGGGAGCGGGCCGCGCTGGTGGTCAGCCGGTGGTGGCCACGTCGGGCGCGGTCTGCAACACCGCCAGGGCCGGCAGGCCGAGTCCCACCAGCGCCACCAGCACCACGGTGACGATCACACCCGGCCCCGCGCGGTCGACCAGCAGCCCGGTCAGCGCCGGCAACCCGATCGCGCCGACGTTGGTCGCCAGCAGTTGCCAGCCCGCCATCCGGGCACCGTGGACGCGGCCGACCCGGCGGGTGGTGGTCGCGAACAACGACGGCATGATCGGCCCCAACGACAGTCCGAGCAGCCCCAGCGGCAGTGCGGCGACCGCCGACGGCAGGACCACCAGCGCCGCCATGCTCGCCGTCGCGCCCAGCGCGAAGGGCGCGAGCCCGCGCCGGACCACCACGTCGGACAGGCCGGCCCGTGACAGCGCCAGTCGCCCCACGGTGGTCCCACCCCAGAAGGCCGACACGGCCCATGCCGCCGCACCTTGGCTCAGGCTGCGCTGGTCGGTCAGCCACGTGAAGGCCCACTGGCCGGTCGTGACCTCGATCGCCACGAAGGCCGCGAAGGCCACCAGCGAGATCCCGACCACCCGCCAGGGCATCTGCGGTGGCGCGGCGTGCTGCCGGGCCGGTGCCACCTCCGGCCAGCGATCCCGGACCCACCAGGCACCGGCGATCGCCACGACCGCGACGACGGCACAGGTCACGACCGGGGCCCGCCACCCCGGCAACGCCGCCACCGCCAGCGGGCCCAGGGTCGCGCCAACGCCGTAGGCGCCGTGCACCAGGCCCGCGCTGCCGACCTGCTCCCGCGCCGTGATGAAGATCGCCCCCAACGAGTCCAGCGCGCCCGAGGTGATGCCGATGCCCGCCACGCCCACCAGGAACACCGGCCAGGTCGGTGCGGCCGACAGCAGGACACAGGAACCCGCCAGCAGCGCGAGCAGCAGCGGGAAGCCGCCGGCCAGGCCGAGCCGCCTGGCCAGCGGGCGTCCGGTGGTCGCCGTGGACATGCGCGCCAGGCCATAGGTCAGCGAGACCACGCCCAGCGCGCCCAGTGACTGGCCGAACTCGGCCCGCACGTCGGGCCACATCACCCCGAGCATGGCCGCGGGCAACGCGAACGAGGCGTACGTGACCGCGGTCGACACCACGGGACGAGGGTCGCTGTCCGTCCCGGTCGAGGTGGAAGTGGTCACGAGGTCGGTCCAGGCTGCGGGGCCAGGTGGTGGACGATCTGCCACGGTGGCCGGATGGTGTGCCCGAGTGGCCCCGGCCGCGTCAGTCCTCTGGCGTCAGGATCACGACCGGGATCTCCCGGTCGGTCTTGGCCACGTAGTCGTCGAAGGCCGGCCAGGTGTCGGTCAGTGCCGGCCACAACGTCGCCCGTTCGGCGTCGCTGGCGGTGCGTGCCAGGGCGTGCATCCGGTCCGCGCCGACCTGGATCTCGACCCGGGCGTCGTCCACCAGGTTGAGGTACCAGTCGGGGTGCCCGTCGGCGCCGCCCTTGGAGGCAACGATCGCGAACCCGCCCTCGTTCGTGACGTAGATCAACGGCGTCGTGTAGTCCTCGCCGGAGCGTCGGCCGGTCGTGGTCAGCAACAACGTGAAGACCCCGTCCTGCCACTCGTGGCCGACCTGGCCGTCGCTCTCGACGTAGGCGCGGACGTGTTCCTGGCCGAACAGCATGGCGTGCTCCGAGGTTGGGGTGGGTCCCTTCGCGGGATCGTACGGCGGACCACGCCGGGCGAGACGGGCCCCGGTCAGGCGATGGTCGTCTCGTCCGACACGCCGTAGGAGATGATGGACGGTGCGCTGGCCAGCAACGGCTCCAGGTCCTGCAGGGCCGTGGCCACGTGCGGTTGGCCCATGTGTGCGCCGGCTGCATCGGCGGACGCCCACATCTCCACCGAGCGGAACTGGTTCGGGTCCTCGATGGAGGTGTAGAACTCGTAGGACTGGCAGCCGTCGTCGTCGCGGGACGCGGTCGACAGCGTGGTCAGGACGTCGACCATCGCATCGTGCTTGTCGGGCTGGCAGGAGGCGGTGGCGATGACGATGTGCATGCGTGGGTCCCTCGGTCGGTGGGTGCCGGTCGGCCCGGCGGCCGCCGCGACGGTAGGACCGGTTGCCACCAGCGGTACACCGCTTCCCGGATCCGGGCGCTGGGCGGTCGACCTCCAACGGGCGTCGTGTTGCTCCTAGGGTGGGCCTGCCCCGCCCCGGGGTCCCGTGCCGACGACAGGAACCGATGATGTCCGACCTCGCTGCCTTCACTGCCGGTCTCGCCGACGGGTCGATCCGGGTCGTCGACCTGACCTCGCCCCTGTCCAGCGACACGCCGATCCTGATGTTGCCCGAGGGCATGGGCCAGACCGCCCACTTCGAACTCGAGGAGATCAGCGCCTACGACGACCGTGGACCGGCGTGGTACTGGAACAACTTCCGGACCGGCGAGCACACCGGCACCCACTTCGACGCCCCGATCCACTGGGTGACCGGGCCCAAGGAGGACGTCGCGTCCGTCCCGCCGCACCGCCTGGTCGGCCCAGCCGCCGTGCTGGACGTGGCCGACCGGGTGTCCTCGGACCCCGACTTCCTGGTCGAGGTCGCCGACCTCGAGGCCTTCCAGGAGGAACACGGGGCGTTCCTGGACGGCGGTTGGTTGCTGGTCCGGACCGGCTGGTCGATCCACGCGGGCTCCCAGGAGGAGTTCCTGAACGCCGACGAGGAGGGCTCGCACACGCCGGGGTTGTCGGCCGAGTGTGCGCGCTGGTTGGCGCAGGACTCGCCGATCATCGGCCTGGGGGTGGAGACGGTCGGGACCGACGCCGGGGCCGCGCCGACCTTCGACCCGATGTTCCCGTGCCACTCGCTGATGCACGGCGCCGGCAAGTACGGGCTCACGCAACTCCAGAACCTCGACCTGTTGCCACCCGTCGGCGCGGTCATCGTCGCGGCACCGCTCAAGATCGTCGGCGGGTCGGGCAGCCCTGTCCGCGTGCTGGCGTTCGTCGGGTCGTGAGCGGCGACGGGCGGCCGGCGGTCGCCGACGACCTGGTCGTGGTCGAGGCGGTGGCGGAGGTGCTGGCGCGACGTGGCGTCCGGCAGGCCTTCGGGGTGGTCGGGTCCGGCAACTTCCACCTCACCAACGCACTGCGCGCACAGGGCGTCGGGTTCGTGGCGGCGCGACACGAGATGGGCGCCGCGACGATGGCAGACGCGCACGCGCGGATCAGTCGCACCCCCACGGTCGTGACCCTCCACCAGGGGTGCGGGCTGACCAACGCCATGACCGGGCTGACCGAGGCCGCCAAGAGCGGGAGTCCGGTGCTGGTGCTGGCCGCCGAGGCGACGAACCGTCACTCCAACTTCTGGGTCGACCAGGCCGGGCTGGCCACCGCCGTCGGTGCCACGTCGGTACGGATCGACGACCCGGCCACCGCCGTCGTCGACATCGCCGCGGCCGTCGACCGGGCCGTGGTCGATCGTGAGGCCGTGGTCGTCAACCTGCCGTTGTCGGTCCAACAGCAGGTGGTGGCGCCGGGCCATCGCGACCTTCCGGCGCCACGGGAACCGCTCGATCGACGTCCCGCCGACCAGGACGTGGCCGCGTTGGCCGACCTCGTGCGTGCGGCGCGGAGACCCGTCTTCGTGGCCGGCCGCGGCGCCCGTGAGCGCGGGACCGGACCGTTGCTGGCGGCACTGGGCGCGGCCAGCGGGGCGTTGCTCGCCACCAGCGCGGTGGCATCCGGACTGTTCCACGACGACGCCTGGTCGCTGGGCATCTCGGGCGGGTTCTCGTCACCGCTGGCCGCCAGCCTGATCGCCGACGCGGACCTGCTGGTCGGGTGGGGCTGCACCCTCAACATGTGGACGATGCGCCATGGTGCGCTGGTGGGTGCGGACACCACGGTCGTGCAGGTCGATGACCGCGCAGACGCCCTGGGGGCCCAGCGCGACCTCGACCTCGGTGTCCACGGCGGGGTGGCCGAGACGGCCACGGCGGTGCGGGCGGCCCTGGCCACCGAGCCCCGCGACGGGCCGGGCTACCGCGACGACGACATCGCCCAGCGCCTGGCCGGCGGTGTGCGTTGGCGCGACCACGACGTGCCCGACCGGTCCACCGCCGACCGGATCGACCCCCGGGCGCTGCTCATGGCGCTGGACGACCTGCTGCCCGCCGAGCGCATCGTGGGCGTGGACTCCGGGAACTTCATGGGCCATCCCAGCGTGTACCTCGACGTCCCCGACGAGGACGGGTTCTGCTTCACCCAGGCGTTCCAGTCGATCGGGCTCGGGCTGGCCACGACCATCGGGTGCGCGATCGCGAGGCCCGACCGGCTGGCCGTGGCCGCGCTGGGCGACGGCGGCGCCCTGATGGGCATCGCCGAACTGGAGACTGTTGCCCGATTGGCCATTCCCATGGTCGTGGTGGTGCACAACGATGCCGCCTACGGGGCCGAGGTCCACCACTTCGGACCCGACGGCGACGACCTGTCCACGGTGGAGTTCCCCGACCCCGACCTGGCCGCGATCGCGCGCGGCTTCGGACTGGAGGCCATCATCGTGCGGACCGTGGACGACCTCGCCCCGCTGGCCGACTGGGTCGCCGACTGGCGGGCGGGAACGCCGCGGCCCGCGGTGCTGGTCGATGCCAAGGTGCTGACCGACCATCCGTCGTGGTGGTTGGAGGAAGCCTTCCGCGGCCACTGAGGCGCGGGTCGCAGGAGGACGCATGAGGGAATCACCCACCGCCGACGGTGACGAGTCGTCCGGCGGCGACGGTCGCGGCGGGGGTGGGGGCGGAGGTGGGGGCGCGGACCTGACCGGCGAGGCGCCGCTGCCGACCCCGGACGGCAAGATCGTCCCGCGGGTCCCGCGCGTGCTGGTGTGGCGGGTCGGGTACGGGCGCCCCGACCTGGGTCGTGACGGCATCGCCGGGGCACTGGTGGCGATCCTGTTGATCCCGCAGGCATTCGCCTATGCCCAGTTGGCGAACCTCCCGGCCAGCGCCGGGATCGCGGTCGCGCTGGTCGCGCCCGTGGTCTACGCCGCGTTCGGTGGCAGCCGGTTCCTGGCGATCGGCCCCGTCGCACTGGTGTCGCTGCTGGTCGGCGAGGCGGTCGGGTCGGATGATCCCGTCGCGCTGGCCCTGGTGCTGGCGGCCATCGTGGGGACGCTCCTGCTCCTGCTCGGTGCGTTGCGGCTGGGGTTCCTGTTCCGCGTGTTCACCCAACCGGTCCTGACCGGGTTCATCTTCGCGGCCGCGTTGGTCATCGCCACGAGCCAACTGCAGTACCTGTTGGGCATCACGTTGCCGCGTGGCGTCCCGGCCGTGCGATCCTGGGTCGACGCGGTCACGTCCTGGCGCGAGGTGCGAGTGGCCCCGCTGGTCATCGGCGGGTCGGTGCTCGTCACGCTGCTGGTGCTGCCGCGGGTGTTGCGCCGGGTGTGGCAGCTCGAGTCGCGAGCACGCGGATGGCGCCACCTCGTCGTGCAGGCACTGCCGCTGGTGGTGCTGCTGGTGGCGGCGGCGCTGGTGGCCGCCCTCCGTCTGGCCGAACGCGCCGGGGTGGCGACGCTGGGCGAGGTCGACCTGCCCAGCCTCGTGCCCCGACTGGCCGCGTTCGGCCAGGTCGACTGGCTGTCCCTGGTCCTCCCGGCCATCGGGATCGCCATGGTGGCGGCGATCACCACCCTGGCGATCGCCACGACCCTGGCCGGTCGGGACGGTTCCGAGGTCAGCGAGAGCCGCGAGTTGTTCGCCCTCGGGTTGTCCTCGCTGGCCGTGTCGTTCACCGGTGGGTACCCGGCGGGTGGCAGCCTCAGTCGGTCGGCTGTCGTGGCCGACAGCGGCGGTCGGAGCCCGCTGGCCGCGGTGTTGGGTGCGGTGGTGCTGGCCCTGTCCACGGTCCTGTTCTCGCCCGTGCTGGTGGCCATCCCACGGGCCGGCCTGTCGGCCCTGATCGTCACGGCCGCCCTGTCGATGATCGATCCGGGTGCCGTCCGGACGGCGTGGGACCAGGACCGGGCCGTCCTGTGGGTCATGGCCCTGCCGTTCCTGGCGGTGCTCGCCTTCGGCACCCAGGTCGGCCTCGGCGTGGCGCTGGTGGCCGGGGCCGGCCAGCTGGCGTGGCAGCAGTGGGGCGGTGGCGGCGACTGACCGGACCGGGGCCGGGCGGCGGGAGTGGCCACGACCGCGCGGGCACGGGGCTCACTAGGTTCGACGTCGTGCCGATCCCCGGTATGCACCGCCGCCACCATCGACGAGGCCCGCGCCATGTCCGACTCCCCGGCCCCCACGCCGCCCACCACTGCCAACGACGCGACCGACGGCGACTTCGACCAGGCCCCGAGCCCGGGAGCCGGCCCAACCGCCGACATCGTCGCCCGGGCACGGGAGCTGGTCGGGCAGATGACCCTGGCCGAGAAGGCCGGCCTGGCGTCCGGCAGCACGAGTTGGTCCACCCGCGGGGTCGAACGCCTGGGGGTCGACGAGGTCGTGATGGCCGACGGCCCGCACGGGGTCCGCCGTCCGGCCGGTGGCAACGAGGGCGTCGGGCTGGCCGACTCCGAACCTGCCACCTGCTTCCCGACCTCGTCGGGTCTGGCGGCGTCGTGGGACCTCGACCTGGTGGAGGAGGTGGGCCAGGCGATCGGGCTCGAGGCCCGTGCACTGGGGATCGACGTCGTCCTGGGTCCCGGGGCCAACCTGAAGCGGTCACCGCTGTGCGGGCGCAACTTCGAGTACTTCTCCGAGGACCCGTTCCTGACCGGGCGCATGGCCGCCGCCCACATCACCGGCGTCCAGTCCACCGGCGTCGGCACGTCGCTGAAGCACTTCGTGGCCAACAACCAGGAACGCCGGCGGATGACCATCGACGCCGTCATCGACGAGCGCACCCTGCGCGAGCTGCACCTGGCCGGGTTCGAGCACGCCGTGCGCGTGACCCAGCCGTGGACGATGATGTGCGCCTACAACCGGGTCAACGGCACGGCCATGTCGGACCACCGGCCGATCCTGTCCGACATCCTGCGCGACGAGTGGGACTACACCGGGTTGGTCATGACCGACTGGGGCGCGATGAACGATCGGGTCGCGGCGGTCGAGGCCGGGCTCGACCTGGAGATGCCCGGTCCCGTGCGGGGAGCGCCGGAGCGCTTGGTCGCCGCCGTCGAGTCGGGTGACCTGGAGGAAGCGGCGCTGGACGAGGTCGCCGTCCGCGTCACGACACTCGCCCTGCGCGCCGTCCCCAACCGCGATGGGAATGCCTCGGTCGACCTCCACGACCACCACCTGTTGGCCCGCCGGGCAGCAGCGCGGGTGACGGTCCTGCTGAGCAACGACGGCGACCTCCTGCCCCTGGATGCCGACGGCGACACCACCGTGGCACTGCTGGGTGACCTGGCCGCGACCCCCCGGTTCCAGGGCACCGGCAGTTCCCGCATCAACCCGACCCGGGTCGAGGACCTGCGCACCGAACTGACCGCGGCACTGGGCCACGACCGGGTGACCTTCGCCCGTGGCTACGACGACCACGGAACGGTCGATGACACGCTGGTGGGCAAGGCAGTCGCCGTGGCCCGCGAGTCCGACGTCGCGGTGGTCGTCGTCGGCCTGCCCGACGTCTATGAGAACGAGGGCAGCGACCGCGCCGACCTGCGCCTGCCTCGCGCCCACAACGCCCTGGTCGCGGCGGTGGCGGCCGCCCACGACCGGGTCGTGGTCGTGCTCGTCAACGGCGCTCCCGTCGAGATGCCGTGGGTCGACGACGTCGAGGCGATCCTGGAGGGCTACCTCGGTGGCCAGGCGGCCGGCGGCGGGATGGCCGACGTGCTGACCGGCGCCGCCGCGCCGTCCGGACGACTGCCCGAGACGTTCCCGCGCGGCCTGACCGACGTGTCCTCGGCGAACCGCTTCCCGGGTGGCCCCGCGACCGTCGAGTACCGCGAGGGCGTCTACGTCGGGTACCGCTTCCACGACACCGTGGACGGCCCGGTGCTGTTCCCGTTCGGCCACGGGCTGGGCTACGGGTCCGCGACGTGGGGCGAGGTGTCGGTGGACACGGCGTCGATGGACGACGCCGACCTGCGCAACGGCGCCACCGTGACGGTCCGGGTCCCGCTGACCAACGACGGCGACCGGCCGGCCACCGAGGTGGTGCAGGTCTACGTGCGGGACGTCGAGGCCGCCGTCCACCGTCCCCACCACGAACTCGCCGGGTTCGCCCGGGTCGAGCTGGACCCGGGCGGCCAGGCGACCGCCGAGGTGGTGCTGGACCGGCGAGCCTTCGCGTGGTGGGACGTCGAGTCCGGCGACTGGGTCGTCGAGACCGGCACCTTCGAGGTGCTGGTGGGCGCGTCGTCGCGCGATCTGCGGGGCCACGCCACGATCGAGGTCTCGGGGACGGAGGTGGCCCCGCGCGACGTGCCGGCGGTGTACGCGCATCCACCGGCCTGGCTGGACGTCGACCGTGCCGCGTTCCAGTCGGTGCTGGGCCGCCCGATGCCGGCCAACGAGCCCCCGAGTCGGCCGTTCTCCCTGACCACGCCGTTGGGTGCGGTCGACGTCGTTCCCCAGGGGCGGCTGCTGCTGACCGCGCTCGAACGTGGCATCCGGGGCCAGTTCGGCGACGACCCGGCCGCAGAACCGCTGGTCCAGTCGATGCTGAACGAGGCGCCGATCCGGAGCCTGGTGATGAGCGGGCTGTCCCTGGACCAGATCGACGCGCTGCTGTCGCTGCTGAACGGCGAGTGGGGCACCGGTGCCCGCAAGGTCTTCGACCAGGTCACGGCGGGCCTGCGCAACCGCTGAACCATGCAGGAACGCTTCGGCCGCCCGGACCTCAACCGTCCGAGCGGCCGGCGTGTTCGCGGTGGGCGGCGGCCAGTTCCTCGGTGACGGTTGGTCGCCCCTCCGCGTCGATCGTGGGCGAGCCGAGGTGGACTGCTCGCAGTTCGTCCATGAACCTCGTCCACATGGGTCGACCACCCTCGGCCAACAGCTCCGCGCGGACGGCCAGGTCGGGCGTCGTGGGGCGATGGCGAACGCCCCAGGTGCCCAGCTCGGCCAGGACCGGGACCAGTTGGATCGCCGCCTCGGCCAGGCTGTAGGGGGCCCTTCGACCCGGGCCGGGCCGTTCCTGGGTCAGGAGGCCGGCCTCGACCAGCCGCTGCAGCCGGTCCGCAAGGATGTTGGAGGCGATCCCCTCCTCGGACCCGGTCAGGAGTTCGCGGAAGTGGCGAAGCCCGATGAGCGTGACCTGGCACATGACCGCATCCCTGGACGGCTTCGTCGCCGGGGAGGACCACGACATGGGCTTCGCCTTCGGCCACAGCGGCGGCGAGCCGCCCCTGGCCGGCCGAGTCCGCACGGCCACGGGTGCCGTCCTGGCTGGACGCGGCTGGCATGGCGTCACCCGACGGGACGGGGGTGGGACCCGCTCGATCTACGGAGGAAACTGGTCCGGCCCCGTGTTCGTCCTCACCCATCACCCGCTGGGGGAGGATGTCGATCCCGGGGTGGTCTACCTCGACGAACCGATCGAACAGGCCGTCGCACGCGCACAGGATGCTGCCGCCGACCGGGACGTGCTCCTGCTGGGGGCCACCGTCGCGAACGAGGCCGTCATCGCGGGACTCGTGGACGAGGTCGTGGTCCACATGGCACCCGTCCTGCTGGGGACCGGAACGCGGCTGAACACCCTGGCATGCACCACCCGGCTGGAGCTCGTCGAAACGCACCGGTCCGATCAGCTCGTCGACATCCGCTACCGCGTCGCGGCAGGCTGACGACCCGGAGTCGTTCCCGGCTCGTTTCCGGGACCAGTTCCCGAAGGCCATTGACCGGTGGGTCAGTCGGTCCTAGGGTCGTTGCAGCAGCGAAGACGTCGTGGTCGAGGTGGATCCCATCGCCGACCCGGGCGGACGTCGATCTCGCCAGTCCGACCGCGACGACCGACAGGAAGACCATGAAGACTCGTGCCGCCATCCTGCGTGAACTCCACCAACCGTGGAGTGTGGAGGAGATCGAACTGGACCCACCCAAGGCCAACGAAGTCCTGGTCAAGATGGTCGCGTCGGGGCTGTGCCACTCCGACGAACACGTCCTGACGGGTGACCTCGCGGGTGTGGTCCCCGGTCCGCCCATGATCGGCGGCCACGAGGGGTCCGGCATCGTCCAGGAGGTGGGCGACAACGTCACCTACGTCGCGCCCGGCGACCACGTCGTCTTCGGGTTCGTCCCGGCCTGTGGTCGCTGCTACCAGTGCTCCCGTGGCAACTCAAACCTCTGCGAGGGGCTGGCGAACTTCGGCAGCGGCCTGCAGATCACCGACAACACCGCCCGCCACCACACGTCCGACGGCGAGGACCTGGGCCTGATGTGCATCCTGGGCACCTTCGCCGAGCACACGGTGGTCAACGAGGCGTCGTGCGTCAAGGTCGACGCCGACTGGCCGCTGGAGAAGGGCTGCCTGCTGGGCTGTGGGGTCCTCACCGGGTGGGGGTCGGCGGTCTACACCGCCGAGACCGGACCGGGTGACTACGTGGCCGTGGTCGGTTGCGGCGGCCTGGGCCAGAACGCCGTGCAGGGGGCCGCGATGGCCGGTGCCCGCGAGGTGGTCGCCATCGACCCGGTCGAGCTCAAGCGCGAGGTCGCCATGGAGATGGGTGCCACCAAGGCGTATTCGTCCATCGACGAGGCCGTCGCGCAGGGCGAGGAGGTCCACTGGGGCCGTGGCTTCGACAAGGTCATCATGACCATGGGCGTTGGCAGCTCCGAGGACGTCGGCAAGGCCTACGGACTGCTGGGCCAGCGCGGCCGGCTGGTCATCACCAACCTCCACCCCAGCACCGAGGTCGGGATGCAGGTGCCGGCCATCGACATGACGCTCAACGAGAAGCAGATCGTCGGGTCGCTGTTCGGGTCCTGCAACATCCGCACGGACATCCCGCGGCTGTTCGAGATGTACGTGCAGGGCAAGCTGAACCTCGATGCGCTCATCACCAACACCTACACGCTCGACGAGATCAACGACGGCTACGAGGCGATGCGCAACGGCGAGAACGTCCGCGGCGTCATCCTGTTCGACTGATCGACGCCGCGCATCACACCGAGGATGCAGGACGGACGGAGCGAGTGCTGCAACCCGAGGAGCGCAGCGAGTCAGTCGTGCTCATCGAGCACCTGTCCCGGGCCGTCGTCGGGCGTCGTCGCGAACTCGAACTGGTCGTCGCGGCCCTGCGCGCCGACCGCCACGTCCTGCTGGAGGGCCCGCCGGGCACGGGCAAGTCGACGCTGTTGCGAGCCGTGGGGTCCGGGCTGGGGGTCGGCTTCGAGTTCGTGGAGGGCAACGCCGACCTGACTCCCTCCCGGCTGGTCGGCCACTTCGACCCGGCCCGCGTGCTGGCCGAGGGCTACGACCCGGACGTGTTCGTGCCGGGGCCGCTCGCACGCGCGTTGCGGGACGGTTCGCTGCTGTACCTGGAGGAACTCAACCGCGTCCCCGAGGAGACCATCAACGTCCTGGTGACGGTCATGAGCGAGGGCGAACTGCACGTCCCCCGACTGGGGCGGATCGAGGCCGCGGCGGAGTTCCGGCTGGTCGCGGCGATGAACCCGTTCGACACCATCGGCACCGCCCGCATCTCCCAGGCCGTCTACGACCGGGTCTGTCGGTTGGCGCTGGACTACCAGGACGCCACCGAGGAGGTCGCCATCGTGGCGCGCCACGCGCCCGGGCTGGACCCGGACTGGCTGGCCGGCGTGGTCGCGGTGGTGCGCTCGTCGCGTGACCACGACGACGTCCGCGTGGGCTCGTCGGTGCGGGGCGCGATCGACCTCTGCCTGGTCGCGACCGAGTTGGCGTTGGTGCGTGACGGGCCCGTGGTGGACCGCGACCTCGGGCTCGACGCCGCCCTGATGGCGCTGTCGGGACGGGTGCGCGTGCGCGAGGGCAGCGGCCGCACGGCCGAGGACGTCATCGACGAGCTCTGGACGGCGGTCTTCCCGATCGCCGACGATGATGATGATCCGGGGGACCCCGTCCCGGGAAAAGTCCACCCCCCGCCGGACGCGACGCGCCCGGCGGGCTGAGCCCGGACGTCGTCGAGGGCGACGCCGCCGATGCCCGGATCGACCAGGCCCGGCGGACGACGACACCCCGGCGACAGTTGGCGGCCCACGATCGGTTCGCGGCCGTCTCGCCCCGGCTGGGCGACCTCGATGACGATGCCCTGGCGGCGGCGATGGAGGAGGACCCGGACGACACCCTGGGCCTGCTGGCCGCGTTGACCGCGGCCACCGACCGGGACCTGCGCGAACGGGCCCGGGGGCTGGCGACTCGGCTGCTGCTGCGACTGGCGGTCCCGGGCCGGGGCGTGCAGCACGGCACCGGGCGGCTGGCCCGCGATCGCTACCGGCCCGACGCCGGTGACCTCGACCTCGATGCCAGCCTCGAGGCACTGGTCGACGCCCGTGCGGCCCGGGCGGCGGTGGACGTCGAGCGCCTGTGGGTGCGGAGGTGGTCCCGACCGTCGACCGCATGGTGCCTGGTGCTGGACCGGTCCGGGTCGATGCACGGTCGCGACCTGGCGACCGCGGCGCTGGCCACGGCGGCCGTCGTGCAACGGGCCGGACGCGACCGGGCCGTGCTGTCGTTCGCGCGCGACGTCGTCGCGGTGGCATCCATGGCCGACGGGCGCCCGGACGACGAGGTCGTCGACCACGTCCTGGCCCTGCGCGGACACGGCACGACCGACCTGGCCGGGGCGTTGCGGGCCGCCGCCGACCAGCACGATCGCACCGCCGCGTCCCGGCGGGTCACGGTGTTGTTGTCGGACTGCCGGGCGACCGAGCCCGGTGACGTGCGCGCTGCCGCCGAACGCCTCGCGTCGTTGGCCGGTGGGCTGGTCGTGCTGGCCCCCGACGGGGACGACGATGAGGCCCGTGCGCTGGGTGCCACAGTCGATGCCCCCGTCGCCGGCTACGACGGCCCGTCGGACGTCCCTGCCGCGCTGCTGCGCGTGCTCGACGACCTGCGCTGACCTGCGGCTCCGGCCGGCGGCGCCGCACGCCAGGCGCGGAGGTGCTCCTCGGCCCGGCGCTCGACCTCGGCCTGCAGCGCGCCCGTCGCCGCCGCGTGCCGCCGGGCCCTGGCCAGCCACGCGACGCGTTCGTCCGGCTCCAGGACCGCGAGGTCGCGGCGCATCGCGACGGCGGCCCCGTCGAAGGTGGCGGCCGACCACTCATCCATCGGCGTCCTCCTGCAGCGCCCGGAGCGCGTCGACGTCGGCCAGGTCCTGTGGCCGGCCCGCCCGCTGCTTCATGGCGACCAGGTGGTCGATCGAGGCGATCCGGACCGCACGGCCCCCGAGGCGGACGACCACCGCATCCGCCAGAAGGTCGTCCCAGGGAACCGGGGAGGCGGCGAAGACGTCGACCTGTCGCAAGGGGTCGTCCGGGTCGTTGAAGGTGAAGACCTGCAAGCCGCGTTCGTCGATCCACTCCTGGCGGACCTCGGGATCGGCGAAGTCCTGCGCCTCCACGGGGAGTCGCGGGTGCAGTCCGATGGCGGTCAGGGCCGCGACCGCGGCACGAGCTGCCCTCGGGGCCAGGTCGACCACCAGGTCGGCGTCGACCGTCAGGCGCGCGTGTCCGTGGGCGACGACTGCGAACCCCCCGACGACGACGAAGTCGACGCCGGCGCCGTCGAGTGCGTCGAAGACGTCGCCGTACAGCGGCTCCGTGTGGGATTCCATGGGGACGAGCCTAGGGTCTGTCCGTCCCCTGGATCGCCCGCGCACCGGGGATGTCGCAGCGGCGACCGACTGCCGACGGAGATCGCGATGACCTGGGTGACCCGGGCGCGCCAACGCGGCCGGGAGGGTGCGACACGGGGCCCGTCGCGATTCGGGCCAGTCCGCGCGCCTGGCTGGTGGCGTGCACGGTCGGGACGGGTCGGCCATGCTGTGGGTCCGCGACCCGCCGGAATCCATGTGCCTGCCGATCCCCGAGTGCTCGCCGACCTCGCCGAGGCCGGGGTTGCCCACACCGTCATGGACTGCGACCCGGACCTGGCCGACACGGCCGAGTTCTGCGCCGCCTACGGGATCGACCCCGCGGCGTCCGCCAACGCGATCCTGGTCGCGTCGCGCAAGCCGGTCGGGGAGCGGGCGCTGTGCGTCGTCCTGGCCACGCACCGGCTGGACGTCAACGGGGCCGTTCGCAAGCGGCTCGGGGTTCGGAAGGTGTCGTTCGCCTCGGCCGAGGACACGGTCGAGCTCACCGGGATGGAGATCGGCGGGGTCACCGTGGCGGGGTTGCCGTCCGACCTGCCGGTGTGGGTGGACGCGGCGGTGGCGGCCGTCGGCGAGGTGGTCGTGGGGGCCGGGACCCGTTCGGCCAAGGTGTTGCTGGCCGGCTCGGACCTCGCCCGGCTGCCCAACGTCGAGGTCGTCGAGGACCTCGCCCACCCCGTGGACGAGTCGGCATGAACGACGATCCCGTGTTCGACCTGTCGGCCGTCGTGCTGGGCACGCCGGACGTCGCCGACCTGCTCGCGTTCTACCGCGACCTGCTGGGCTGGGAGGTGCGACTGGCCCGCGACGACTGGGCCGTCCTGCTCGCGCCCGGTAGCGGCCCGAAGCTGTGCTTCCAGCACGAGCCCAACCACGTCGGGCCCACGTGGCCGTCCGAGGACGGGGACCAGCAGATGCAGGTGCACCTCGACCTGTCCGTGGACGACCTGGGCGGGGCCGTCGCCCGGGCGGTGATGCTGGGTGCGAGCCTTGCCGAGCACCAGCCCCAGGATGACGTCCGGGTTCTGTTCGACCCCGTCGGACACCCGTTCTGCCTGTTCGTGTCCGCGCACTGAGCATCTCAAGGGGTGGTGTGTCAAGAGCGGGTTTGGTGGGGTTGGAGGTGTCGGGGCAGGTTGGGTTGGCCGCGGTGGGGCGCGGCTGTTTCGGTCGTCGTGTGACGTGTGCGGGGGCGGGTTGCCCGGTGCCCGTCGCGGCTCTACCTAGCGTGCAAGCGGGTTGTTCCCGACATCTTCCAATCGAGCTTGGTGCGACGGGCG